>NZ_JBIRTN010000020.1:0-174422 GCF_044334705.1 Streptomyces sp. NPDC020731
GCAGAAACGTCCGCTCTGAAGTGCACGTCAAAGCACTCCTGAGATGCATTCATCCCCGGCGTGAACGCCGGGGCTTTCTGCAAGGAACCCGGTAATCTCCTCCGGCGCGAGCACGGACGGTCGCGGCACGTAGCCGTCGTACTGCACCGCGAACGGGCCGGGCGGCGCGACGAGGGTGTCGGTGACCTCAGCGGAGGATCGCCAGAACAGCGCGGTCGGAGGCTTGCAGTCCGGCTCGTGCTCGAAGGGACACCACAGCACCTGGAGCAGATCGGCCCGGCCGGGCGGTCGCAGCAGGGGTACGTCGCGCACGTACAGCTGGGCGACGGGCACCATGGGGTTCGGGCCTTCGCGCCACTCGTCGAACCCATCGGCGCACACCTCGTACGCCTCGTACAGCTCGTGCGCCTCGTCGTGCGACTCGTCGCAGTACGGCCACGGCTCGCCGGCGGGCCACAGCAGCGGTCCGCCGACCGAACTCTCGTGCGGCGACGGCGAGCCGGGGCGGGGATGCAACCGGATCGCCGGGCGTGCCAGCGGGATCAGTTCGGGGAAGAGCGCGGTGACGTCGGCCGGCCTGACACGGCCGCACGGTGGGACCGGCAGGGACCCGGCACCGCTCCACCCGGTGGGAGTCCTCACCGCGCCACGACCGGGGGCAGCGGTTCACAGGCCGCGTGCCATGCGGGAGGAAGGGCGGCGACGCCGGTGCGGGCGGCGATGACCCCGCCCGCGATGGCGCAGGTGGTGTCGATGTCGCCGCGCCCGGCGACCGTGACCCACAGGCCCTCGTGCAGGTCGTCGAGGTGCCCCGCCGCACACCACAGGGCGTACGGGACGGTGTCGGGCCCTGACATCCGGTAGCCGGAGCCCAGGACCTCCGCGGCGTGCCGGACCGAGGTGCGCTCCGGCATCCGGGCCGCGATCCGCACTCCCGACCGGACGTCGCTGTCGGGGAGCCGTTCGGCGACCGCCTGAAGGAAGTCCGGTCCGGCCGGGGCGGGCCCGCCCCGGCTGCGGGTCGCCAGCGCCGCGGCCAGGGCGACCGCCACCGCTGCGGTGACCGCCTCCGGGTGGTGGTGCGAGACCGCACCCTGGCGGGCGGCCTGCTCAGCGACCACATCGAGGTCGGCGCCGTGCCAGGCACCGAGCGGGGCGGCCCGCATGGCCGCGCCGTTGCCCCAGGAGCCCTGGCCGCCGAACTGTCCGGCGACCACCTCCTGCCAGGGCTCGCCCGCATCGATCCGGCGCAGCACATCGTGCATCGAGGCTCCGTAGCCGCGGTGCGTGTCCTCGGCGTAGGCCGCCGCGAGGCGCCGGGCCAGGCGGTCCTGGTCGACGATGCCCCCGCCCTCGACGAGCTCCCGGACGAGAACCAGCGCCTGAGCGGTGTCGTCACTCCACCGCCACAGCGGTTCCGGGGGCAGCGTCCGCGCCTCCAGGGCTGCCGGACCATGCCTGCGCAGGATGCCGAACCAGCGGTCGCCGAACGCGTCGCCGAACGCGAGCCCGTACAACGAGTCCAGCACAGCGGTAGGCACGTCGATCATCGACGCAGTCTCGCAGCGCGACGGCTCTCCCGCACTCCCTTTCGGAGCCGCCGGGCTTCTGATCCGGGCGATGCCCGCACAGGGTGCAGACGTGCGGAACGCTCTTCGCGGGACGGGGAAGACCGAGGAGCGAGAGATCGTGAGCGCGGAGCAGAGGACACCCGACGTGCTCCAGCGCCGCTGGAGACGGTGCCTGGGGGCCGGTCACCAGCAGGGGCTGCCGTCGTCCTCACGCCAGGCGATGTCCGTGACGTACATGGGCATCGTGAAGTAGCTGCCGTTGTTGCCGGAGACGCATGCCGTCCTGGGGCCCTTCTCCTCCTGTCCGACGACGACGTACGTCATCGTGACGTCCTGGGACGTCCTGTTGTAGAAGATGTGGCCGAGAGCGCTGCCCGACCATTCATCGTCGGTCACCAGCGACGGCTGCATGTCCGTGTCGCCGTACCAGTACTCGGGCCAGACGCAGAACGTGCCCGTCTGGCAGTTCCCGGGAGACCACGCCGACGCGCTGGGCGCGGAGGCCACGACACCGAGGAAAGCCGCGGGTACCGCCGCGAGGACAAGGGACTTCAGACGCATGAAGGACTCCGATCTCAGGACGTCATGCGCATGCTCACAATAAGTATGTTGAATCGTCAAGCATCACTTTTCGGCCTTCCCGGCCGATCCGAAGCCGACTCGGCGCGATTCCGCCGACCGGCACAAGCACCGAGGTCCGCCTACGCGTCAGGGCCTGGGACCTGACCCTGCGGTCCCCCGACCGGGACGGTCCCCCATGTCCGGAGGACGGGTCGCAGGACGGACTTCGGCGCGGTCCACGACGTCGGTGAAGCAGGGCCGGCCGTCCGCTTCGGGATCCCCGCGCCGACGGAGAGGAGGCCAGGACGGGCGCCGCGGCACCGAGCAGGCGCCGGACCGCCCCGTCCGCAACCGATGACGGACCCGGCGGGTTCGCCCGTGGAAGGGGCGGAGAAGTGTTTCGCCTTGCCGGTGAGGACCAGAGCGTGTGGCGGAGCGCGGGCGGATTTCCCGTTCCTCTCCTCACTCGGAGTCGAAGGCATCCCGTGCCTTCTCGATCTGGGGCATGTACGTCCGTACCCAGTCCAGGAGGACATCGACGGGAGGGCGCATGGTCTTCCCCAGTGGAGTGATCCGGTATTCCACCGCGACAGGCCTGGAGGCCACGACCTCGCGCTCGATGATGCCGTTGCGCTCCAGTCTGCGCAGGGTGGCGGTCAGCGACTTCTGCGTGACCGAGGGGATCGCGCGACGCAGCTCGTTGAACCGGCGCGGCCCCTCGCACAGCTCGCTGAGCACGCTCAAGGACCACTTGTCCAGCACTTGGTCGAGCAGTTCGCGGTGCGGCGCCGGGATGCTCAGCTCGTCGTCGCGGGAAGGGGCGGTATCGGTCATGAAACCTGGTCTCGTTGAAGTTTCCTGCGTCTCCTAGGTATCAAAGCTATACCAAGTCCGTCACCGACAGGAGAGAACCATGTCCGTTCGACGTTTCACCCCCGAGGGTCTGCTGCAGCCCGCGCCCTACCATCACGTCGCCGTCGGTACCGGCAGCAGGCACGTCCACGTCAGTGGGCAGACTTCCAGCCTCGCGGACGGGACACCCGTCGCGCCGGGAGATCTCTCCGGACAGGTCGCGCAGGCGCTGCGCAACACCGCACGCGGTCTCGCCGGGGCCGGCGCGACGTTCGACGACGTGGTACGGCTGACGATCTACGTCACCCAGTGGAAGCCGGAGAAGATCACCGCCTTCATGGCGGGCGTCGAAAGCGTCGCCGACGAGATCGGGCTGCCGCAGCCCCTCCCCCCGTCGTCACTCATCGGCGTCGACTGCCTTTTCGAGCCGGGCGTCCTCGTCGAAATCGAAGCCACCGCCCTCGTCGACTGACCGACCGCCCGCACAGGCCCGGTCCGCCTGGGGCAGACGAGGTTGCCGGCCTGGCCGTAGCGGTACCGCCGGGAGGAGTTCAGTGTGGTGCCCCGCTCCTCCCCGGCGTGGGAGGAGCGGCCGGCGTGACATGCGACGGCGGCTCCCGGCCCTCGATGCCGAGGGCCGTCCCGTACAGCCGGTTCACCTTCAGCCGGATGACCAGCCGGCGTTCGGCGACCAGTTGTTCCAGGAACGCGTCCTCGTCCTCCGGCCTCGCGGATTCCGGGATCATGCCGAGGAGTTCGCGGCCGACCGCGTCGCCGGGGACCGTCGTGATCCCGGAGGTCTCGGCCTCGCCCTCGGCGACGGCGACGGCGACGGCGAACGACCACACGTCACCGCCCCGCACGTGCGGCGCCGCACGCGGGTCGTGGCGCAGGTGCTTGAGCTTGACGCGGTCGGCCGTGGTCCCGACCCGGCCTCGCGGGAGGAGTCGTCGGGGAAGAACCACCGCATCATCGGGTCGTCGCCGAAGGCTCTGGCGAGAGCGCGGCCGACCGCCTGCGCATCGTCGGCCTTCGCCCTCTCCGGGATGTTCGTCATCGGCATGCGGGGCATTCTGCACGCCGATGATCTTCGACTTCGGCGGGTCCACGCGCGACGGCAGGAAAGAAGCAGGGCCGGGGAGACGCGTGACGGGGTCGGCGGGCAGCCGCTGCCGGATGCCGTGGGCCTCCGGCAGCGGTCGACAGGGCTGACGACGAACGGACCGCCCGACGGACAACCGCGCGAACCCGATCGAGCGTCACTAGCATTCGACCGACACGTTGAGCACAGCCGACGCGCCGGGGGACGGATGCTTGCCGAGGAGTACGGATACCAGGTCTCACCGCATCCCGCGGCGGGCACGCCCGGGGTGCGGGCACAGGTGGAGCAGGCCGGAAAAGCCGCACACCGCGCTGTCCTCTGGACGTCCCTGTTCGCCCTCCTCCTCGTGCTCGTCGTCAGTGCGGTGTTCGGGGCGGAACTCCTGCCCTTCCTCGCCGGTCCGGTCGCCCTCGGCCTCGTGGCCGCCTGGATATCGATGACGAGGCTGGCTCCGAAGCGGCTGTTGCGCATCCTGGGGAACAACCGTTGGCAGGTGTGGCCGTGCCGGCTCGAGGAGGTCCCGGGGGAGTCGTCCGAGCGCCGCGTCGTACTGCTGGCCCCGGACAAGAGCGTCGCGGCGTCCTTCCGGGGAGCTGTCCCCACCGACGTCTGGCTCGGGATGGCCGACGGCCGGGGGGTGCTGTGGTTCGCCGGTGATCTGCGCTTCCCGGCCGTCGCGGCCCTCCCCGGCGGCGCTCCGTTGTGGTACATCAGGCCGGAGAAGCCCGAGCAGCGGACACCGGAGCCCCAAGGCGGTGGTGTCGGCGGTTCGGTCTTCGACGATCTGGTCTCCGAGGCCCGTTCGGCGGTCATCTGGAACATGCTGAACTGAGAACGGCCCGCACCCGGGCACTCGGGTGCGGGAGCCGGGAGTGAAGCGGTGCGGGCGGGCGATGCAGGGGTGCGGCATGGTGGCGGGGTGCCGGGCCGTTGTCGGCCCCGGAGGACGCAGGGGGATCCGCCGGACAGGGGGCGGAGGCCGGTCGTCGGGTCGTGGGACCGTCAACCGCCTTTGGCATCACGGTCTTTCACGGATCAGGGTGCGGCGGTGATGCGGGCGACCGCCTCGCGGGTCAGTTCGCGGTCGGAGGGGGTGTCGTCCAGGGCCCGGTGGAGGGTCAGGCCCTCGATGAGGGCGTCCAGTCGGCGGGCCGTGGACGGGGGGAAGTGGTGTTCCAGGAGGGTGCGGCTGTGTCGCATCCAGCGCGCGCACAGTTCGCGGTACCGCTCGTGGCGGGCGGCCAGGGTGTAGAGCTCCTGGGTGAGGATCAGGTCGCGGCGGGGGCCTTCGGAGAGGGTGTGGACGAGGTCGGTGACCGCCTCGCGGGCCTCGTCGGCGGTGGTGGCGCCGGCGAGGTGGTGCTCGAAGACGGTCACCACGTGGTCGGCGTAGCCGGTGAACGCCTCGTGCAGCAGGTCGTCGATGCCGGTGAAGTGGTACGTCATCGAGCCCAGGGGGACTTGGGCCCGCGCGGCGATCTTGCGGTGGGAGACGCCCGCGACACCCTCCTCGGCGATCAGGTCGAGCGCCGCCGCGAGGATGCGCTCGCGACGGCGGGGGTCGGTGTGTCCGGTGGCCATGAGACGTGGTCGGGGCTCAGAGGGTGCGGACCGGGCGGGCCGGGTTGCCCACGGCCACCACGTTCGCCGGGATGTCCTTGGTGACCACCGCGCCGGCACCGATGACGGAGTTGTCGCCGATGGTCACGCCGGGGCAGATGATCGCGCCGCCGCCGAGCCAGACGTTGTCGCCGATGGTGATGGGGAGCGCGGCCTCGAGCTTGTCCCGGCGGGGTCCCGGCTCCACGGGGTGGGTGGGCGTGAGGAGCTGGACGTTCGGGCCGATCTGGCAGTCCTCGCCGATGGTGATCCGCGCGACGTCCAGCGCGGTCAGGTTGTAGTTGACGAAGGTGCGGGCACCGATGCTGATGTTGCTGCCGTAGTCGACGTACAGCGGCGGGCGTACGTCGACGTCCTCGCCCACCGAGGCGAGGAGCTCGGTCAGGATCGGCCTCGCCTCGGCGGGGTTCTCGGGGTAGGCGGCCTGGTAGCGGGCCGCGAGCCGCATCGCGCGCTGCTGGCGGCGGGCGATCTCCGGGTCGTCGGCGATGTACAGGTCGCCCGCGAGCATGCGCTCCAGGTTCGTGCGCGGGTCGTTGGCGAAGTGGTCGTCCGTCGGCATGCGTACGATCGTACGCTCTTGGGCGTACGAACGTACACCTCGGTCGCCGCGTGTTCGTTCTAGTCCAGCTCGCCCCGCTCTATGCAGAATTCGTTTCCTTCGGGGTCGGCCAGGGTGACCCAGCCTCCGCCGTCGGGGCGGGTGTGGTCGGCCAGTCGGCGGGCGCCGAGCCCGATGGCGCGGGCGACCTCCTGCTCGCGGGTGCGGCCGGTCGGCCTGAGGTCGAAGTGGAGGCGGTTCTTGGCGGTCTTGCCTTCCGCCACACGCACGAAGAGCAGGCCGGGCCCGCCGGCCGGGTCCGCGATCAGGGCCTCCGGGTCACCGGGCTTGTCGTCGTCGGCGAGCGGGTTGCCCAGCATCGCGCTCCAGAACGTGGCGAGGTCGTAGGGGTCGCCGGTGCAGTCGAAGGTGATGTGGCGGATGGTGGGGTTCAACGGTCCTCCGGGGACGGTCGGTCGAGGTGACTTCCGGCTCGCAGGATGGCGTGCGGGGAGGGCCGTCGTCGAACCATTTGTCGAACCATTCGGCGGGCGGCGACGGGGATCCGGACATGACCCGGCCCCGGACACGGGTCCGGGGCCGGGTCATGTCGTGGCGGCTTTCGCGGGTGAGGGGGGCCGCCGCCCGGTCGTCATGCCGGGGACAGTTCCGCCCGGCCGAAGAGCAGGGCGTAGCCCGGCGGCAGTTGGGCCAGGACGCGGGTGACCAGGGCGTCGCCGACCAGTTCGGGCAGGACGCCCAGGACCGAACTGACGTCCCAGCGGGCGGTGGCCGGGGTCGCACCCTCGGTGCGGGCCGCCACCGAGTCGACGAACTCCGCGGCGGTCAGCCCGCGGGTCACCGGGATCTGCGAGGCGACCACTCTCGCCGCCTCCTCGGGCAGGGCGCGGGCCAGGTCGACGCGTTCGTCGCCGACGACGTGGCCGCCGAGGGCGGAGAGGACGACACGGGTGACGTTCTCCGCCTGCGACCGTGTCGCGTACTGGCCCGACTCCTGTACGGCGTCGATCAGTTGGTGCCAGCTGCCGTTCCGGGGCGCGGCGGCCGGGGCCGGGATGGCTCCGGCCGGCTCCAGGGTCGCGGGCTTCTGCGGTGTCAGCGTGGTCATCCGGTACTTCTCTCCTTCTCCGGTTCTCCAGTGCCCCGGTCTCCGGTTCTCCAATGCCCCGGTTCCTCCCGGGCATGTGCCGCCCTCCGGGCCGGATGTGCGCGGGGGTGCGCCCCGCGGACCGTCCGGGTCCGCGGGACGCGTGGGTGCGCGGGGGTCAACCGCTGATCTGCTTGCGGCTGTCGCCGCCGCTGATCCGGATGCGGCGCGGCTTGGCCTGTTCGGCGACCGGGATGCGCAGGGTCAGGACGCCGGACTCGTACGACGCGTCGATGCGTTCGGTGTCCAGGGTGTCGCCGAGGAACAGCTGGCGGGTGAAGGTGCCGGCGGGCCGCTCGGCGACCACGGTCTCCGCGCCCTCGGGCGCCGGGGAGCGGCGCTCGGCGCGCACGTTGAGGACGTTGCGCTCGACGTCGAGGTCGATCGTCTCGGGGTCGATGCCGGGGAGGTCGAAGTGGACGATGAAGTCGTCCCCCGACCGGTAGGCGTCCATCGGCATCGCTGTGGGGCGGCCGGTGGGAGGGGTAGCGCCGAAGACCTGCTGCGCGAGTCGGTCGAATTCGCGGAACGGGTCGGTACGCATGAGCATCACGGTCATCTCCTTCCGTGGGTGTCATCTGCGATGCCCTTACGGTCTCGCCTTCTTATATAGCGCGCAGGAGGAAAGTTGACAAGCCTGGGCTCATGTTGCGTCACACGGTCGGCTTCGGGCCTGGGCGCCGGGGCGACCTCCCGGAGCGCTAGCCTCGGAGTCCGGACGACCCCGGCCCGGTGGGCCGGGGCAGTGGCAGGAGGCAGCAGGCATGGTGAGGGTTCCCAGTTCGGTGGTGGCCGCGAGCGGACTCGTCGGGGGGTACGGCGTGGCCCGCTGGACCCGGAAGCGGCAGCTCGGCGGTGTCGTCCTCGCCGCCGCCGGGGCCGCCGCCGCGCAGCAGTGGCGGGAGCGGGCCGGCGGCAAGGCCGCGGGGGCGCTGTCGGTGGCGTACGTCGCCGCGTTCGCGGGATCGCATCCGCTGGCGAAGAAGGTGGGCGCCTGGCCCGCCGTGTTCGGGGTCGCGGGGGCCGTGGCGCTCGCTTCGTGGGCGGTGGCGGACCGGCGGGGCTGAGCCTCCGCCGGTCCGGGGCCGTTCTCGTCGGGAGTCAGGAGTCAGGAGTGGTGCGTCAGCACGTTCACCACTCGGCCGTTCGGGTCGCGGGTGAAGAAGCGGCGTACGCCCCACTCCTCGTCCCGCAGCTCGCGGACGATCTCCGCGCCCGACGCCCGTACCCGCTCGTACACCGCGTCGACGTCCTCCACCTCCACACTGAGGTCGGGGACCACGGACGCCGTGCGTTCCTCGGTGAAGAGGCTGATCTGGGCGGTGGGGTTGGCGGGGGAGGCCAGGGTGGTCACCCAGCCCATGTCCATGACCTCCTCGAAGCCCAGGAGGCCGTAGAAGGTCCGGCTGGTGTCCAGCGCCTCCTCGGAGGCGACCTGGATGTCGGGCACGATCCGGCGAACGGTCATCGGGCTGTGGCTCCTGTCGGTCGGACGGGACGCATGCTGCGGTGGTCCGACTCTGCTACGCCGTCACCGGGTTCGAGCCGCTTGCGTCCGGGTCGTCCGTGCCCGTGTCGGTCTTCGCCTTCGGCGCGGCGGCCGTGAGCGGCGTGGCGATGTCCTCCAGGGAGCGGCCTTCCGCCTTCACCGCGAGGAACGCGGCCACCAGGCCCGCCGCGCACATCAGGCCGGCGCCGATCTGGAAGGCGAGGACCGTGTCGCCGACCTCGCCCGTGCCGGTGAGCTCGGCGAAGAGGAGCGGGCCGCTGATGCCGCCGGCGGCGGTGCCGAGGGCGTAGAAGAAGGCGATGGACATCGCGCGGGTCTCCATGGGGAAGACCTCGGAGACCGTCAGGTACGCGCTGCTCGCGCCCGCCGAGGCGAAGAACAGGACCGCGCACCAGCAGGCGGTGAGGGTCGTCGCGCTGAGCGAACCCCGGTCGAAGAGCCAGGCCGTGCCGAACAGCAGGATGCCCGAGAGCAGATACGTACCGGAGATCATCACCCGGCGGCCCACCGTGTCGAACAGCTTGCCGAGCAGCAGCGGGCCCATGAAGTTGCCGGCCGCGATCACGGCGAAGTAGTAGCCGGTGTTGCCGGACGGGACGTCGAAGAACGTGGTCAGGATCGCGCCGAAGCCGAAGGTGATGGCGTTGTAGAGGAACGCCTGGCCGATGAAGAGGGAGAAGCCGAGGACGGAGCGCCTGCGGTACTTGGCGAAGACGGTGCGGGCGATCTCGGTGAACGTGACGTTCTCGCGCTGATGGATGGTCAGCTCGCCCTCCGCGCGGGGCAGCGGCTCGTTCCGCTCGGCCTCGATCCGTCGTTCGATGTCGCCGACGATGCGTTCCGCCTCCTCGTCACGGCCGTGGATCAGCAGCCAGCGCGGGCTTTCGGGGACGTGACGGCGTACGAGGAGGATGACCAGGGAGAGTACGGCGCCGAGGGCGAAGGTCAGGCGCCAGCCGACGTTCGCCGGGAAGATGTCGGTGTTCAGGGCCAGGATCGACAGCAGGGAGCCGCCGACCGCGCCCAGCCAGAAGCTGCCGTTGATCATCAGGTCGACGCGGCCCCGGTACTGCGCCGGGATCAGTTCGTCGATCGCGGAGTTGATGGCCGCGTACTCGCCACCGATGCCGAATCCCGTGAGGAAGCGGAAGAGGAAGAACCACCAGGTGTCGAAGGCGATCGCGGTGAGGGCGGTGGCGCCCAGGTAGACCACGAGGGTGATCATGAAGAGCTTCTTGCGGCCCCAGATGTCGGTCAGGCGGCCCCAGAAGAGGGCGCCCGCACAGGCGCCGGCGACGTAGAGGGCGGCGGCGATGCCGGTGACCTCGCCGGAGGTGATGGGCAGTCCGCTGCCCGGTTCGGACAGGCGGCTCGCGATGTTGCCGACGACCGTGACCTCCAGGCCGTCGAGTATCCACACGGTGCCGAGACCGATGACGACGGTCCAGTGCCAGCGGGACCACGGGAGGCGGTCCAGGCGGGCGGGGATGCTGCTGGTGATGGTGCGTCCGGGCTCGGACTGCGCGGTGGTCATGGGCTCCCTCCCTGACGAAGCGAACCTCCGTATGCCCCCGGGCGGGGATTCTCACGCCCGTCCGCTTTGTCGCGCCGGGGCGTGCGGTGGGGCCCGTGGGGCTTGCGGCGCGTCGTCCCTGCGGGTGCGTCGTGGCTGTTCGCGCCCACGCGGCGGAGCCGCATATCAACACAGCCCCGCGCCCCTGGGAGGCGACCCCGCCGTGGGTCCCCTTGGGTCCCTCGTGTTTCGGCCGACGGTGACCGCGACTCCTCAGGGGCGCGGGGAACTGCGCGCCCGGCCACGACGCACCCGCAGGAGCATGACGCTCTACGCCCCCAGGGCCCGTGACACCGTGTAGATCAGCAGACCGGCGAGGGAGCCGACCACCGTGCCGTTGATGCGGATGAACTGGAGGTCCCGGCCGATGTTGGCCTCGATCTTCTTCGTGGTGTGCTCGGCGTCCCAGCCCGCCACCGTGTCCGTGATCAGGGAGGTGATCTCCTTGCGGTAGGTGGTGACCACGTACACCGCGGCGCTCTCCAGCCAGCCGTCGACCTTGCCCTGCACCTTGGGGTCGAGCGACATGCGGGCGCCCAGGGAGAGCAGCGAGGCGCGCACGCGCAGGCGCAGTTCGCTGCGCTCGTCCTCCGCCGCGGAGACGATCATGGATCGTACGGCCGTCCACACGGAGGCGATCAGGTCCTGCACCTCGCCCCGGCCGAGGATCTCGCTCTTGAGGCGTTCGACGCGGGCGCGGGTGTCGGTGTCGGACTGGAGGTCGGAGGCGAAGTCGGTGAGGAAACGGTCCAGCGCGCCGCGCGCCGGGTGGGCGGGCATGTCGCGCATCTCGGTGACGAAGCGCAGCAGTTCCTTGTAGACGCGCTCGCCGACCTTGCGGTCGACGAATCTGGGTGTCCAGCCGGGCGCGCCGCCGTGGACGGCGTCCATCACGGTGTCGCCGTGCAGCACCAGCCAGTCGTGCGCGCGGGTGACGACGACGTCCACGGCCCGCTCGTGCCCGCCGTCGGCGACGATCCTCTCCAGCATCTTGCCCATGCCGGGCGCGACCTCCTGGGCGTCGGCGCGGCGGGTGATGGCCTCGCCGACCACCGCCTGGACGTCGGAGTCCCGCAGCACGGTCAACGCACCGCGCAGGGCCGCCGACAGCTCGGCGGTCACCCGGTCGGCGTGTTCGGGGACGGCGAGCCAGGCGCCGAGCCGGCTGCCGATGCCGACGGCGCGCAGCCGCTGCCGTACGACGTCCTCCGAGAGGAAGTTCTCGCCGACGAACTCGCCGAGGGAGACGCCGAGCTGGTCCTTCTTGGTGGGGATGATCGCGGTGTGCGGGATGGGCAGGCCCAGGGGGTGGCGGAAGAGCGCGGTGACGGCGAACCAGTCGGCGAGCGCGCCCACCATGCCGGCCTCGGCCGCGGCGGCGACATAGCCCGCCCAGGGGCCGGCGCCCTGGTGGGAGGCCCATTTGGTGAGGACGTAGACGACGGCGACGAACAGCAGCAGTCCGGTGGCGGTGAGCTTCATACGGCGCACCCCGCGCCGCTTCTCCTCGTCCGCGGGACTGAACGTGTTCATCGTGCGGTTCGTGAAGGCGCCGGCGCGGGCATTCCGCCCTTCGGCGTCCCGGCCGCCGGTTTCCGTCGTTTCTGCCGTTTCTGCCGCTTCGGTCCGTTCCATCCGCTCCATCCGTTCGGTGATCCCTCACACATTGTCCCTTCCTGACCGACTCCTGGAACGCGACAGGAGTTCCCGGCGTCTGTCCGGAGGGGGTTTGTCCAGGGGGATCACCCAAGGGTCCCGCGTATCGGACTTCCCGGCCCATGGATCATCATGGGTTCATCGGATCGGAGCCTCGCGCTCCCGTCTCCCAAGGAGAACAGGACAGCATGACCCGGGGTCGTGACGGGGGCGCGGGAGCGCCTCCCGCCAAGCAGCGTGCCCTGCTCGCCGCGATCGTCGCCGCGGTCGTGGCGGTCTCCGCCGCCATCTACGTCGGTGCCGGAGTCGGCGACGGTACGCGGGAACGCGGTGCCCTCGCCGGTGGCCTCGGCGCACAGAACAACCCGGCCGCGCCCGCCTCCGCCGGCACCTGGGTCGCCTCCTGGGCCACCTCCCCGGTCGGGGGCGAGCCCGACACCGAGATGACGGGGCTCGCGGGCCGCTCGGTGCGCAACGTCGTCCACACCAGCGCCGGCGGCACGAGCGCCCGCGTCACGCTGTCCAACCTCTACGGCCAGTCGCCGCTGACCCTCACCCACGCCTCCATCGCGGTGTCCGCGGACCCGGACACGGCGGCGGCGCTCGCGGGGACCGTGCGGCCGCTGACCTTCACCGGGAGCCCGACGGTCGTCATCCCGGCGGGCGGGCAGGTGACGAGCGACGCCGTGCGCGTCGTCGTCCCGCACGACGGGGACGTGCTGATCACGACGTACTCCCCCACCGCCTCCGGGCCGGTCACCTACCACCCGCACGCACGCCAGATCTCGTACGTCGCCGACGGTGAGCACACCCGGGACGCGACGGGGGCGGCGTACACCGGGCAGAGCGGGGTCTGGCGGTACGTGACCGCGCTGGACGTGCTGAGCAACGAGTCGGACGGCACGGTCGTCGTCCTCGGCGACTCGCTGACCGACGGCGTCACCTCGACGACCGGGGCGAACAACCGGTGGCCGGATGTGCTGTCCGACCGGCTGCGGTCGGCGATCGGGTCCGGGCGGGACGTGCCGCGGTACAGCGTCGTCAACGAGGGGATCAGCGGGAATCGGGTTCTCACCGACGGGCTGGGGCGGCCGGCCGGGAACCCCAGTGGGCTGAACCGGTTCGAACGGGATGTCCTGGGGCGGACGAACGTCAAGGTCGTTGTCGTCGTGCTCGGGGTCAACGACATTCTGCGTCATCCGGGGACCGCTGATCCGGACGCGATCGTCGCGGGGCTGGGTGCGGTGGTCGAGCGGGCTCACGCGCGGGGGGTGAAGGTCGTGGGGGCGACGCTGATGCCGTTCCGGGGGCACCGTGGGTACACCGACGCGCGGGAGGCCGTGCGGCAGGTGATCAACTCGGAGATCCGTGCGGGGCGGGTGTTCGATGCGGTCGTCGACTTCGACGAGGCGCTTCGCGATCCGTACGATCCGCGCCGGTTCCGTTCGGAGTACGACTCCGGTGATCATCTTCATCCGAGTGACAGGGGGTACACCCGGATGGCGGAGGCGTTCGATCTGGATGACCTGAAGGGTGGGGCTCCGGCGCGGTTGTAGGGGGCGGGGCATGTGTTTCGCCCCCGCCGCCCCTACCCGTCCCGTACCCGGGGCTCCGCCCCGGACCCCGCTCCTCAAACGCCGGAGGGGCTGGAGCGGCCCGAGGAGCTGGATTAGCCCGAAAGGCTGGAGCGGCCCGAGGAGCCGGAGCGGCCCGAGAGCCCGGATCAACCCGAGAGGCCAGATCAGCCCCGGGGAGGGCGGATCAGCCCCCGGGTGGCGAGTCGGCCGGAAGGGCCGGATTCGGTTCAGTGGTCGTCGGAGCCTTCCAGCTCTCGGCGGCGTTCCTCCTTGCGTTCCAGCTTCTCCCTGCGGCGTTCCTCGCGCAGGCGCTGCTTCTCCGCGCGGGGGAGTTTGCGGTCGACGCCGACGCCGCCCCAGAAGGCGAAGCCCGTGACGATCACGCGCGGGGCGCCCGGGTCGCCCGGTACGCCCTCCTCGCGGTGGTCGAAGCCGCCCATGACGCCGACGCCGCGCACGACGACCTCGACCCCGGGCGGAACGATGACCTCCACCCCGCCCATGATCGCGACCGCGTTGATGACGATCTCGCGGTCCGCGAAGTACGCCTCCCGCAGATCGATCTCCCCGCCACCCCAGAAGGCGAAGCAGTTGAAGCGGCGCGGCGCCGTCCAGTGGCCCCTGCGCTGGAAGCCCGACATCACGGCCACGGCCCACGACGACGTCCCCGCGTCGTCGCCGCCGACGATCCTGTCCCCCCAACCACCGCTGCGCTGCGGCTCCTTGGTCAGGGACACGGCCGGTACGGCCGCCCCCCGGCCCGGCAGATCGCGGGTGATCGGCGTCAGCTCCCCGTAGGTGCGCGCCTTGTACGTCGCGTCCAGCCGCTCCTCGAACTCCTCCATGTCGAGGCGGCCCTCCGCGAGGGCGTCCCGCAGGATCTCGGCGACCCGTTCACGGTCGGCGTCGGAGGCACGAAGGTCCGGCACGGCTGCGTCTTCGGTCATACCCAGCAGCCTACGAGGTGTCTCCGCCGCACGGCTACGAGGACTACGACAGAGCCCGCCCGGCTCGTTCCGGCGGAGGTTCGGGGGTGTTCCCCGGCGAACGCAGCATGGTCGCGATCACCGCCTCGATGTCCGGCTCCCGCACCGACAGGTCCACCAGCGGGTACCGTGCCGCGACCCGCGCCACCAGCTCGGACGCCGACGCCGACGCCGGGAACGCCAGCCACTGCCGAGGCCCCTCCACCCGTACCACCCGCGCCGGCGCGGGCACCTCGATCGGCGGAAGCTCTCGCTCCAGGTCCACCACCAGCGTCCGCTCGCTCTCCCCCACCTCGTGCAGCCCGGCGAGAGCACCGTCGTACACCAGCCGGCCGCGGTCGATGACCATCACCCGCGAGCACAACTGCTCGATGTCCTGCAGATCGTGCGTGGTCAGCAGCACCGTCATGGCCCGCTCGGCGTTCAGCTCCCGCAGGAAGTCCCGCACCCTGCTCCTGGAGACGACGTCCAGGCCGATCGTCGGCTCGTCGAGGTACAGCACCTCCGGGTCGTGCAGCAGCGCCGCCGCGATGTCCCCGCGCATCCGCTGGCCGAGCGAGAGCTGGCGCACCGGCACGTCCAACAACTCACCGAGACCGAGGAGTTCGGTCAACCGCTCCAGGTTCTCCCGGTACCGCGCGTCCGGGATGCGGTACATGCGGTGCATCAGCCTGTACGAGTCGATCAACGGCAGGTCCCACCACAGCGTCGTACGCTGCCCGAACACCACCCCGATCCGGTGCGCCAGCCGCTTCCGCTCACGGGACGGGTCGATCCCGGCGACCCGCAGCCGGCCACCGCTCGGGGTCAGGATCCCCGTCAGCATCTTGATCGTCGTCGACTTCCCGGCACCGTTCGGGCCGATGTAGCCGACCATCTCGCCCCGCGCCACCGTGAACGAGATCGAGTCGACCGCCCGCACCCGATGCCGCTCCCGCTTCAGGAAACCCGTCTTCCTGCGTACGTCGAAGACCTTCTCCACACCGCTCAGTTCGATGAAAGCGTCCATCGCCTGCTAACTCCCCGTGCTCCGGTACGACCTGAGACCCGTCCGCCACGCCAGACCCGCCAGCGCACAACACCCCACCGCCACCAGCGGCGACGCGAACGCCGCCCACCCCGGCAGCCCGACCGGATACGGCCGCTCCAACACGTACGCGGCGGGCACCCAGTTGACGAAGGCGAGCGGCAGCACGAACGTCACCCCGCGCACCAGGTCCTTCCCGAACACACTCGGCGGATACTGCAACAGAGTGTTCCCGCCGTACGTGAACGCGTTCTGCACCTCGGCCGCGTCCTGCGCGTAGATCTGGAACGCCGCGCCCGCCACGAACACCGCCGAGAAGATCGCCGCGCCGCTCACCACCATCACCGGCACCAGCAGCACCTTCACCGCACTCCAGTCGACATCGACCGAGACCAGCGCCCACCCCAGCACCACCGCGCCCTGAGTGATCCGGCCCAGCCGGCGCACCGCGAAACGGTCCGCGCCGACCTGCGCCAGCACCGGCGCCGGACGCACCAGCAGGACGTCGAACGAGCCGTCCCGTATCCGCCCGCCCAGCACGTCCATCGAACCGAGCACCAGGTCGGCGAACCCGAACGCCGTCGCCGACAGCCCGTACAACAGGGCGATCTCCGGCAGCGACCAGCCGCCCAACGAGTCGACCTGCGAGAACATCAGCAGGATCCCCACGAAGTCCAGACCGGTCACCAGCAGGTTCCCGAACACCGTGAAGACGAAGGACGTACGGTAGGTCATGCTCGACCGCACCCACATCCCGGCGATCAGCCCGTAGGCCCGCACCCCCTCCACGAGCACACCGCGCTCACCCACCCTGCACCACCACCCGCCGCGTCGCCGCCGACTGCAGCAGCCGCCCCGCCGCCAGCAGCGCCACCGCCCACGCCGCCTGGAACGCGAACGCCCCCAGCGGATCCGCCTCCCCCATCAGCACATCCGCCGGCACCTGCAGCTGCGCCGCCCACGGCAGCACCCGCACGACGTCACCCAGCCCGCCCGGGAAGGCGTTCAACGGCAGCACCATGCCCGAGAAGAACACCCCCGTGATCATCAGCACCTGGCCGACACCCCTGCCGTCCATCAGCCAGAACACGCTCAGCGCCGCCAGATAGCGGATCGCGAAACTCACCACCGCCGCCAGCAGCAGCGTGACCGCGAACGCCGCCCACGCGGCCACCTCCGCGGGCAACGCCATCGGGAAGAACAGCGAACCGAACACGAACGGCACCACCCCCCGCCCCAGCATCTGGAACGCCGCCCGCCCCACGTCACCCGCCAGCCACCACAGCTGCAGATCCACCGGCCGGTACAGATCGACGGCGATCTCACCGGTACGGATGCGTTCCATCAGGTCCTTCTCCGCACCGCCGCCCTGGATCGCCAGCGTCGCGTAGAGACACTGCCCCAGCCACACATACGTCACCGCCTGCGCCTGGTCGTACCCGCCGAGACCCGGCCGCTCCTCCCACAACGCCAGATACGTGTACACGAGGATCAGCCCGAACACCGTATTGGTGAACACCCCGGCCACCGTCGCCACCCGGTACGACGCGTACCGCCTGAAACCCCCCACCGCGACGGCCAGATACAACCGCGCCGAGCCCACGCCCCGCCCTCCCCCCGCATCCGGCACCGAAGCGCAGGAGCCTAGTGCGCCCGCCACATCCCCTGCCACGCATTTTCGTTGGGGCCATGTGTGTGACAAGCCGCGTCCGCGCGCCACGCGCGGCGTCAGCGGGGACGCGCCGCCGGATGGGACAGGCTTGAATAAGAGGCACACACCACGGCGTAGTGGAACAAGCCAGGCGAAACAGGAGTCCGTGCACGACATGAGCGACGAGCCGCAGCCGCAGCAGCCCAAGAAGGGCTGGGCACCGAGAAGACCCCAGGCGGCCGCCGCCCGAAAGAGGCCCGAACGCACCGGATGGCGCCGGCTGCTCCCCACCTGGCGGATGACCCTCGGCGGCTTCCTCATCACCGCCCTGCTCGTCGTCGGCGGCTTCTTCCTCGGCTACCACCTCGTACGGATCCCCGCCGCCAACGCCCTCGCCACCCAGCAGGCCAACGTCTACCTCTACGCCGACGGCTCCGTCATCGCCCGCGACGGCGAGGTCAACCGGGAGAACGTCACCCTCTCCCAGATCTCCGAGGACGCCCGGCACGCCGTCCTCGCCGCCGAGGACCGCGACTTCTACACCGAGTCCGCCATCGACCCCCAGGCCATGGTCCGCGCCGCCTGGAACACCGCCACCGGCAAGGGCAGACAGTCCGGCTCCACCATCACCCAGCAGTACGTGAAGAACTACTACCTCCGCCAGGAACAGACCGTCACCCGCAAGGTGAAGGAGTTCTTCATCGCCATCAAACTCGACCGCGAACAGAGCAAGGACCAGATCCTCGAGGGCTACCTCAACACCAGCTTCTTCGGCCGCGGCGCCTACGGAATCCAGGCCGCCGCCCACGCCTACTACGGCATCGACGCCTCCGAACTCGACGCCGGCCGCGCCGCCTACCTCGCCGCCCTCGTCAACGCCCCCAGCCAGTACGACGTCATCCTCCACCCCGAGAACCGCGACACCGTCGAACACCGCTGGAACTACGTCCTCGACGGCATGGTCGACGAGGGCTGGCTCGGCGCCTCCGAACGCGCCGGCCTGAAATTCCCCATGCCCCAGCGGACCACCGTCTCCACCAGCATGTCCGGGCAGCGCGGCTACATCGTGAACATCGTCAAGAACCACCTGATCAAGAACAGGATCGTCGACGAGGCCGCCCTCGACACCGGCGGCTACCGCATCACCACCACCCTGCACAAGGACAAGCAGGAAGCCTTCGTCGACGCCGTCAACGACAAACTCATGGACCGGCTCGACAAGAAGAACCGCGAGGTCGACACCTACGTCCGCGCCGGCGGCGCCTCCGTCGAACCGAAGACCGGCAAGGTCGTCGCCATGTACAACGGCATCGACTACGTCAAGCAGTACACCCCCAACGCCACCCGCCGGGACTTCCAGGTCGGCTCCAGCTTCAAACCGTTCGTCTTCACCGCCGCCGTCGAGAACAACTCCCGCACCCGGGACGGCCACCCCATCACCCCCAACACCCTCTACGACGGCACCAGCGAACGCCCCGTCCAGGGCTGGCCCGGCGACCGCTACGCCCCCGAGAACGAGGACCACCGCGACTACGGCCACATCACCGTCCGCGAGGCCACCGACAAGTCCGTCAACGCCGTGTACGCCCAGATGGCCGTCGACGTGGGCCCCGACAAGGTCCGCCGGACCGCCGTCGACCTCGGCCTGTCCCCGGACACCCCCAGCCTCGACGACGCCGGACCCTCCATCGCCCTCGGCGTCGCCACCGCCAGCGTCCTCGACATGGCCGAGGCCTACGCCACCCTCGCCAACCACGGCAAACACGGCGCCTACACCATGGTCGAGAAGGTCACCCGGAACGGGCGGACCATCGACCTGCCCGAACGCCGCACCCGCCAGGCCGTCAGCCGCCAGGCCGCCGACACCACCACCTCCGTCCTGCGCGGCGTCGTCGAGAACGGCACCGCCACCGCCGCCCAGAGCGCAGGCCGCCCCGCCGCCGGCAAGACCGGCACCGCCGAGGAGGACACCGCCGCCTGGTTCGCCGGTTACACCCCCGACCTCGCCACCGTCGTCGCCGTCATGGGCCAGGACCCCGTCACCGCCGGCCACAAACCCCTCTACGGCGCCATGGGCCTGCCCCGCATCAACGGCGGCGGCGCCCCCGCCGAGATCTGGGGCCAGTACACCCGCGAAGCCCTCAAGGGCGCACCGGTCACGTCCTTCAGCCTCCGCCTCCAGCCCGGCGCCTGGAAGACCCAGCCACCCCCCGGCGACTCCAGCACCGGACCGTCCTCCTCCGGCGACCCCAGCGGCGACGACAGCGGCGGCAGCAGCAGCCAGGCGCCGGGCGAGGCCGAGACGGACGACGAGGCCACCGGCCAGGACGAGGCGGAACCACCCCAGGGGCAGACCGACGGCGGCACCACCGGCGGCGAGACCGAGGACGACAGCAAAGCCACCACGGACGACACCGGCGAAGACGACGCCAACGGGGACGACGGCCCCGTCCCGGACGGCCTCACCGGCGCACTCACCCAGCACGGCCGCTGGGACTGACCTCCCTGCCGCTCAGTGCCCGGACGTCGCCTTCAACCCCACCACGGCCACCAGCAACAGACAGATGAAGAAGATCCGCGCGGCCGTCACCGGCTCACCCAGCACCCACATGCCCAGCACCGCCGCCCCGGCCGCACCGATCCCCACCCACACGCCGTACGCCGTACCGATCGGCAGCGTACGAGCGGCGTACGACAGCAACAGCATGCTCGCCACGATCCCGGCGCCGGTGAGCAGACTCGGAACCAGCCGGGTGAAACCGTCGGTGTACTTCATCCCCACCGACCAGCCGACCTCCAGCAGACCGGCGACGACAAGCAGAACCCAGGCCATGACAGGCACCTCCGGGACACGAACGGAAACGGGGGTGCGTCGTCTTTGCCTTCACCCCGGTACGGCGCGTCTCGTCGGGGCCCTCTCGGGTCCCCCCACCCTAACCCCGAAACAGGAAAGGGCTGGTGACAACGGTCACCAGCCCCATCCGGCCGTCGAACTACAGGTACAGACCGGTCGAATCCTCGGAACCCTCGAAACGGTCCGCGGCCACGGCATGCAGATCACGCTCCCGCATCAGCACGTACGCCGTCCCCCGCACCTCGACCTCCGCCCGGTCCTCCGGGTCGTACAGCACCCGGTCACCCGCCTCCACGGTCCGGACGTTCTGCCCCACCGCGACCACCTCGGCCCAGGCCAGCCGACGACCCACGGCCGCCGTCGCGGGAATCAGGATGCCGCCCCCCGAACGCCGCTCGCCCTCACTCGTGTCCTGCCGCACGAGTACGCGATCGTGCAGCATCCGGATGGGCAGCTTGTCGTCCTGGGAACCGTGCTCGTGTCTCTTGGCGCTCACGTCCTGAAACCTACCTGCAATCGCCGCGAACGGAGACAGGCGGGGTCAGCGCCCGCGCCGACGGGACCCCAGGGCCAGCAGCCCCACGACCCCCACCACCAGCACCGCCACCGGAATGACCCGCTCCAGCCGGGGCGACCCCTCCTCGTCCACGAACTGCGCCTTGACGTCGCTCACCACACCGTTGACACGGACGTACGCCCGCCCCAGCGTGTGATCGACGTTCGAGACGACCCGGGCCCTGGCATCCCCCACGATCGTCTTCGGATGCACCCGCACACCGATCTCGTCCAGGGTCTCGGCCAGCACCGCACGGCGACTCTTGATGTCCGCCTCGATCTGCGCCGGGGTTCTGGTGTCCGCCGTGTCCGCCACCGTGTCGCCTCCGAAATCCACTGATACCTGTGCCGGACAGTCTGTCAGCTCCACACCGCCACGCACTGTCAGGACCCCCGGTTACCCTCGATCCCGGCACCCGATCCACGCAGCGCGTACGTACGAGGAGACCAGAGACGATGAGCGAACGCCTCCAGCCCGGGGACGAGGCCCCCGCCTTCACCCTGCCCGACGCCGACGGCAACGAGGTGTCCCTGGCCGACCACAAGGGCCGCAAGGTCATCGTCTACTTCTACCCGGCCGCCCTCACCCCCGGCTGCACCAAGCAGGCCTGCGACTTCACGGACAACCTGGAGCTGCTGGCCGGCGCGGGCTACGACGTCATCGGCATCAGCCCCGACAAGCCGGAGAAGCTCGCCAAGTTCCGCGAGGCGGAGTCGTTGAAGGTCACCCTTCTCGCCGACCCGGAGAAGCAGGTCCTCGACGCGTACGGCGCCTTCGGCGAGAAGAAGAACTACGGCAAGACCTACCTGGGCGTCATCCGCTCCACGATCGTCGTGGACGAGGAGGGCAAGGTCGAACACGCCCTCTACAACGTCCGCGCGACGGGCCACGTGGCCAAGATCATCAAGGATCTGGGGATCTGAGCTTGCAGCGCCTGCGGAACGGCCCGTACCGGATCACCGGTACGGGCCGTTCCGTTTTTCGTACGTGACCGTCCGATATCCGGTTCGTTACTCCGTACGAGGCCACGAACGGGTGGCCGGGAGACGGAGGGGTTCGATGGGGGCCAGTGCGTACAGCAGGGAGCGGCTGGAAGAGGCGGCTCAGGGAGCGCGGACGTTGTCGGATGCGTTGGTGCGGTTGGGGGTGGATCCGAGGAGTTCGACACGGGCGTACATCCGGGAGCGGATGAAGCGCCTCGGGGTGGACACGTCCCACTTCGAGCAGGAGGGAGTCAAGTGGACTAGAGACATCCTTCAAGCGGCGGTCTCGGCGTCGACGAATATGTGTGAGGTACTGCGCCACCTCGGTCTCGATGTCGTCGGCGGCCACCACACCCACATCAGCCGCCGCATCAAGGCCTACGGAATCGACACATCCCACTTCAGGATGCCTTCCAGCCGCGCCCGGAAGGCGAAGAGCATCCTCGTTGAGCAACCACCCGCCCGAGCCAGGCGCATCGATGGAAGCCGCCTGAAGCGGGCGATGATCGGGGAAGGTGCGGAAAACCGTTGCGCCTTGTGCGGCATCGAAGCCATGTGGCTGGGAGAGCCCCTGCCGCTCGAGGTCGACCACATCGACGGCAACTGGCGGAACAACCGGCTCGAGAACCTGCGATTGCTATGCCCCAACTGTCACTCAACGACCGATAGCTATCGAGGTCGTGGCGCATGGCTTACCCGACGGGGTACCAAATGACCGCGCTTTCCCGGTACTCCCGCAGGCCTCGCCCTACTATGGATGAGCTGCGGACGGCAGTAGCACAGTCGTTCTCCCTCGCAGACGTACTGCGTTGCCTGAACCGACCAGTCAACGGATCGCAGCAAGCTCAACTGCGCCGTTGGGTCGCCGAGGCTGGCCTATCCACATCGCACTTCCTGGGTCAGGGGCATCAGCGGGGCAAGCGCAGCGCCAATTCCAAGCGTCCTGAAGAGGTTCTGGTCCTGCACAACAGAAATCGCCGGACAACGACAAAGCTCCTACGCCACGCCCTCTCCAAAATCGGTGTTCCCGAGCAGTGCGCCCGCTGCGGCATCGGACCCGAGTGGCATGGTCGGCCGATGACGCTGGAGGTCGATCACATCAGCGGAGACTGGCGGGACGACCGGCAGGAGAACCTGCGATTGCTGTGCCCGAACTGCCACGCCATTACCAGCACCTGGTGTAGGGGTGGGAACCGGCGTAGACGATCGGCGCAGCACGGGTAGCATGGCCTGGCACGCGGCCGTTGCTGAATGGTATAAGCAGAGGTTTTAGGTGCCTCGGGGCATTTGCCCATGTGGGTTCGACTCCCATCGGCCGCACGCACAGAGGGGTCGTCATATGGACGACCCCTCTCCCATGCTCAGCCCAACAGCTCCCGCACCACCGGCACCAGCGCCCGGAACGCCTTCCCCCGGTGGCTGATCGCGTTCTTCTCGGCCGGCGTCAGTTCCGCGCAGGTGCGCGTCTCGCCCTCCGGCTGGAGGATCGGGTCGTAGCCGAAGCCGCCCGTACCCGCCGGGGTGTGGCGGAGGGTGCCCGGCAGATGGCCCTCGACCACTCGCTCCGTACCGTCGGGGAGGGCGAGGGCCGCCGCGCAGGCGAAGTAGGCGCCCCGGTGGTCGTCCGCGATGTCCGAGAGCTGGGCCAGGAGCAGGTCCAGGTTGGCCCGGTCGTTGCCGTGGGTGCCCGCCCAGCGGGCGGAGAAGATGCCGGGGGCGCCGTTCAGGACGTCGACGCAGAGGCCGGAGTCGTCGGCCACGGCGGGGAGGCCGGTGGCCCGGGCGAGGGCGTGGGCCTTGAGCAGCGCGTTCTCGGCGAAGGTGACGCCGGTTTCCTTGACGTCGGGGATGTCGGGGTAGGCGTCGGCGCCGACGAGGTCGTGGGGCAGGCCCTCGTCGGCGAGGATCGCGCGCAGTTCGGTGATCTTTCCGGCGTTGCGGGTGGCGAGGATCAGGCGGGTCATGGGCCCAGTATCTCTGGGCCCGTGGGCCGCTCGTCCGCTACGGCGTGCAGACCTTGGTCAGTTCGCCGGCCGCGTCGGTGACGGGGCTGATGTCGGGGGTCTCGTCGCCGTTCCGGATGGAGGTGCGGACGTTTTCGACAGCCTTCTCGAGGTCGTCGACGGCCTTGCCGACGTCGGCGTTGTCGGTCTTGTCGCCGAGGTCGCCGAGGTTCTTGTCTATGGATTCGAGGGATTCCTCGAGCTGGGTGACGTCGTTGCCGGCGTTCTCGACGGCCTGTTGCATGTCGGTGACGCTGTCGGCGATGGCGTCGGCGGTCTGGACGCAGTCCAGTGCCTTGTCGACGGCGGCGCAGCCGGTGGTGAGTCCGGCGGTCAGCGCGACGGCCGCCAGGGTGGCGGCGACGGCTGCGGTGCGGCGTCGGCGGCTCGCGGCCATGGAACGGTCCCTCCCCTTGTCGGGCCGGTGGGTGGCCCTGGTCGTTGGCCGGGCGCCCGGGGTTGAGCCGTGCGCCCGTACCTTTTCAGACGCGGTGGTGGCCGGCGCGGTTGCCCGCGTCGGCCACCTGTCTTGGTGTGTCTTTTACCTTTCGAGGACGGTGTCGAGCGCGGCGCGCTGGGCGGCGGCGAGTTCGGTGCAGCCGGTGACGGCGAGGTCGAGGAGGGTGTTGAGTTCGTCGCGGGCGAAGGGTTCGGCTTCGGCGGTGCCCTGGACTTCGACGAAGCGGCCGTCGCCGGTGCAGACGACGTTCATGTCGGTGTCGGCCTTGACGTCTTCCTCGTAGCGGAGGTCGAGGAGGGGGACACCGGCGACGATGCCCACCGAGACCGCGCTGACGGTGCCGGTGAGGGGGCGGCGGCCGGCCTTGATGAGTTTCCTGCCCTGGGCCCAGGTGATGGCGTCGGCGAGGGCGACGTAGGAGCCGGTGATGGCGGCGGTGCGGGTGCCGCCGTCGGCCTGGAGGACGTCGCAGTCGAGGACGACGGTGTTCTCGCCGAGGGCCTTGTAGTCGATGACGGCGCGCAGGGAGCGGCCGATGAGGCGGCTGATCTCGTGGGTGCGGCCGCCGATGCGGCCGCGGACGGATTCGCGGTCGCCGCGGGTGTGGGTGGCGCGGGGCAGCATCGAGTATTCGGCGGTGACCCAGCCCTCGCCGCTGCCTTTGCGCCAGCGGGGGACGCCTTCGGTGACGGAGGCGGTGCAGAGGACCTTGGTGTCGCCGAAGGAGACGAGGACGGAGCCTTCGGCGTGCTTGCTCCAGCCGCGTTCGATGGTGACCGGGCGGAGTTGTTCGGGGGTGCGGCCGTCGATTCGAGACATGGCGCTGAGCCTAGCGTCAGCGGTGTGTGCGGAAGCGCCACATGTGGAAGGGGCCCCTCCCGTGGTGGGAAGGGGCCCCGGGGTGAAGCGTGGGCTTCACATCATGTCTTCGATCTCGGCCGCGATGGGGTCGGCGTCGGTGCCGATGACGACCTGGATGGCGCTGCCCATCTTGACGACGCCGTGGGCGCCGGCGGCCTTGAGGGCGGCTTCGTCGACCTTGGCGGGGTCCACGACTTCGGTGCGGAGGCGGGTGATGCAGCCTTCGATCTCTTCGATGTTGTCGATGCCGCCGAGCCCGGCAACGATCTTCTCAGCCTTGGTGGCCATGTTCGTTCTCCCTGATCCGAACCGCTTTGTCGCAGTAACCCACAGTTGGCCCATCTTTGCGAGCGGTCCTGTCGTGGGTGCCGAATGATGGCGTCACGACCGCGGAACCGTCCTGCCTCACTGGTCTACACCACCGGGCGGACTGCCGCCAAACCCGCCGTCACCGCTTTCCAGACCGCTTTCCAGACCGCTCTCCAGGGAGAAGGACCGGATGAGTGCCGAGAGTGCCGCCGGCGCCGGGAGCACGGCCTCTCCCGCGCGGGAACGCTGGAACCGTTTGTTCCAGGGTTTGCAGAAGATGGGGCGGAGTCTGCAGCTGCCGATCGCGGTGCTGCCGGCGGCGGGCATCCTGAACCGGCTGGGACAGCCGGATGTGTTCGGGGACGAGGGTCTGGGCTGGACGAACGTCTCCAGGGTGATGGTGGGTGCGGGTGGCGCGCTGCTGGACGGTTCGCTGGGGTTGCCGCTGCTGTTCTGTGTGGGTGTGGCCATCGGGATGGCGAAGAAGTCGGACGGCTCGACGGCGCTGGCGGCGGTGGCGGGGTTCCTCGTCTACTACAACGTGCTGCGTCAGTTCCCGGAGGACTGTCCTCAGGGGTCGAAGGCGGTGCCGATGGTGGGCTGCCAGGTGACCGACGGGACGGTGACGGCGTTCACGTACCAGAATCCGGGTGTGTTCGGGGGCATCGTCATCGGGTTGATGGCGGCGTATTTCTGGCAGCGGTTCCACCGTACGAAGCTGGTGGACTGGCTGGGGTTCTTCAACGGGCGGCGCCTCGTCCCGATCATCATGGCGTTCGCGGCGATCGTGTTCGCGGCGTTGTGTCTGTGGGTGTGGCCGCCGATCGGTGACGGGCTGGAGAGTCTCAGCGACTGGCTCAGCGACCTGGGCGCGTGGGGCGCGGGTGTGTTCGGTGTGGCCAACCGGGCGCTGCTGGTGATCGGGCTGCACCAGTTCCTGAACGTGCCGATGTGGTTCCAGTTCGGCAGTTACACCAAGCCGGACGGCACGGTGGTGCACGGCGACATCAACATGTTCCTGGCGGGCGACCCGAACGCGGGCCAGTTCACCACCGGTTTCTTCCCGATCATGATGTTCGCCCTGCCGGCCGCCGCGCTGGCGATCACGCACTGTGCGAAGCCGCACCGCCGCAAGGAGGTGGGCGGTCTGATGCTGTCGGTGGGGCTGACGTCGTTCGTGACCGGCATCACCGAGCCGTTGGAGTACTCCTTCCTCTTCATCGCGCCGTTGCTGTACGTGGTGCACGCGGTGCTGACGGGTGTGTCGATGGCGGTGACGTGGGGGTTGGGGGTGCACGACGGGTTCAGTTTCTCGGCGGGGCTGATCGACTACGTCATCAACTGGAACCTGGCGACCCGGCCGTGGTTGATCATTCCGATCGGGTTGTGCTTCGCCGCGTTGTACTACGTGATCTTCCGCTTCGCGATCACGAGGTTCGATCTGAAGACTCCGGGGCGGGAGGCGGAGGAGGAGGTGGAGGACGCCGCCAAGGCGTGATTGCTTAGGCTGGAGGCGGCTGTTCGAGCCCTCGGACCGTGTGGTCCGGGGGCTTTTCGGTGTGCCTGCGGAGGGTTACGGCCGGCGGTCCCGGGCGGGCACGGTGGGTATCCCGGCGGTAACAGGAATCGCGGGTTCCTTATGCGGCCTTCATCGTGCTACAACAGGTCTACACCACTGAGTGGTGTAGACCATGCGCGCGGGCTTCCCGCCGCGCATTCGGGACGCCGCCGTCCTCATGTGTCCCCCGGCGGCGCCTTGCCCACTGGAGGAAGACGATGACCACGGCGAGCACGGCAACCGCCGAAAAGAAGAAGGGCGCCGGCACGATGGCTGTCCTGCAGCGCATCGGCCGCAGCCTCATGCTGCCGGTCGCGGTGCTGCCCGCGGCGGCACTGCTGGTGCGCCTCGGCAACCCGGACATGCTGGGGCGCGACTCGTTCCCCGCCTTCATCACCAAGATCGCCGGCTTCATGGCGGCCGGTGGCAACGCGATCCTCGACAACATGGCGCTGCTGTTCGCCGTGGGCATCGCGATCGGCTTCGCGAAGAAGTCGGACGGTTCGACCGCTCTCGCGGCGGTCGTCGGCTACCTGGTCTTCAAGAACGTACTGGCCACCTTCACCGACGAGAATCTTCCCCAGGTGGCCACGGCCGTCGACGGCAAGGTCGTGATGGTGGACGCACCGGTGGACGCCAAGGTCCTCGGCGGTGTGGTGATGGGCATCGTGGTGGCGCTGCTCTATCAGCGCTTCTACCGCACGAAGCTCCCGGACTGGGCCGGTTTCTTCGGCGGCCGCCGCCTGGTGCCGATCCTGTCGGCCTTCGCCGGTCTGGTGATCGGCATCGTCTTCGGTTACATATGGCCGGTCCTCGGCACCCTCCTGCACAACTTCGGCGAGTGGCTGGTGGGCTCGGGTGCTGTCGGCGCCGGCGTCTTCGGTGTGGCCAACCGTGCTCTCATCCCGATCGGCATGCACCACCTGCTGAACTCCTTCCCGTGGTTCCAGGCGGGCGAGTACGAGGGCAAGAGCGGTGACATCGCGCGCTTCCTGGCCGGTGACCCGACCGCCGGCCAGTTCATGACCGGCTTCTTCCCGATCATGATGTTCGCCCTGCCGGCAGCCTGCCTGGCCATCGTGCACTGCGCCCGGCCCGAGCGCCGCAAGGTCGTCGGCGGCATGATGTTCTCCCTCGCGCTCACCTCGTTCGTGACCGGCGTCACCGAGCCGATCGAGTTCACCTTCATGTTCATCGCGCCGGTGCTCTACGCCATTCACGCGGTGCTGACCGGTGTGTCCATGGCGTTGACGTGGGCACTGGGCATGAAGGACGGTTTCGGCTTCTCCGCCGGCGCGGTCGACTACTTCCTCAACCTCGGCATCGCCAGCAACCCGTGGGGCCTGGCCTTGGTGGGCCTGTGCTTCGCGGCGGTCTACTACGTGGTCTTCCGCTTCGCCATCACCAAGTTCAACCTGCCGACACCGGGCCGGGAGTCGGACGAGGAACTGGCGGAACTGCAGAAGGCGGAGGCGAAGTAACCCGCTGACCCACGCGAGGCCCGGCCGATCCGGCCGGGCCTCCGCGCTGTCTGCGCCTCATCGCACACGCGCAGTACGGACGTGCCGGGGCAGCCGGACCGGGCCGGCGACCCCTGCCTCAGATCTCGTACGTCGCCCCCGGCGCCGCCAGCCCCACCGGGCCGTCGTACACCGTGCGGGCGTCGGTGAGGTTGACCTGCGGGTCGGTCCACGGGGGGATGTGGGTGAGGATCAGGCGGCGGGCGCCCGCGCGGGCTGCCGTCTCACCCGCCTCACGACCGTTGAGGTGCAGGTCGGGGATGTTCTCCTTGCCGTGCGTGAAGGCGGCCTCGCACAGGAAGAGGTCCGCGTCGCGGGCGAGGTCGTCGAGCGCGGGGCTGACGCCCGTGTCGCCGGAGTAGGTGAATGTCTTCCCGCCGTGTTCGATGCGGATGCCGTACGCCTCGACCGGGTGCGCGACGCGCTCGGTGTGGACGAGGAACGGGCCGATCTCGAAGGTGGACGGCTTGACCGTGTGGAAGTCGAAGACCTCGCTCATGGAGGAGGCCGAGGGGGTGTCGGCGTAGGCGGTGGTGAGCCGGTGCTCGGTGCCCTCGGGTCCGTGGACCGGCAGGGGGGCGCAGCGGCCGCCGTCGTGCCGGTAGTAGCGCGCCACGAAGTAGGCGCACATGTCGATGCAGTGGTCGGCGTGCAGGTGGCTGAGGAAGATCGCGTCGAGGTCGTAGAGACCGCAGTGGCGCTGCAGCTCGCCCAGGGCGCCGTTGCCCATGTCGAGGAGCAGCCGGAAGCCGTCGGCCTCGACGAGGTAGCTCGAGCAGGCCGATTCCGCGGACGGGAACGACCCCGAGCAGCCGACGACGGTGAGCTTCATGAAGCAGAAACCTCCGCTGGCGGGTATGGAGAGACGGGGGTCGTGCGGTTTGTCGAGCGTAAGGCGCAAAACCTGTGGTCGCTCCTCCGCCAGGGGCCGTTGTGGGCGAACTCACCTGTGCTGTCACCGGTTCGGCTGGAAGCGGTGCGTGCCGGGGCCGGGAGGGGCGCGCGGTGGTGGTGCGCGCCGGTACGGTCGGGGCATGGACACGGCTTGGTGGCTCGCGCTCACCGCGGTGGTACTGCTCGCGCTCGTGACCGCGCTCGTCGACGGGTGGGGGCGGGGGCACCGGCGGCGGCGGGGCGGCGGGCGGGGTGACTCCGAGAACACGTGAGGGGCCGGAGAGGTTGTTCTCCGGCCCCTTGTCGTGCGGGGGTGTTACGCCCAGAGCTGGCCCTGGAGGGTGTCGATGGCCTCTTCGGTCGTCGCGGCGGTGTAGACGCCGGTCGACAGGTACTTCCAGCCGCCGTCGGCGACGACGAAGACGACGTCGGCGCTCTCGCCGGCCTTGAGCGCCTTGTTCGCGACGCCGATCGCCGCGTGCAGGGCGGCGCCGGTGGAGACACCGGCGAAGATGCCCTCCTGCTGGAGGAGTTCGCGGGTGCGGGTGACGGCGTCTGCGGAGCCGACGGAGAAGCGGGTGGTCAGCACGGAGGCGTCGTACAGCTCGGGGACGAAGCCCTCGTCGAGGTTGCGCAGGCCGTAGACGAGGTCGTCGTAACGCGGTTCGGCGGCGACGATCTTGATGTCGGGCTTGTTCTCGCGCAGGTAGCGGCCGACGCCCATGAGGGTGCCGGTGGTGCCGAGGCCGGCCACGAAGTGGGTGATGGAGGGGAGGTCGGCGAGGATCTCGGGGCCGGTGCCGGCGTAGTGGGCGCCGGCGTTGTCCGGGTTGCCGTACTGGTAGAGCATCACCCAGTCGGGGTGCTCGGCGGAGAGTTCCTTGGCGACGCGCACGGCGGTGTTGGAGCCGCCGGCGGCCGGGGAGGAGATGATCTCCGCGCCCCACATGCCGAGCAGGTCACGGCGTTCCTGCGAGGTGTTCTCGGGCATCACGCACACCATGCGGTAGCCCTTGAGCTTGGCGGCCATGGCCAGCGAGATGCCGGTGTTGCCGCTGGTGGGCTCGAGGATGGTGCAGCCCGGGGTGAGGCGGCCGTCCTTCTCCGCCTGTTCGATCATGAACAGGGCGGGGCGGTCCTTGATCGAGCCGGTGGGATTGCGGTCCTCCAGCTTCGCCCAGATCCGGACGTCGGCGGACGGCGAGAGCCGCGGCAGGCGCACCAGGGGGGTGTTGCCCACCGCGGCCAGCGGGGAGTCGTAACGCATCGCCGATCAGGCCATACCACCGGCGACGGCCGGCAGGATCGTGATGCTGTCGCCGTCGGACAGCTTGGTGTTGATGCCGTCGAGGAAGCGGACGTCCTCGTCGTTGAGGTAGACGTTGACGAAGCGGCGCAGCTGCTCGCCGTCCACGATGCGGGCCTGGATGCCCGCGTGCCGGGTCTCGAGGTCGGTGAAGAGCTCGGCGAGGGTGTTCCCGGTGCCCTCCACCGCCTTCTGACCGTCGGTGTACTGGCGGAGGATGGTCGGGATGCGGACCTCGATGGCCATGGCTGAGGGCTCCTGTCGGAAGTGTCTGTCGTGGGTTCGAGAGGGCGCGCGGCGGCACGCGGCAGTTCGCCGCGGCTCACGGCCTACGGCGGCAGCGGAAGATCAACAGATGGCGCTGTTCAGCCTGCACAGGTCGACGTGCAGCCGCGCCACGAGCAGCGTGCCCGGCGCTTTTTCGCTCACGTCGTGGAGAACCATGGGGTCATCGTATCGATTCCCGGACCGGTCCCCGGAGTGTGATCTCACGCTTCGGACACCCTTCTTCCGTCATACGAGATGAGGGCTTGATCGTCGGGTCAGTGGGCCTCGACGACCTCGACCTCCTCCTCGGTGACCTCGCCCTCCAGGATGCGGAAGGAGCGGAACTGGAACTCGCCGGCGCCGTCGGTGTCGGCGGTGGAAACCAGGACGTAGTGGGCGCCGGGCTCGTTGGCGTAGGAGATGTCGGTGCGGGAGGGGTAGGCCTCGGTCGCGGTGTGGGAGTGGTAGATGATCACCGGCTCCTCGTCGTTGTCGTCCATCTCGCGGTACAGCTTCAGCAGGTCCTGGGAGTCGAACTCGTAGAAGGTGGGCGAGCGGGCCGCGTTCAGCATGGGGATGAAGCGCTCGGGGCGGCCGGTGCCCACCGGGCCCGCCACCACGCCGCACGCCTCGTCGGGGTGGTCCTCGCGGGCGTGGGCCACGATCTGGTCGTACAGGGCCTGGGTGATGGTCAGCATGGGGCTCAGGATAGACAGACGGGCCGTTCCGTACCGAGGGGTGGTACGGAACGGCCCGTATGCCGGACACCTTGAGCGGATGGGCGCAGGGGGCGCCACGAGTACTCCCTGCGGCCCGGCGTCCCGGGTGGGGACGGGAAAAGCCCGTCCGCGGGCTCAGATCGCCTTGGTGGCCTGAGCGCCGGACTCCTCATCCGTCGCGTCACCGGTGGTGCGACGGCGTACGAAGTCCAGGAAGGAGTTGAGCTCCCGCTTGACCACGGGGGCCAGCAGGTACAGGCCGATGATGTTGAACACCGAGAGCAGGAAGAGTGCCGAGTCGGCGAGGCTGATCAGCGAGTCGAGCGAGAGGAGGGAGCCCGCGACCACGAACACACTCCAGACCACCTTGAACGTCATCTCACTGACCTTGCTCCGGCCGAAGAGGTACGCCCAGGCCTTGAGGCCGTAGTAGCCCCAGGTCAGAATCGTGGAGAAGGCGAACAGCAGCACCGCGACGGTCAGCAGGTTCGGGAACCAGGGCAGGACGGTCTCGAAGGCGTCGGAGGTGATCGTGACGCCGCCGATGCTCTCGCCCTTGCGGGCCTCGCCCCAGCTGGCGGGGTTGGCGATGACGATGGTCAGCGCGGTCATGGTGCAGATGACGACCGTGTCGATGAACGGCTCCAGCAGGGCGACCAGGCCCTCGCTCGCGGGGTGCTTGGTCTTGACCGCGGAGTGGGCGATCGGCGCGGAGCCGAGACCGGCCTCGTTGGAGAAGGCGGCCCGCTGGAAGCCGACGATCAGGGCGCCGATCACACCGCCCGCGACACCGTCCGCCTCGAAGGCTCCCTGGAAGATGTCCCCGACCGCGTCGGGCACGGCGGTGATGTTCGTCAGGATGACGATCAGGCAGGCCACCACGTACATGATCGCCATGGCGGGGACCAGCCGGCTGGTGACCGAGGCGATGGAGCGGATGCCGCCGAGCAGCACGAGGCCGACCAGGGCGGCCACGACCAGACCGAAGAGCACGGCACCGGCGGAGGAGGCCAGGAAGCCGTCCTCGCCGCCGAAGGTCGAGGAGATCTGCGCGTAGCTCTGGTTGGTCTGGAACAGGTTGCCGCCGAACAGACCGAAGAAGAGGATCATGACGGAGGCCAGGACGGCGAGCACCTTGCCGAGCTTGGCGCCGCCGCTGCCGAAGCGCTCGGCGAGACCCTTGGGCAGGTAGTGCATGGGGCCGCCGGAGACGGTGCCGTCCGCGTGCTCCTCGCGGTACTTCACCCCGAGGGTGACCTCGACGAACTTGGTGGCCATGCCGAGCAGGCCGCACAGGATCATCCAGAAGGTGGCGCCCGGGCCGCCGATGGAGACGGCGACGGCCACACCGGCGATGTTGCCGAGGCCGACGGTGCCGGAGACGGCGGCGGTCAGTGCCTGGAAGTGGTTGACCTCGCCGGGGGAGCCCTCCTCGTCGTACTTGCCGCGCACGATGTCGAAGGCGAGTTTGAGTTTACGCGCCTGGATGAGGCCGAACCAGCCGGTGAAGACCAGACCGGCGACCACGAGCCACACCACGATGAGCGGTAGCTCGGTGCCGCCGACCGGGACGGTGTAGAAGACGATGTCGCCGACAGCGGTCGCGACGGGATCGAAAAAATTGCTTACGGCGTCGTCGATGTTTTTGGTGATGGAGTCGAGTGACATCGAACTTCCTCAGATGGCGCGGGGACGTGCTGGCGTGCGCAGCAGAGCGGGTGACGGTGTGGGCGGGGTCCACGTCCCGTTCGGCAACGGCGATGGGGCGGCGGCCCGTGAACCGGGACCGTCATCCTCCTGTCGTGCTGGTCGTACACACCGGCGGTGACCGGCTTTCCTGCTCACGGCCAAGGGTGGGCCGCAAGCGAGTTGCCGATTCCTACCACGCCGTTCACCTGGAACCGAGTGACGCGGATCACAGGAAACCGCCCTTACGGGGTAAACCCGCAGGGGCGGTGACGGGATCGTTATCCGGACTTGAGGTTTCTCTGAGCGAACAGATCAGGAGATCTTTCCGGACGGACTCGAATACGGCTACGGCATCAGCGTCGAGACGAGGGTCTCCTGGAGTCCGCCGAGCCACAGGTACGCCATCACCATCGGCTTGCGCGGGTCCTCGTCGGGGAGGTGGAAGAGGAGGTCGCTGTCGTCCTCGTCGCTGATCTCCAGGCGGGAGCCGATCGCGAGGCGCAGGTCGTTGAGGGCGCCGAGCCACTGGCGGGACTCGTCCGGCGACAGTTCCAGCACCGCGCCGCCCTCGCCGGCCGAGGCCAGCGCGTCCAGGGAGCGGATCACCGCGAGGGCGTTGTCGCGCTTGCCGGCCCGCAGGTCGTTCTCGGTGTAACGGCGGAACTCGGCGGAGTGGGCCCGCTGTTCCTCGGCCTCCTCGGCCCGCGGGGTGCCCCCGGGGTCGCCGTAGGCGTCCGGGAAGAGGCGGCGCAGCACGGGGTCGGAGGGGGGTTCGCTCGGACCCTCGGTGAAGAGTTCGGCGAGCGGGTCGCCGGAGGCGTCCTCGGCGGGTCCGGGGCCGATCAGCTCCATCAGCTGCACGGCCAGGGACCGGATGATGGAGATCTCGACGTCGTCGAGGGCGACGGCCGCGCCGCCGCCGGGGAGCGGTTCGAAGGTTCCTGGCATGGCGGCGATTCGCTGCTTCCGGTCCTGCGGGCGGGGTCGGGTCATGTCCGGCTCGGTCACTTCCGGTCGTGCTGGAGGGTGGCCCACAGGCCGTAGCCGTGCATGGCCTGCACGTCGCGCTCCATCTCCTCGCGGGTACCGCTGGAGACGACCGCCCGGCCCTTGTGGTGGACGTCGAGCATGAGCTTGGTGGCCTTGTCCTTGCTGTAGCCGAAGTACGACTGGAAGACGTACGTCACGTAGCTCATGAGGTTGACCGGGTCGTTGTGGACGATGGTCACCCACGGGACATCGGGCTCGGGTACGACGAAGACCTCCTCCGCCGATTCGGTGCGTTCGATCTCCAGGGGTGCGGGTGACGTCACACAGCCCATGCTGCCACCGCAGGGGGGTGGTCGCACAAACCGGCCCGCTGTTCCGGCACCCCGGACCGAAATCGTCAAACTGACGAAATGGGGGTAGCATCCCTGCCATGCCGCACACACCGGGGGACAGCCCCCGGGCCCCCGGCCTGCCCGGGGGACCCGGCGAGTCACAGCGAGGAGAGTTCGGTGGACGTAGCGGACCTTGGGCTGCCGGTGGATGTTCCGTCGACGGCGCTCTTCACTGACCAGTACGAGCTGACGATGCTGCGGGCCGCGCTGAAGGCCGGCACGGCCGGGCGGCGCAGCGTGTTCGAGGTCTTCACCCGGCGGTTGCCGGACGGCCGCCGCTACGGCGTGGTGGCCGGCACCGGGCGGGTGCTGGACGCGGTGGAGAACTTCCGCTTCGACCCGGGCGTCCTCGGGTTCCTGCGCGAGAAGGACATCGTCGACGAGGAGACCCTGGACTGGCTGGCCGGCTACCGCTTCTCCGGTGACATCTGGGGCTACCCCGAGGGCGAGGTGTACTTCCCGGGCTCGCCGATCATGCGGGTGGAGGGCAGCTTCGCGGAGTGCGTGCTCCTGGAGACGGTGATCCTGTCGATCCTCAACCACGACTCGGCGATCGCCGCCGCGGCCTCCCGGATGTCGTCCGCCGCCGGTGACCGGCCGCTGATCGAGATGGGCGCCCGGCGCACCCACGAGCTGGCCGCGGTGGCCGCCTCCCGGGCCGCGTACGTCGGCGGCTTCGCCTCCACCTCCGACCTGGCGGCCGGCTTCCGCTACAACATCCCCACCGTGGGCACCTCCGCCCACGCCTTCACCCTGCTCCACGACAGCGAGCGGGACGCCTTCCGGGCCCAGGTGGACTCCCTCGGCGGTGGTACGACGCTGCTGGTGGACACCTACGACGTGACCGAGGCGGTCCGTACGGCCGTGGAGGTCGCCGGGCCGGAGCTGGGCGCCGTACGGATCGACTCCGGGGACCTGCTGCTGGTGGCGCACCGGGTGCGGCAGCAGCTGGACGAACTGGGCGCCACCGGTACGAAGATCATCGTGACCTCGGACCTGGACGAGTACGCCATCGCCTCGCTGGCGGCGGCGCCCGTGGACGCGTACGGGGTGGGCACCCAGCTGGTGACCGGCTCCGGGCATCCGACGGCCTCCATGGTGTACAAGCTGGTCGCCCGCGCGGAGTCCGCCGACCCGAAGGCGCCGCTGGTGCCGGTGGCGAAGAAGTCCACCGGCGGCAAGACCTCCGTCGGCGGCCGCAAGTGGGCCGCGCGGCGGCTGGACGAGTACGGGGTCGCCGAGGCCGAGGTGGTCGGCACCGGTGCGGTGCCGGACGGGCTGGCAGGCCGGCAGCTCCTCGTGCCGCTGGTCGAGGGCGGCGAGGTGATCGCCCGTGAGTCGCTGGACGTGGTCCGCGACCGGCACGCGGCGGCCCGCGCGGGTCTGCCGCTGTCCGCGACCCAGCTCTCCCGGGGGGAACCCGTCCTTCCGACGGAGTACGCGCACGGGCCGTCGGGTAGCTAGAAGCGTGCCCCGCGTACGAACCGTGCTCCCCGTACGCGGGCATGGGCTCCCCGTACGCGGGCATGGGCTCCCCGTACGCGGGCATGGGCTCCCCGTACGCGGGCATGGGCTCCCCTTGCGCGGGCGGGGGATCCCGCCCGCTCCGCCGTGCCCCTGTCCGCGCCGCCCGCCGTTCAATAGGCTCGGAGGTTCACCCGGCCGGACCCGCCCTCACCCCACCCCATCCGACCCCCTAGTCGAAGGACACCGACCATGCGCCGCGCACTGATCGTCGTTGACGTGCAGAACGACTTCTGCGAGGGGGGCAGCCTCGCCGTGGCCGGCGGGGCGGACGTGGCCGCCGCCATCACCGAGCTGATCGGGCAGGCCCCGGCCGGGTACCGGCACGTGGTGGCCACCCGCGATCACCACATCGCACCCGGCGGGCACTTCGCCGACAACCCCGACTACGCACGGTCCTGGCCCGCGCACTGTGTCGCCGGGACGGAGGGGGTCGGGTTCCACCCGAACTTCGCCCCTGCGGTGACTTCGGGCGCGATCGACGCCGTGTTCGACAAGGGGGCGTACTCGGCGGCCTACAGCGGGTTCGAGGGGGCCGACGAGAACGGGACGCCGCTGGCGGAGTGGCTGCGGGAGCGGGAGGTCGACGAGGTGGACGTGGTGGGGATCGCCACGGACCACTGTGTGCGGGCCACCGCGCTGGATGCGGCACGGGAGGGGTTTCGTACGCAGGTGCTGCTCGATCTCACCGCGGGGGTGGGGGCGGAGACCACCGAGCGTGCGCTGGAGGAGCTGCGCTCGGCGGGGGTGGAGTTGTCGGGGAAGCCGGTTGTGCAGTAGCCCTGTGCCGGGGTGGGCCGGGGGATTCGCCGGCTCGCGGCGCCGAGCCGGGGCGTCCCCCACTCTCGGCTGCGCTCGAGCGGGGGGCCCATCGCCCGCCCGTGCCGCCCCGGGGGTACCTCCCAGGCCCTTGAGGCACTGGGGGAGGCACGACCGCCCGCGGCTGCGACGGTGCGGCTGCCCGCGGCTACGCGGGGGTCGCCGGGCGTCTGAGCAGGGCTCTTATGGGGTGCCAGAGTTCTACCGTCAGGGCGTCGGCCGTGGGGGCCGTGCGCCATATGAGGCCGTCCGGGTGGTGGAGGACCGCGGTGATCTCGTCGGGGGTGGGCGGGGCGGCGTTGCCTCGTAGGTAGATCGACCGCAGACCCAGGTTGCGCAGCCTGGTCAGGGCGCGGGCGCGGTTCCGGGCGTGGACGAGGACGCGGACTCCGACGGGTGCGCCGGCGGCGGGGCTGGGCAGGTTCATCGCCACTACCACCGTGCCGTTCGGCAGCTTGCAGAAACCTCCTGCGGCCATGCGGTCATACCCCCGTGTCAGCCGGTGTCGGAACAGGTGTCAATAAGAGAGCCACAGGAGGCACCTAAACACGGATCGGCGGTGACCCGCCAGGGGGTCACCGCCGATCATGCTCTGACCTGCGAAGATGCTATTTACCTGCCCGCAGGTCCAACCTCGAGCTCGATCGTCGAGCCGCTCTTGGCCTCCTTGAGGATCTTGATCTTCGTGTTGGTGTCAGTGATCTTGACACCGGCGGTCGGGTTCGACTCGTCGTAGTAGGTGCTGGTGCGGTCGTTGAAGACCGACACGCCCTTCGACGACGGGATCCACTTCGCCACGTCCGCCTTGTGCAGCGTCATGCCGTCGGTGCGGAACGTGCTGAACGGCGCGTCGTAGGTCTGGATGCGGTTGCGCATCAGCGTGCCGTCGGACCACTTCAGCGCGGTCGGGTGGGAGTCGATCGGGAGGACCAGACCGGTGCCCGGGTGCTGGCTGGTGTTGTTGTCCGCCTGGGAGGTGTCCCACTTCCAGATCAGCAGGCCGTTCTGGTACGCGTAGTGCTCGACCCAGTCCGGGCGGGACGTGTAGCCGAAGTTGTACGGGCCGACCTCGAGGGTCTTGTCGTACGACACGTACTGGCGGTTCTCGGCGATGTAGTACTGCGCGTAGTCCTTGGTGAAGGACGCGCCGACGCGGGAGAAGCCGGTGGCCGTCCAGGCGGCGTCCGCGCTCTCGGCGTTGTCGGAGAAGACCGGGGCGCCGTCCGCCGTCACCGTGATCGCGTCGGCCGTGAAGCCCTTGAGGGCCACGCCGCCGTCGGACTGGTAGCGGAAGCGCAGGTCGACCTTCTGGCCGGCGTAGGCGTCGAGGGAGTACGCGAACTTCTTGTAGCCGTCGAGCGTGCCGTGCAGGGCCGGCTTGTCGCTGCCGTCGCGCGGGATCGGCTGGCCGTCGACCGTGCCGTCGATGGCGGTCCAGTTGGCGCCGCCGTCGGTGGACACCTCGGTGTAGAGGTAGTCGTAGTTGGCCTCGATGTCGTACCAGCCGTCGAAGGCGAGTTCGGCGGAGGACTTGCCGGTCAGGTCGACCGAACGGCTCAGCGTGTTCTTGAGGTTGTCACCGCTGCCGCTCCACCACTGGGTGCTGCCCTCGGCCGGCGGGACGATCTCGGTGGTCACGGCCTTCTTCGGCAGCGTGACGACCAGCGCCTGCTTGTGCTTGGTGTTGTACTCGGCGACGCCGAGCTTGTGCCAGGAGTTGACGCCGGCCTTGGCCGTGTCGTAGTTCAGCCAGCCGAGCTGCAGCTTGTCCCAGGCGGTCATGTCGCCGGGCAGGTTGCCGATCTCCTTCTTCCCGGTGCCGAGCCAGGAACCGGAGGACATCAGCGTCCAGAAGCCGGTGGAGTTCTCGCCGCCCGCGGTGTCGTAGTGGTCCGGCAGACCGAGGTCGTGGCCGTACTCGTGGGCGAAGACGCCGAGTCCGCCGTTCTCCGGCTGGACGGTGTAGTCGCCGACCCAGATGCCGGTGGAGCCGATCTGCGTGCCGCCGAGCCGGTTCTGCTCGGGGCCGGTGGCGCCGGCGTCGGTGCCGAAGGCGTACCAGCGGTGGGCCCAGATCGCGTCGGTGCCCTGGGCGCCGCCGCCCGCGGACTCGTCCTCACCGGCGTGCACGATCTGGAAGTGGTCGATGTAGCCGTCGGGCTCGTTGAAGTCGCCGTCGCCGTCGAAGTCGTAGCGGTCCCACTCGTCGAACCGGGCCGCGTCCGCCTTGATCTGGGCGTCGGTGCGGCCGGCCGCCTGCTGCTGGGCGACCCAGGCGTTCAGACCGTCGCTGACGACGTTCCACACGCTGGGGCAGTTGGTGTCGCCGCACGCGTTGTTGCCGTAACGGGCCTCGTTGTACGGGACCTTGACCCAGTCGGAGACCTCGCCCTCGACCGAGTAGCGGCCGGAGGACTGCTTCTCGTAGTAGGTCTTGACCGAGTCGACGCCCTTGCCGGACCCGAAGTACAGGTCGTCGAAGTGCTGCTGGTCGTAGTCCTCCTGCCAGGCCGTGGAGTTGTCCTTCTTGCGGTCCGGCTTGGCTATCTGGTTGTGCAGCGGGCCGGCGTCGCCGCCGTAGCGGCTGTCGACCTTGTCGCCGAACTCGACCAGGATCGTGAAGATCTTGTCGGTCTTCTCGCGGCCGAGTTCTACGTACTTGCTGTCGCCCTTTTTGCTCTTGAGCTGGACGACCTTCGAACCCTCACGGTTCTTGACCGAAGCCTTGCCGGATATGACCTGGTTGAGGGCTTCCTCGCGCTGGGCCTCCTGCGTCTTGGTGAGCGGGCCCGCGAGGTCGTGCTCGACGTGGTTGTGCTCCGCCGGGTCGTGCCGGTCCACGGCGCCGGGACGGTCGGCCTTGTCAGCCGAGTCGGCCTGGGCCACGGTGAACGCAGAGCAAGTGGCGGTGACCGCCGCGAGTGCCACGCCTATCGCGGCCGCTCTGGACGTCCAGGGTCTACTGGTCACTTGAGATCCCCTCCCGCGTGCGTGCGCGCGGCCGAAGGAGGTTCCGTCTATGGAAGGTCCCGCACGCACGTGATCAACGCGTGTAGTCAAGTGACGACATTTGACTAGAGGTTCGCCAGAAAAAACAGACCTTGACTTGAACAGTTCAAGTGCACTATGCGGAGACGATGTTCGCTTACCGGACGCACCCGCACGAAACCCTACGGGCGCGCGCAACCGTCCACTTGGTGGATGCCATGAATCCGTGCGCCCCCTGTGCATCGGCCCTGTCGGTTAGGTCACGCTTACTGTCCGTTCCCCTCGGGCACGCTCGCGGTTAGAGTCGTTTGGCGTAACCGCCCTGAACCGGCGGAAAGCCAGGCGGACAGCCCCCGACTTCCGAGGACACGATGGCCATGCCCCGTCCGACTGTCGCTCAGCTCGTTTACGGTTCGTGCACCGTGATCTTCTCGACGTTCGCCATGCTGCTGTTGTCCGGAGCGAGTTCGGGCGCGGGCGTCGCGATCGTCGCCGTCTCGGCGCTCGCCCTCGGACTGCTGGTGGCCATGGCGGTCCCGCTCCCCGCGTCCCGGCGGCCCGCCGCGGCGAGCCGCCCCGCCGTGGTGGTACGGCCCGCGGCGCCGGAACCGGTACAGCCGGTACGGGCCACCGTCGCTTCTCCTTCCCGCGAGCCGGTGCGGGAGCGCGCGGCGTCCTGACCGGGGCACCGCTCTCATCCGGTTCTGACCACCACGGTCTTGGCCGCCTTGTCGTGCAGTCCCTGCTTGTAGGGTCGGTCGAAGAAGCTCCAGCCGCCCGAGATCGCGGTCCACACGCAGGCGCAGCAGAACGCGAACGGCAGCCACAGCACGAGGGCGCGGATGAACGCGGTCTGCGTGGAGGGGTTGGAGCCGTCGGCGAGGTCGGCCACCCGCATGTGCAGCCACTTCTTGCCCAGGGTCTGGCCGTTGCGGGCGGTCATGAAGGTGTCGTAGGCGATGTAGAGCACCGCGGCGACGGCGGACTGCGCGAAGGAGTTGCCCACGTTGATCCTGTCGCCGTCGACGTCGTACTCGCTGACTCCGAACGGCCAGGTGAGCAGCCAGACGACGATGCCGACGAGGATCATGTCGATGACGCGGGCGAGCGTGCGCCTGCCACTGTCGGCGAGCGGGGGCATGCCGGCGAGGGGGCCGGAGGGGCCGGGGGCACCTCCGTAGGGCCCGCCGCCGCCACCTGCGTAGGGCCCGCCGCCGCCTTCGGGTGGCGGGGGCGGGCCTCCGGGGGTGTCGTACGGGGAGCCCGGTCCCGGGGTCTCGGGGCCGCCCGGCGGGGGGTGCTTCTTGAACGGGTCGTCGTCCGACGGCTGCCGCCCGGAGCCGGGGGGCGGTTCGGTGGTCATGCCCCCGAGTCGATCGTGAACCCCCCGGCCCCGCATCCGGCGAGCGGCCGTCCGGAGTACCGGCGGTACGGGTGACGCGGACTCAGCCGGCGGCGACGAACGTGTGCGCGGCCTTGTCGTGCCAGCACTGGCGCCAGGGCTTGTCGAACAGGCACCACAGGACACCGACGACACCGACGACGAGCAGCCCGGGGACGCTGTAGACGAGCCAGCGGCGCAGGGCCGCGCCGAAGGACGGCGCCTCGTGCCCCTCGATGTCCCGCACCTCGATGCCCAGCAGCTTCTTGCCCAGGGTGCGGCCCCACTTGACGGTCGGCACCACCTCGAGGAGGACACCGGCGAGGAGCAGGACGGCGAGGACGATGCCGAGGTGTACGGAGGTGGTGCCGTCGAGCAGCCAGACGGTGACGGTCTCGCCGGACAGCTTGGCCGCGTCGATCTTCGCCTCGGTGTGGTCCATGGCCTTGATGCCGAGCGGTACGGCGGCCACGGCAGTGACGGCGCCGAGGACGACGGTGTCCAGCAGCCGGGCGGCCAGCCGCCTGCCGAGCGCGGCGGGGCGGGCCGCGGCCTGGCGCCGGGCGGCGGCCTGGAAGACGTCCTCGACCGGCGGCTTCCAGGGCGCGACGGGCGGCTCCTCACCGCCGGCCAGCCGGTGCACCTGCTGCGCCCAGGAGGACTGGCCCCCGCCGGCGCCGCTCGTCAGGGGCGCGGAGGCGGCAGCGGCGGGCCGGGGCGCCGCCCCCGCCGCGCCCGGGGTCTGCGGGGGCACGGTCGGGGCGGTGGCCTGCTGGGGTCCGGACGGTGCCGTGGCGGCAGCGGCACGGGCGGCTGCCGCCTTCCCGGCCCCGAACCCGGGCCGCCCGGGGGCGGCGGAGCCCGCCTGCTGCCCTGCGGGGCCCTGTCCCGTGCGCGGGGTGACGGCGCGGAACGTCATCGTGCCCTCGTCCGCGCGTTCTCCGTCGGGGGCCCCGGTCTCCTGCCGCGGCTTCGGCGCCGGCCTACGGAACACGAAGGTGTTGCCCGAGGCGGCCTCCGCCTGCTCGTCCGGGGTGTCCGCGCCCGCGGGCCCGGTCTCCGGTGCGGAGGGTGCGGAGGATGCGGACGGCGAGGCCGTGTGCGGCACCCTCGGGTCGGCGCCCCAGGAGACCTTGCGGTCCTGGTCGCCGCCGAAGCCGGTCTGGTGGGAGCGGTCGGCGCCCCACGCCGAGGCGGGCTCGGGCCGGCTGCCGTGCTGGGAGTCGGCCTGGGACGAAGAAGCCTGGGACGAAGAGGCCGGGGACGAAGAGGCCGGGGACGAAGAGGCCGGCTGCGGGAAGGCCGGGGACGGTTCCTCGGGCGGGTCCTCGTCGAAGAAGTGCGGTCCGGTCTCCTCGACGGAGGGCCGCGCCGGGCCCGCGCCGGACGGTGGTGCGAGGGACTCACCGTCCTTGGGCGCCGGACGGCTCGTGCCCGGTACCCAGGAGGCACCGTTCCAGTACCGGACATATCCAGGAATGGACGGGTCCGGGTAGTACCCTTCGCGGGGCCTGTCGTCGCCCGGGGCCGGGGTTGGGGCACTCATTCCGTCGTCCCGTATCTGCTCGGTGGGTGGGTCGGGGGGAACCACATCTATCAGACGGGCGGGGACCTGACCGCCCGTCCGGCCGGACCCCACCCTTTTCGGGCACCTTCTCGTTCAGAAGAGCTTGCCCGGGTTGAGAATGCCCAGCGGGTCGAAGACCTGCTTGACTGCCCGCTGCATCTCCAGTCCCACGGGGCCGATCTCGCGCGCCAGCCACTCCTTCTTCAGTACGCCGACTCCGTGTTCGCCGGTGATGGTGCCGCCGAGTTCCAGGCCGAGCGCCATGATCTCGTCGAAGGACTCCCTCGCCCGCCGCGACTCCTCGGGGTCCGACGCGTCGAAGCAGACCGTCGGGTGGGTGTTGCCGTCGCCGGCGTGGGCGACGACGCCGATGGTGAGCCGGTACTTCTCGGAGATCCGCTCGACGCCGTCGATGAGCTCGCCGAGCCGGGAGCGGGGCACGCACACGTCGTCGATCATCGTCGTGCCCTTGACCGCTTCGAGGGCGACCAGGGACATCCGCCGTGCCTGGAGCAGCAGTTCGGACTCGGCGGCGTCCTCGGCCGGCACGACCCGGGTGGCGCCGGCGGCCTCGCACAGCGCACCGACGGCGGCGAGGTCGACTGCCGGGTCGGTGGTGTCGAAGGCGGCGAGCAGCAGGGCCTCGGTGGACTCCGGGAGGCCCATGCGGGCCATGTCGTTGACGGCCTTGACCGTCGTACGGTCCATCAGTTCGAGGAGGGAGGGGACGTGGCCGTCGGCCATGATGCGGCACACGGCGTCGCAGGCGGCGGCGCCGGAGGCGAACTCGGCGGCCAGGACCAGCTGCTCGGGCGGCCGGGGCCGCAGGGCGAGGACCGCGCGGACGACGATGCCGAGGGAGCCCTCGGAGCCGACGAACAGGCGGGTCAGGTCGTATCCGGCGACGCCCTTGGCGGTGCGGCGGCCGGTGGGCATCAGGCGGCCGTCGGCCAGGACGACGTCGAGACCTAGGACGTACTCGGCCGTCACCCCGTACTTCACGCAGCACAGCCCGCCCGACGCGGTGCCGATGTTGCCGCCGATGGTGCACGTCTCCCAGCTGGAGGGGTCGGGAGGGTAGTACAGGCCGTGTTCGTTCACCGCGCGGGAGAGGGTGGCGTTGACGACGCCGGGTTCGACGACGGCGACCCGGTCGACCGGGTTGACCTCCAGGATGCGGTCCATCTTCGTCAGGGAGAGCACGACACAGCCGTCGGTGGCGTTGGCGGCGCCGGACAGGCCGGTGCGGGCGCCCTGCGGGACGACGGGGACGCACAGCTCGGTGGCGGTGCGCATGACGTGCTGGACCTGCTCGACCGTGCGCGGCAGGACCACCACCGCGGGACTGCCGGCCGGGCAGAAGCTCGCCATGTCGTGGGCGTAGGAGGCCGTGACGTCGGGGTCGGTGAGGACGGCCTCGGGGGGCAGGCCGCCGAGCAGCCGGTCGACGAGGGGGCCGGCCGCCACCGTGTCTTCATCGCGTCGCGCTTCGATACGGCTCATGATCACAGCGTGACACCGGGAGCCATCGCTGTGAACCGTTCCTCATCAGCGAGCAGAAGTGAGTCTTGGACCCAAACCCGCATAACTGGTACATCCCAAACGGTTTTGGATGCGCTGGTCGCCCGCGTTCGCTCCGCCTCCGGCGACACGGATCGTGTCCGTGGTCCGGGAATGCGGGGGCGGGCTCCCTCACGCCCCGGGGCGCCTGGTGCGGCCCGGACGGTCCGATGCCCCACACGATCACTCCGGTCGTGTGGGGGCGGTGCCGTCCGGCGCCGGACCGGGTGTCCCAGGGCGCGTCGTCCGATCGCCACGGCGGCTGCGTCATGGCGGGTGGTCCTGCGGCGGGTGGCAGTGAGGGGCTTCCGCCGGTGTTCGGCGCCCCAGCGGGAGCGGGCAGCCGTGGCCACTGTCGCGAAGGGGTGTTACAGGTTGCCGCGCTTTTCCTGCTCTCGTTCGATGGCCTCGAAGAGGGCCTTGAAGTTGCCCTTGCCGAAGCCCATCGAGCCGTGGCGTTCGATGAGTTCGAAGAAGACCGTCGGGCGGTCCTGGACCGGCTTGGTGAAGATCTGCAGCAGGTAGCCGTCCTCGTCGCGGTCGACGAGGATCTTCAGCTCGCGCAGCGTCTCGACCGGCACCCGGGTCTCGCCCGCCCACTCGCCGAGGGTGTCGTAGTACGAGTCGGGGGTGTCCAGGAACCGGACGCCGGACGCGCGCATCTGGCGGACCGTCTGCACGATGTCGTTGGTGTTCAGCGCGATGTGCTGGACGCCCGCGCCGCCGTAGAACTCCAGGTACTCGTCGATCTGGGACTTCTTCTTGGCGATGGCGGGCTCGTTGATCGGGAACTTGACCTTGAGCGTGCCGTCGGCGACCACCTTCGACATCAGCGCGCTGTACTCGGTGGCGATGTCGTCGCCCACGAACTCCTTCATGTTCGTGAAGCCCATGACCTTGTTGTAGAACTCCACCCACTCGTTCATCCGGCCGAGCTCGACGTTGCCGACGCAGTGGTCGACGGCCTGGAAGCTGCGCTGGGCCGGGGGCTCGACGATCGGGTCGGCGGCGACGTACCCGGGCAGGTACGGGCCGTCGTAGCCGCCGCGCTCGACCAGCGTGTGGCGGGTCTCGCCGTACGTGGCGATCGCGGCCAGGACGACGGTGCCGTGCTCGTCCTTCAGCTCGTACGGCTCGGCGACGGAGCGGGCGCCGTGCTCGACGGCGTAGGCGTACGCTGCGCGCGCGTCCGGGACCTCGATGGCGAGGTCGACGACGCCGTCGCCGTGCGCGGCCACGTGGTCGGAGAGGAAGGCGCCCCACTCGGTGGACTGCTTGATCACCGAGGTGAGGACGAAGCGGGCCGAGCCGCTCTCCAGGACGTAGGCGGCGGTCTCGCGGCTGCCGTTCTCCGGTCCGGAGTAGGCGACCAGCTTCATGCCGAAGGCGGTGGAGTAGTAGTGCGCCGCCTGCTTGGCGTTGCCCACGGCGAAGACGACCGCGTCCATTCCCTTGACCGGGAAGAGGTCGGCCTGCCGGGCGGTCGCTGCGGGAGTGTGGTGTGTGGTCTGCGTCATAGGGGCAGGGTGGGCCAGCTCTGCAAGGTGCGCAATAGTTCGCCTGTTCACTGGGCAATGTGTCCAACCGGACGCGCCCGCATGCGGGCTTTCTGTACAGGATGACCACTGGGGAGACCGGTATGGCGATCGATCATCTGGACGGGCGGATCATCCTGCTGCTGGCGCGTGAGCCGCGGATCGGGGTGCTGGAGATGTCACGGCGGCTCGGGGTGGCGCGGGGCACCGTGCAGGCCCGGCTGGACCGGCTTCAGTCGAACGGAGTCATCCGCGGATTCGGCCCCGAGGTGGATCCGGCGGCCCTCGGCTATCCCGTCACGGCGTTCGCCACGCTGCAGATCCGGCAGGGCCAAGGAGCCGACGTACGGGCCCACTTGGCAACCGTTCCGGAGGTGCTGGAGCTGCACACCACCACCGGCACCGGGGACATGCTGTGCCGCCTCGTGGCGCGCTCCAATGCCGATCTCCAGCGGGTGATCGACCGCGTCGTCGGTTTTGATGGCATCGTCCGGGCCTCCACGGCGATCGTCATGGAGAACCCCGTTCCGCTGCGGATCATCCCGCTGGTGGAGCAGGCCGCGCTCGGCGAGTGAACCGACCTGGCCGAGCTGGGGTGAGCGGACGTGAACTTCTGGGAGTACCTGGGCAGCCGCCATCAGCAGCTGCTCACCGACGCCTACCAGCACGCCAGTGTCGTCTTCCAGTGCATGGTGGTGGCGACGCTGCTCGGTGTGCTGATCGGGGTGGCCACCTACCGCAGCGAGTGGGCGGGCAACCTGGCCACGACCACCACCGCCACCCTGCTGACCATTCCGGCGCTGGCCATGATCGGTCTGCTGATCCCGGTGGTGGGGCTCGGGGTGCCGCCGACGGTGATCGCGCTGACGCTGTACGGGCTGCTGCCGATCGTGCGGAACGCGATCGTGGGGCTGCGCGGGGTCGACCCGTCGCTGGTGGACGCGGCCAAGGGGATCGGCATGTCGCGCGTGGCGCGGCTGGCCCGGGTGGAGCTGCCGCTGGCCTGGCCGCCGATCCTGACCGGCATCCGGGTCTCCACCCAGATGCTGATGGGCATCGCCGCCATCGCCGCGTACGCCTCCGGTCCCGGCCTGGGCAACCTGATCTTCCGCGGGATCGCCTCACTGGGCAGCAGGAACGCGCTGAACCAGGTGCTCGCGGGCACGCTCGGGATCGTCGTCCTCGCCCTGTTGTTCGACGCCGCGTACGTGTTGATCGGGCGGCTGACCATTTCCGGGGGGATCCGTGCCTGACGCTGGGACGCCCGAGACGGAGTCCGGGTCGATCGGGGCGACCATCGAGCTGGAGGGCCTGACCAAGCGGTATCCGGGCAGTGCGCTGCCGGCCGTCGACAACGTCAGCATGGACATCAGGGCGGGCGAGACGGTGGTCCTCGTCGGCCCTTCGGGCTGCGGGAAGTCCACCCTCCTGAAGATGGTCAACCGGCTGATCGAGCCGACGGGCGGCCGGATCCGCATCGGCGACGAGGACGTCACCGACATGGACCCGGTGCGGCTGCGCCGCAAGATCGGGTACGCGATCCAGGCGAGCGGGCTGTTCCCGCACATGACGGTGGCGCAGAACATCGCGCTGGTGCCGAGGATGCTGCGCTGGCCGGCGGCCCGGGTGCGGGCCCGGGTGGAGGAGATGCTGGACCTGGTCGGTCTGGACCCGGGCGAGTTCCACGGCCGCTATCCGCGTCAGCTCTCCGGCGGTCAGCAGCAGCGGGTGGGGGTGGCGCGGGCGCTGGCGGCGGACCCGCCGGTGCTGCTGATGGACGAGCCGTTCGGCGCGGTCGACCCGATCACCCGGGACCACCTCCAGGACGAGCTGATCCGGCTCCAGCGGGAGCTGCACAAGACGATCGTCTTCGTCACCCACGACTTCGACGAGGCGATCAAGATCGGTGACCGGATCGCGGTGCTGCGCGAACGCTCCCACATCGCCCAGTTCGACACCCCGGAGGCGATCCTCACCAACCCCGCCGACGACTTCGTGTCCGGGTTCGTGGGTGCCGGGGCGGCGCTGAAGCGGCTCAACCTCACCCGGGTGCGGGACGTGGGGATCACCGACTATCCGACGGTGAGCGTCGACGACCCGCTTCAGGAGATCTTCACCAGGCTCCGCTCCGGCGGCACCAACGAGGTGCTGGTGCTCGACAAGCGGGGCCGCCCCTACAAGTGGCTGCGGCGCGGCGACATGATGCGCGCCAAGGGTTCACTGGCCCGCGCGGGCGCGCTGGTGCACGACACGGTGACCCAGGACGCGACCCTGCGGGACGCGCTGGAGGCGGTCCTCACCGACAACACCGGCCGGGTCCCGGTCACCGGGCGGCGTGGCGCGTACGAGGGTGTCGTGGACGTGGAGACGCTGATGAACTCCGTGCACGAACTGCTGGAGGCGGACCGGCTGGAGGCGATGGACGCCCAGCACGACCTCGAGGAGCAGCGGTCCGCGCAGACGCACGCCGAGCAGGAGGGCTTCGGCGGGGAGGCGAAGGCGTGAGGGCCTCCCCTTCCGGCTCTTCCGGGCGGCGGCCCGAGGGCGAGCACGAGGTGCGGGGCCACGTCTTCCGCGACGAGGGCGGCGGGTCGCCGGACGAGGCGGAGGCCGCTCCCCCGCCCCCGGCCGCGAAGCCGCCCCGGATGACCTGGCAGAAGCTGACGTTCCTGCCGGTGGCGCTGATCGCCGTACTGCTCGCGACCTGGCTGTGGTTCGAGCAGGCGGACCTCGACGCGCTCACCCGGAACGCGCTGTCGAACGGGCAGGTGTCCAAGGCGCTGTGGCAGCACATCGAGCTCACCGTGATCTCGACGTTCTTCGTGCTGATCATCGCGATCCCGCTGGGCATCCTGCTGACCCGCCGCATGTTCCGCAGGGCCACTCCGGCGGCGATGGCGCTGGCCAACATGGGCCAGGCCACCCCGGCGATCGGTCTGCTGGCGCTGCTGGTGATCTGGCTGGGCATCGGCCGCAGGGCGGCCCTGATCGGCATCATCGCCTACGCCATCCTGCCGGTGCTGTCCAACACCATCGCGGGTCTGCGGGCCAACGACCCGACGCTGCTGGAGGCGGCGCGCGGCATCGGCATGTCCCCGATGGGCGTGCTCACGCGGGTGGAGCTGCCGCTGGCCGTCCCCCTCATCCTGGCGGGGGTGCGGACGGCGCTCGTCCTGAACGTCGGCACGGCGACGCTGGCGACCTTCGGCGGGGGCGGCGGGCTGGGCGTACTGATCACCACCGGGATCACCAGCCAGCGGATGCCGGTACTGGTGGTGGGCTCGGTCCTCACCGTCGTGCTCGCGCTGCTGGTGGACTGGCTGGCCTCCCTGGCGGAGCTGCTGCTGCGGCCGCGGGGTCTGGAGGCCGGTGCATGAGAGGTGTCCGCCTGTTCCTGGCCGGGGCGCTGCTGGCGGCGGCCTCGGGCTGCGGGCTGACCAGCGGTTCCCCCATGGTCGACGACGTGGAACCGGGATCGGTCGGCAGGGGGAAGCCGCTGGAGGGCGCGAAGCTCACCGTCACGTCGAAGGAGTTCACCGAGCAGCTCGTCCTCGGCGCGATCATGGGCATCGCCTTCCAGGCGGCGGGCGCGGAGGTCATCGACCGGACCGGCATCCAGGGCTCGGTCGGCTCCCGGGAGGCGGTCGTCAACGGCGAGGCGGACGCCGGGTTCGAGTACACGGGCACGGCGTGGATCACGTACCAGGGCAACAGCAAGCCGATCCCGGATCCGCGCAAGCAGTGGGAGGCGGTGCGCGACGCGGACGTGAAGAACGGGGTGACCTGGCTGGAGCCGTCGGAGCTGAACAACACCTACGCCCTCGCCATGAACCAGGCGAACTACGAGAAGTACCGCACGCGGACCCTCTCCGAGGTGGCGGAGCTGGCGAAGTCCGATCCGGGCGCGGTGACGCTGTGCGTGGAGGGCGAGTTCGCCAACCGCGCGGACGGGCTGCCGGGCATGGAGAAGGCGTACGGCATGAACATCCCGGCGCGCGACGTCACGCAGATGGACACCGGGATCATCTACACCCAGACGGCCAAGGGCGCCTGCACGTACGGCGAGGTCTTCACGACCGACGGGCGCATCAAGTCCATGAACCTGGTGGTGATGGAGGACGACAGGAAGTTCTTCCCCAACTACAACGCGGCCCCGACGGTCAACTTCGACACCTTCGAGAAGTGGCCGGCCATCGCGGAGGTCCTCGCCCCGGTGACGGCGAAGCTCGACAACACCGTGGCGCAGGACCTCAACGCCAAGGTGGACGTCGGCGGGGAGGACCCGCACGAGGTGGCGCTGGACTGGATGGTGGAGGAGGGGTTCGTCAAGGAGGGCTAGCAGCCGGGGACTTTCCCGGTGCCCTTCTCCAGGGCGACCAGGGCGTCGACGGCGCTCTTGAGGGTGGTGACCGGGACGAGGCGCAGCCCTTCGGGGAGTTCGGCCCGGGCGTCGGAGCACTCGTCCTTCGGCACCAGGAAGACGGTGGCGCCGTCCCGCTTGGCCGCCTGCGTCTTCAGGGGTACGCCGCCGACCGCGCCGACGGTGCCGTCCGCGTCGATCGTGCCCGTGCCGGCGATGACCCGGCCGCCGGTGAGGTCGCCGCCGCTGCCGTCGCCGTTCAGCTTGTCGACGATGCCGAGGGAGAACAGCAGGCCGGCGCTGGGGCCGCCGACGTCGGCGAGTTCGAGGGTGACCTCGATGCCGTCGTCCTCGCGGTTCAGGTGGTTCAGGGCGGCCCGGGTGGCCTCGTCCTGGGACTCCTCCATCTGCTCACGGTTGTACCGTTCGATCTCCTTGACGCTGTCCCCGCTGGGGTAGACGGAGTCACGGGGCATGACCGCCCGGTCGGTGCCGAACCAGCTGTCGATGACGTCCGGGAGGTCGACGCGGGTGTCCGGGGAGGTCGCCTCGATGGTGGTCATCCGCAGCTGCCCGCTGGTCTCCCGTACGGGGGCGCCGGTGATCGTGATGACCTGGGTGCCCTTGTTCTCGCCGAGCACGTTCGCGGTCATGCCGGGCTGCGCGACGGAGAAGGGGAGCGGTGCGAACGCGGCTGTGGCCAGCAGCGCGGCGACGGGGGCGGCCAGGACGGCGAGGGCTTGGGGACGCGTGAGGCGGGAGAACACGGAGTCAATCTAACGTGCCTCCGCTACGGGCAGTCCCCCCACAGGGGCACCCGCCCCGCAGGCACCCGCCCCGCGGGCAGTCGTGCCGCAGGGCGGCACGGGTGGGCGCGGACAGCACCCCGTGAGCGCCGGGCTGCGCGATCTCCTCCCGGCAGGCACCGGTGAGGCACCGGTGAGGCCCGCCCACAGCCGCGCAGGCGTCAGCGCAGTGCCTCCGCCACCTCCCGCGCCGCGTCCATCACCCTCGTCCCCACCCGCTCGGGAACGACCTCCGCCAGCATGACCACACCCACGCTGCCCTCGACCCCGGTCACCCCGAGCAGCGGCGCGGCCGCCCCGCACGCCCCGGCCTCCAGCTCCCCGTGCGTCAGCGTGTACCCCGGCTCGTCCGCCGCCCGCTGCCGGGCGGCCAGGATCGCCTTCCCCGCGGCCCCCCGGTCCAGCGGATGCCGGAACCCGGCCCGGTACGCCACGTGGTAGTCCGTCCACGACGGTTCCACCACGGCCACCGCCAACGCCTCCGCGCCGTCGACCAGGGTCAGATGCGCGGTCGCCCCGATGTCCTCCGCCAGCGACCGCAGCGCCGGCATCGCGGCCTCCCGCACCAGCGGGTGCACCTGTCGGCCCAGCCTCAGCACACCCAGCCCGACCCGGGCCCGTCCGCCGAGGTCACGGCGTACGAGAGCGTGCTGCTCCAGTGTGGCGAGCAACCGGTATACGACAGTCCGGTTCACGCCCAGTTTGTGGGAAAGCTCGGTGACGGTCAGCCCGTGGTCCGTATCGGCCAGCAGCTTGAGGACACGCAGTCCCCTGTCGAGCGTCTGAGAGGTCTCCGCGGTCACGACGCCCACTCCTTAGTGGTGAGGTCGGCGGTCCCCTCGCGGCAGATGCGTCACCGAGTCCCGTCGGTCACGCGCTTCAGAGGCCGCCGATCGGCCGGCGGCCCGGCCTTGACCCGGGCACAGTCGCTTCACGGCTGCGCTCCGCGGCGGCGCTGCCACGGGGCGTGTGCGTAGCGGGGACAGTAGCGAGCCGGTTCGGTCAGCGGAAGGCTCCGTCCAGAATCCGGGCACTCTCACAGGGAAGTGGTGCCGTTTGTCCTCATACGTACACGCGGAGTCACCGCATGCGCGTGGCCCACTCCTGCACCTTTTCGATCCGCTGGCGCAGCTGTCCCGCCGTGGCCTCGGCCGAGGGCGGGCCGCCGCAGACCCGGCGCAGCTCGGTGTGGATCACGCCGTGCGGTTTGCCGCTCTGGTGGACGTACGCGCCGACGAGGTTGTTGAGCTTCTTGCGCAGCTCCATCATCTCCTTGTGGGAGACCACGGGCCGCCGCTCGGCGGGCAGTTCGAGCAGGTCGGCCTCGGTGTCCGGCTTCTTGCGGCTGTGCGCGATCTGCCGGGCCTGCCGCTTCTGGAGCAGCAGCTGCACCTGGTCGGGTTCGAGGAGGCCGGGGATGCCGAGGTAGTCCTGCTCCTCGTCGCTGCCGGGGTGGGCCTGCATGCCGAACTCGGCGCCGTTGTACATCACCCGGTCGAAGACGGCGTCGGACTCCAGCGCCTCGAAGGGCAGCATGTCCTGCTCACCGGTGTCCTCGTCCTGCTCCCGGTTCGCCTCCTCCATCTCCTTCTCGGACTCGGCGTACGGGTCCTCCTCGCCCTCCTTCTTGGGCTTGTCGAGGACGTGGTCGCGCTCGCGCTCCATCTCGTTGGCGAAGCCGAGCAGGTCCGGGATGGTCGGCAGGAACACGGACGCGGTCTCGCCGCGCCGCCGGGACCGTACGAAACGGCCGACGGCCTGGGCGAAGAACAGCGGGGTGGAGATGGTGGTGGCGTACACGCCGACCGCGAGGCGCGGTACGTCGACGCCCTCGGACACCATGCGGACGGCGACCATCCAGCGGTCGGTGTTCCCGCTGAACGTGTCGATGTTCTTCGAGGCGCCGGCGTCGTCGGACAGGACGACGGTGGCCCTGCTGCCGGTGATCTCGCGGATCAGCTTGGCGTACGCCCGCGCGGAGTCCTGGTCGGCGGCGATGACGAGGGCACCGGCGTCCGGGATGGCCTTGCGGACCTCGGTGAGGCGCTGGTCGGCGGCGCGCAGCACGGCCGGCATCCACTCACCGCGCGGGTCCAGCGCGGTGCGCCAGGCCTGGCTGACGGCGTCCTTGGTCATGGGCTCGCCGAGGCGGGCCTCGATCTCGTCGCCGGCCTTGGTGCGCCAGCGCATGTTGCCGCTGTACGACATGAAGATGACGGGGCGGACGACGTTGTCGGCGAGGGCGGAGCCGTACCCGTAGGTGTAGTCGGCGGACGACCGCCGGATCCCGTCGTCGCCCTCCTCGTACACCACGAAGGGGATGGGGTTGGTGTCGGAGCGGAACGGCGTACCGGTGAGCGCGAGCCGCCGGGTGGCCGGCTCGAACGCCTCCAGACAGGCCTCGCCCCAGGACTTGGAGTCACCGGCGTGGTGGATCTCGTCGAGGATGACGAGGGTCTTGCGCTGCTCGACGCGGTTGCGGTGCAGCATGGGGCGGACGCCGACACCGGCGTACGTGATCGCGATCCCGTCGTAGTCCTTGCCGAGCGGGCCCGCGCTGTACTCGGGGTCGAGCTTGATGCCTATCCGCGCGGCGGCCTCGGCCCACTGCTTCTTCAGGTGCTCGGTGGGCGCGACGACGGTCACCTGCTGCACGACGTGGTGGTGCAGCAGCCAGGACGCCAGCGTCAGCGCGAAGGTCGTCTTGCCGGCGCCGGGGGTGGCCACGGCCAGGAAGTCCCTGGGCTGCGCCTGGATGTACTTCTCCATCGCCTTCTGCTGCCAGGCGCGCAGCTTGCCGGCCGTACCCCAGGGGGCACGTCCGGGGAAGGCCGGGGACAGGTGGTGCGAGGCGGTGCCGGCGGTGGTAGTCACGATCTCCGGGGGTGGGTCGGGCGGCGCGTCTGCGTATGACAACCGGGCCACCCTACCGATGGCCCGGTGGTGTCAACGCCGGTACGGGGCCGAGACCGCCCGGGATGGGACTCAGGTCACATCGCCCTACTCAGCCAGGTCCCTCAGCACTTCGGAGATGGCTTTGATCTCATCCAGGCTGCCGGTCGCCACAGCGATGACCAGGCGTTCGGCCGCGTCAATGTCGGGGCGCAACTGCACCTCGTTCATCGCCAGGAAGACGACACAGGACACCCACGCCGTGCGTTTGTTTCCGTCGACGAAAGGGTGATTGATGACCAGGGACTGCAGGAGTGCCGCCGCCTTGTCGAACAGGTCGGCGTAGGCCTCCTGCCCGAACATGGAAGCCGAAGGGCGATGTACAGCCGACTCCAGCAGCCCCGCATCGCGCACGGTGACTTGCTGGTCGTCAACGGCGTCCTCGGCAATGGCCAGGACGTCCTCGGCCTGAAGGTAGACGTACGTCACTTCAGCCGCTCCAGCAGTTCGGCCCACTTGGCGGTCTGCTCCTTGGCGGCCTTACGCACCAGCGCCTGGTGCGCGGTCCGCGTCAGATAATCGTCCACAGCCCGCAGCAGTATCGCGTGCATGCTGACGCCCTCCTCGTCGGCGCGCAGCTTGAGAGCTTCCGTCTGGTCGTCACGAAGACGCAGGTTCATAGCCATACCAAAACGGTACCACCACTTGATACCGAAGTGGTACTACACAACCGCTCTCACCCGCGTGGCCACCCACGCCCCCGCCAGCGCCACCGCCGCCATCGGCAGGAACACCACGGCGAAGGCGGCCGGGTGGGAGCCCGTGGCCTCCGTGGCCGTGTGGCTGACCGTGCCGCCGCCGAGGGCCGCGAAGGCCGCTCCCCCGGCGGCCAGCAGGATGACGTTGGACAGGCCGTCGGAGATCTGGAGGGCGGCGGAGTTGGTGCCGGCTTCCGCGGGGGCCGAGAGCTGGAGCAGCAGGACGCTGGTGGAGGAGATCACCAGGCCCATGCCGAAGCAGCCGAAGGCCCAGGCGACCGCCACCGTCCAGGCGGGCACGTCGTCGATCAGCACGCTGGGGGCTCCGGCGATGGCCGCCGCCACCAGGACCATGCCGAGGGTCATCAGGCGCTCCCGGTGCGGTTCCAGGCGGGGTCGGGACTGCACCCAGGAGCCCAGGGCCCAGGTGCCGCCGCCGGCCGCGAGGGAGAAGCCGGCGAGGGTCGGGCTGAGGCCGCGCTGGGTGACCAGCATCAGCGGGACGAAGGACTCCGCCGCGATGAAGGAGCCGGCGGCGACTCCGCGCAGGAGGACGACCGAGGGCAGTCCGCGCGCCGCGCGGCAGGTGCCGCGCGGGAGCAGGCCCAGCACGGCCGGGACGAGCAGCGCGACGCCCAGTGCGCCCGGCAGCAGGGAGGCCCGGCGCAGGTCCTGCGCGGCGTACTGGAGCAGGCCCGCGCCGAGGGAGATCGCCAGGGCCAGGCGGATGCGGCGGCCGTCGAAGGAGGCCGGGGCGCCCCCGTTCACCGGGCCCGACGCCAGCCGCCGTATCTGCGGCAGCGCGAGGGCCAGCGGGAACACCACGAGCACCGGTATGCCGAGGAACACCCAGCGCCAGCCGATGTGCTCCGTCACCGCGCCGGAGGCGAGCGGGCCGACGATCGACGGCACCACCCAGCTCGCCGCGAACGCCGCCATGATCGCCGGACGCAGCCGCTCCGGGTAGGCCCGCCCGACGATGACGTACAGCGCGACGATCACCAGGCCGCCGCCGAGTCCCTGCACGGCCCGCCCCAGGATGAACAGCCACATCGCCCCGGCCGTCCCGGCCAGCAGCAGACCGGCCGCGAAGGAGGCGATGCCCCAGGCGAGCGGCCCGAGCGGGCCGCGCCGGTCCGACCACTGGCCGGACAGCACCATGCCGAACAGGCTGGTCGTGAAGTACCCCGAGAACGCGAACGCGTACAGCGACACCCCGTCCAGCTCCCGTGCCGCCACCGGCATCGCCGTACCCACCGCCGTCGCCTCGAAGGCGATCAGCAGCACCACGGAGACGACCCCGATGCTCAGCGCCCGGTAGGGGCTGCTCAGCACGGTCTCGTCGGGGGCGACGGGCGGGGGCGGGGCGTCGGCGGGCTCGGCGACATCGGTGTCACGCGGGTTCGGGGCGGTCATGTTCGCCAGAGTAAGGGCCACGGCACGGTTTGACCCCTGTCGGGGGTCGGGACCGGCACCGGGACCTTGGTCGTAGGACCGGGACCCTTCGTTCATGAACGGCGCGTGGCAGTCGTATTGCGGGCCCCGGCATCTCCTTGAGCGCCGCCTCCGGCCCGCCGTACGGTCGGCACACCGGTTCGGAACGGCAAGGCGCCGCACGGCACTTCGCCCCCGACACGGCCGTGTGCCCGAGTGGCCCAGGGGTTCGACTGCAAATCGAATAACGCGGGTTCGATTCCCGCCACGGCCTCCACACGGGCGGGGTCGCTCTCCGAAGCGTCCCCGTCTCATCAGCGCCCCCGAAGGGGCGCGGGGAACTGCGCGACCAGCCGCAACGGCGCCGCAGCCGGTCAACGACCCAACCCCCCAGCGGAGCGCTAAAGCACCCCGCCCGCCTCGTCCTGGAAGAGCTCCGTCCAGTAGTGCCAGTCGCCGTCGGCGGTGGTGCCCGTCGGGTCGATGGAGGACAGGACCTGGAGCATCGTCAGTGCCAGCTGGTCGTAGGTGTCGCTGGTCAGCGCGTGACCCGACGCCTCGTCGATGGCGTGCTCGCGGTGGAGCAGCCAGAGGGTGAAGGCGAGGGTGGAGATGTCCGTGTTCAGCGGGTGGAGGACGCCTTCCGGTTCGCTCCAGTTGAGCACCGCTCCCGTGGTGCCGTCGACGACCAGGCTGTTGTCCTCGATCAGGTGGCCCAGGCGTATCAGGTGGCCGGCGCGGGCGGGGAGCCGGCCGGGCGGGAGCTCGCCGTCGCGTTCGTCGGCGTAGTACTCCGCGAGGGTGCGCAGCGGCAGGTCGGTGTCCAGCTGGAAGAGGAAGCCGTCCTCCGGCAGGCCCGTCTCGCGCAGGAAGCGGCGGGTCGGCTCGTGGTCGAGCGTCGAGGGGAAGTCGACCTCCTCGAAGCGGACCACTCCGCCCCGGCCGAATTCGTCGTCCAGCAGGCGGAGCGGGAGGTCCAGGGCGAGTCCCGAGAGCGTGCCGGGGCCCGCCACCAGGGCCAGCGGTCTGATCAGCGCGGCCATTCGCCAGAAGGGGGCCGGCTCGCCGTCCGCGCCCTCCTCGAACACCGCCAGCAGCTGCCGGGAGGCCTCCGCGACCGCCTTCGTGCCGTAGCGGCCCGCGTAGGCGGCGAACTGGCCGCGCAGCCCCGCCAGTTCGTCCGTCGCCGCCGCGAACCGCACCAGCGTCGGCAGGGAAGGGGCGAGCGGGCGGCGGTCCATCAGGTCGGGGCGGTCGTGGAAGAAGAACGTCGTGGACACCTCGCCGGTCGCCCCGTCGAGCAGCACCGACTCCGTCTCCGGACCGGCCGGGCCCAGCAGTCCGCCGATGACCAGCTGGTCCCGCAGCTCCGCGGAGAGCCGGTCGCCGGGGTCGCCCGTCGAGTCGCCCACCGTGCGCGGGCCGCCCTGCCGCGCCAGCTCCCCGAAGCTGAACAGGCCGCTGTCGGCGGGCAGTCCGGGACCGGTCAGCCAGCCGCGCGTGGACGCGTGCGTGATGTACGGGTCGAGGTCGGCGTCGGTGAGTGTGATCGCCGCTGTGGCAACGGTGTCGGTCGTGCTCATGATTCCCCCGCGATACGTGTGCTCGGCCCCGGGTTCGCGAACGCCCCGCCCCGGGCAGGACGGCCCCGGCCCTCGCGGACCCGGCAGCCGTCCCCCACTGCTCGGAACACTACGTGCCACCACTGACAACGCCCCCGGACCGGGGACGGCGAGCCGAAGCGCCCACCACTCAGGACGCTCCGGCAACCCCGTTCGTTGCCTTTCCGCGGGAATCGACCCGCCGCGGGTTTCAGCCGCCCGTCACCACGGCGGCCTGCGGACGGATCGGCAGACGGTTCACCGGGCGGCCCGTGGCGGCCCGTACGGCGGAGGCGATCGCCGCCGGCGAGGTCACCACCGGCACCGCGCTGACCGCCTTCGCGCCGAACGGCGCGACCACGTCCCGCTCCTCGACCAGCTTCACGATGTGGATGTCCGGCGCGTCCAGCGCCGTCGGGAGGGCGTACCCGGTCAGGTCGGGGTGGCGGACCAGTCCGCGCGGCGTGCGCAGGTTCTCGGTGAGCGCGGCGCCCAGGCCCTGGGTCACGCCCGCCTCGATCCGCGCGGCCAGCTGCGCCGGGTTCAGCACCCGGCCCACGTCCTGGGCGACCGCCAGCTCCACGACCCGTACCGAGCCGAGCTCGATGTCGACGTCGACCACCGCGCGGATCGCGCAGAAGGCCATGCCGACGAAGGCGTCGCCCTGACCGGAACCGTCCAGCGGTTCCGTCGGATGCGGACGGCACTGGGCGGTGGCCCACAGCTCCTTGCCGTCCAGGGCCTCGGTGACGGTCGTGGACAGCACACCGTCGTACGAGGTGATCCTGCCGTCGGTGATCTGGAGCAGCTCGGTGGACATGCCGAACTGGTGCGCGAGGGGCTGGAGGAGCTGGGTGCGGACCATCTTCGCCGCGCGCTCCACCGCGCCGCCCGACACCCAGGTGTGCCGGCCCCGGCAGCCCGGGCCGGCCGGGGGCTGGTCGGTGTCGACGGGCACCACGTGCACCTCGTCGATGCCGAGGGTCTCCTGGACGATCTGCCGGGCCAGCGTCGAGAAGCCCTGGCCGCTCTCCACGGCCGCGCACAGCACCGTCGCCACGCCGTCCTGGACCCGCACGGTGGCCGTGGACACCTCGTCCGTGCCCTCCGCGCCGAGCATGTGCACCATGCCCAGCCCGTAGCCCACGCCCCGGCGCACCGCGCCCGGTTCGCCCGCGCCCTCGGGGCCGCCGGGCAGCAGCCACTCGTCCTCGGGGGTGTCCTTGGGCAGCGGCGGCAGCGGGAAGTCCCGTACCGCCTCGAGGAGTTCGGCGACCGGGGCCGGGCAGGTCACCGTCTGGCCGGTGGGCAGGACGTCACCGGTGGCCATCACGTTGCGCAGGCGCAGCTCCGCCGGGTCGACGCCGAGCTTCTTGGCCAGCTTGTCCATCTGCGCCTCGTAGGCGGCGCACACCTGCAGGGCGCCCTCGCCGCGCACATGACCGGAGGGCGGGTTGTTGGTGCGTACGGCCCAGCCCTCGATGAAGGCGTTGGGGACGACGTACGGGCCGCAGGCGAAGGCGACGGCGGCGGCGAGGGCCTCGGAGGAGGTGTCGGCGTAGGCGCCCGCGTCGAGCAGGATCTGCGCCTCGACCTTCACCAGTCTGCCCTCGGCGTCGGCGTGGTGGCGGTAGCGCAGCAGCGTGGGGTGGCGGTGGGTGTGGCCGAGGAAGGACTCCTCGCGCGTGGCGGCGAGTTTCACCGGGCAGCCGGTCCTCAGCGCCAGCAGACCGAGCGGGAGCTGGAAGCTCCGGTCCTCGCGGTCGGCGGTGGCGCCGGGCACACCGGTGACGACGACCTTCACCCGATCGGGTGCCAGGCCGAACGCGGCGGCGGCGGTGTCCCGGTCGCCGTGCGGGTCGGTGGAGGCCAGGTACAGCTCGACGCCGCCGTCCGGGCGGGGCACGGCGAGACCGGCTTCGGCGCCGATGGGGGCGGGGTCCTGGCGGCCGATGCGGTACAGGCCCTCGACGACGACGTCGCCGGCCGCCTCGGGGTCGCCGTGGCGCAGCGGGATGTGCCGGATCAGGTTGCCGTCGGGGTGCAGCGGTTCGGCCTCGAACGCCTGCTCGGGGTCGGTCACCGGGTCGAGCACCTCGTACTCGACGATGACGGCGGCGGCGGCCATCCGCGCGGTGTCGGGGTGGTCGGCGGCGACGGCCGCGATGGGCTCGCCGTGGTGGCGTACGACCTCGGAGGCGAAGACGGGCCGGTCGGCCGTGCCGCGGCCGTGCACCGGGTCGCCGGGGACGTCCTCGTGCGTGACCACCGCGCGGACGCCGGGCATCTCACGCGCGTGCGTGGTGTCGATGGACACGATGCGCGCGTGCGGGTGCGGCGAGCGCAGCACGGCCGCCCAGAGCAGGCCCTCGGCCCACAGGTCGGCGGCGTACGGGAAGGTGCCCTCGGTCTTGGCGCGGGCGTCGGCGGCCGGGAGGGAGACGCCGAGTCCGTGCGGGACCGGTTCCGGCTCGGGGGCGGCCTCCGTGGCCTGCGCGGTGGCTGCTTCGTTGGTCACGCCTGGCCTCCGTCCTGGCCGTAGGGCTGGTCATGGGGCTGCTCACCGGGTCCGGTGGCGCCGAACGCCGAGGGGTTGACGCCGCCGGCGCCGGGGCCCGCCTGGTGCGGGATGCGGGGCGTGTCCGGCTCGTCGGCGGAGTCGTCCTCGGCGGACGCGGTGTGCGCCTCGCGTTCGGCGACGACCTCCTGGACGGCGTTCACCACGCCCCGGTAGCCGGAGCAGCGGCAGAGGTTGCCGCACAGGGCCTGGCGGGTCTCCAGTTCGGTGGGGGCCGGGTTGCCCTCGAGGAGGTCGTGCACGGTCATCGCCATGCCCGGCACGCAGAAGCCGCACTGCACGGCGCCGCACCGCGCGAGCGCCCGCTGCACGTCGGAGGGCCGGCCGTCCTGCGCCAGTCCTTCGACGGTACGGACCTCGCTGCCGGCCGCGGTGACGGCCGGGACCAGGCAGGACGCCACGAGCCGGCCGTCGACCTGCACGTTGCAGGCCCCGCACTCGCCCTGCGAGCAGCCGTCCTTGGCACCGGCGAGGCCGAGCCGCTCGCGCAGCACGTAGAGCAGCGACTCACCGATCCAGGCGTCGGTGACGGGCCGGTCGGTGCCGTTGACGCGGAGCACATAGGAGGCGAGGGGGTGGTCGTCGTGCGGCGGCGGCGCGTCGTCCGGTACGCCCCGGTCGTCCGGGATGCCCGAAGCGCCGGGGGCCGTGTCGGTGTTCGGGGACTCGGCGTCCGCGGTTCCTGTCGCCGGTTCCGCGCCCGGAGCGGGCTCGGCGGGGGCCGCGGAGGGCTCCGGCAGGCCCTCGGCGGTCTCGGGAGCCCCGTGGGAGCCCTCGGGAACCCCGTGGGAGCCCTCGGGAACCCCGTGGGAGCCCTCAGCGGTCTCGGATGCCTCACCGGCCCCGGAAGCGGGCTCCGGGGCGTCCTGGCCGCCGGGGTGCGGGTACTCCCGGAGTCCGGCGGGGGCGCCTTCGGCGGCCTCCGTCTCGGACCGCCACCGCGGCTCCGGGTGCTCCTCGGCGGCGAACGGCTGGGGCACACCGGCCGACCGGGGCCCGGCGTGCCCGGACTGCCCGCCGTACACGTCCTGGCCCTCGGGACCCTCGCCCCGGCCGGGCTCGCCGTGGAACTCCGGGGCGTGGGCGGGCATCCCGGACGCCTCGTGCCCGGGACCGGCCTCCGGCCGCCCCGGCGCGGGGCCCGGTCCGGGCCGCCCCTGCCCGTGCCCGTGCCCGTGCTCGTGCCCGTGCCCGTGCCCGTGCCCGGCCTCCGGCCGCCCCGGGGCGAAACCCGCTCCGGGCTGCCCCGGCGCGAGGCCGGCGTCCGGTCGTCCCGGCGCGTGCTCGTCGGCCGGCCGGCCGGGTGCGCCCTGGGCGGGCGGCCCGCCGTACGTGTCCTGGCCCGCGGGGCCCTCGCCCCGGCTGCCGGGCTCGGCGTACGGCAGCGGCTCGGCGGCGGGCAGGGACTGCCCGCCGTACGTGCCCGCGCCGGGCGGCCGCTGGGGTGCGGGGCCGTCGGTGTGGGGCCGGGGGCCGGGTCCCTGCCGGTCCTGCACGGGGTCGTGTTCGCCGCCCCGCGGCTCCTGGCCCTCGTCCTGCGGGACCCCGGGTACGCCGGGTCCCCACGGACGGCCGATGGCCTGAGGGGGCGCCCAGGGGGCGGAGGCGCCGCCCGGGAGGGTGGCCGGCGGCGTGCCGCCCCACTGCTCGACCAGGGCGGACGTGGTGAACTCGCCGGACTCGTCCGGCAGGTCGCCGTCGGCCACGGGAATCGACCACCGGCCGGTGACGTCGTGCCCCGGCGCCGGGTTCTCCGCGGCCCGCTCCTCGAAGGCCCACTGCCCGGTCGCGCCGGGGTTGTACGTGAACCGGTCCCCCGGCGCCGCGCCCGCCTCGGGGTCGTGCCACCGGGCGCCGTCGACGGGCGCGCCGGGCACCGCCCAGGAGCCGGTGGCCGCCGGGTCGGTGCCCGCGGTGGCCGCCGGATCGACCGTGATCTGCGGCGGCACATAGCCGTGGCCGGGCGCGGCGAGCGGGCTCTCCATGGCGTCCAGCAGGGCGTCGATGCCGCCCTCGGGGAGATTCACGAAGGCCGTGGCGCCGTCGTCGTAGTCGCCCTGGGGCAGCGGGTCCCAGCGGCTGCCGCCCGGGGGCGTGCCCTGTCCGTGCTGGTCGTCGGTCACGACAGCGCCCTCCCCAGTGCTCGTCGGGCCAGCGCGGCGACGATGCGCCGCAGGTGCAGTACCGCGGGCGGAAGCGGTGGGACGGTGCCGTCCTCGCCGGGGGCTGCGTCGGGGATACAGGCCGCGGCGACGTACTCCCCGAACGCGCTCAGTGCCTCGGGCACGATCGCGCGGTTGTTGTCCCAGTCGATGAGCTGCGCGACCCACTGCTCGGCCTGCAGGGGCCGCAGCGGCATCGGCGCTATGGCGCCCACCGCGCAGCGCACCCCGCGGCGGGCCGGGTCGAGCACCAGGGCCACGGAGGCGACCGCGCGGCCGGGGCCGGTGCGGCCGGTCGCCTTCAGGAAGACCTGGGGGGCGTGCAGCAGCGGCACGCGCACGTAGCCGATGAGTTCGCCGGGGCGCAACAGGTCCATCCCGGCCAGCAGGTGCGACACCGGGAGTTCGCGGCGGACGCCGCCCGGGCCCGCGATGATCAGCGTCGCCTCCAGCGCGGCCAGCACGGGCAGCGCGTCCCCGGTGGGGGCGGAGGAGGCGATGTTGCCGCCCAGGGTGCCCGCGTTGCGGATGTGCGGCGGTCCGGCCGCACGCGCGGAGGCGGCGAGCGCCGGAATGAGGGCGGCGAAGTCGGGGCGGCCCATGCGCGCGTGGGTGAGACCGGCGCCGAGCAGGGCGTGGCCGTCCAGGTACTGCCAGCCGCGGATCTCGCTGATCTTGCCGAGGCCGACCAGCGCGGCGGGCCTGAGCTGCCCGGAGTTGACGGCGGCCATCAGGTCGGTGCCGCCCGCGACGGGCACGGCGGCGGGCATCTCCGTGAGGGCCGCCACGGCCTCGTCGAGTGTCGTGGGCAGCGTCACGGCCTGCGCCGCCTGCGGTGCGTGCGTGCTCAAAACCGGCTACCCCTTCCCGCTGCCCCACCTGGTCCCACCTGTGCTGCCGTACGGTACGGCCTGACAGGGCGGACGTGGCAACTCTGGCACATCTTGGCAGGTGCCGAGGACGGGGGTCCGCTAGGAGGCATTCGCCCACCTCATCACGGACATGGACGATTTCGACCGTCATCACCGGTGCGCTCGGGATTGGCACTCTTCGGTGATCGTTGTGCCCATTTCGCATGACCTGTTCGACACGGGACGAACAGGTGCGCACACCCTGTTCGGGGTCCCGGCGCGGGGCGGGCCGCCCGCACCGGAACCCCGGGGCGGGCTACTGGTTCGGCGGCGGGCCGTCGATCGGGCGCCCCAGGACGCCCGGACGCCGCTGCCAGGGCAGCGGCCCGGTGGGCGGCCGGTAGGCGACCCCGAGAGCGTCCAGGCGCCGGTAGTGGGCGGTCATCCGCCGTTCGAAACCGGCGAAGTCCCGGTCGGCGGGGGCGGGCAGGTCGCTCCAGGCGACCTCGGAGAGCGCGGCGAGCCGGGGGAACGTCTGGTAGTCGACGCGCCCCTGGTCCTCCATCACCTCGGTCCACACGTTGGCCTGGGTACCCAGCACCCGCGCGGCCTCCTCGCCCGTCAGCTCCGACGGCACGGGCTCGAACCGGTAGACGTCCTCCAGGGTGCGCACGTACCCGATCGGCACCGGCTCGTCGGGGCCCGCGTCCTGACGGTAGTCCAGGTACACCTGCTGCTGGGGGCACATGACCACGTCGTGTCCCGCGCGGGCGGCGGTGACCCCGCCGGAGTAACCGCGCCAGGAGGACACCGCGGCGCCCGGGGCCAGGCCGCCCTCCAGGATCTCGTCCCAGCCGATCAGCCGGCGTCCCCGCGCGGCGAGCCACTGACCGAAGTGGGCGATGAACCAGGACTGGAGCGCGTCCTCGTCGGCCAGTCCGAGGTTGCCGATCTGTTTCTGCGCGGCGTCCGACTCACGCCACTGGTCCTTGAGGCATTCGTCGCCGCCGATGTGCACGAACGGCGAGAAGGGGCCGGCGTCCGCGGGGAAGAGTTCCAGGACTTCCTCGAGCACCCCTTCGTAGAAGCGCAGGGTGTTGTCGGTGGGGGCGAGTACGTTCGGATTGATCCCCCAGGTGTCCCAGACGGTCAGGGAGGCGGTGTCGACGACATCGGAGTTGCCGAGTTCCGGATACGCGGCGATGGCGGCCTGCGAGTGCCCGGGTACGTCGATTTCCGGGACCACACTGATATGCCGCTCGGCGGCGTAGGCGACGATCTCGCGGATGTCGTCCCGGGTGTAGTGACCGCCGTGCGGCCGGTCGTCCCACAGCGGTGACGCGCGGTGCCCGATTTTCGTCCGGGCACGCCAGGAGCCCACCTCGGTGAGCTTCGGATACCGCTGGATCTCGATGCGCCAGCCCTGGTCGTCCGTCAGGTGGAAGTGGAGGACGTTGAGTTTGTGCGCCGCCATCAGATCGAGATAGCGCAGCACGCCTTCCTTGGGCATGAAGTGCCGGGCGACGTCGAGCATGAGTCCGCGCCAGCGGAAGCGGGGGGCGTCCTGGATCTCGGCTTCCGGCAGCTCCCACTCCGCGCGCCCCAGGCGCGCCCGCCGGAACGCGTCGGGGCCGAGCAGTTGCCGGAGCGTCTGCGCGCCGGCAAAGGCACCGGCCGGGTCACCGCCCGCGATCAGCGCACGGTCGTCACGGATGGTGATGCGGTAGGCCCCGGGCGGGAGGCTGTGATCGTGCCGCAACTCGACCGCGTTCTCCGCGGCCCGCCCGGGCGGGCCGGGTTCACCCTCCCTCAGCGGCAGACCGGTGGCCGCCTGCAAGGTGGTGCGCAGCCAGCGTTCGGCACTGCCCACACCCGGTCCTGCCGTCAGCGTCGTGTCCTCGTCGAGGACGAAGACCCGCTCACCCCACGTGCTCACGCTCAGCGGCGCGGGAATCAGTTCCGTCAGTGAAGTCACATCAGTCCTTTACCGCACCGCCCAGTCCGGAGACCAGACGCCGCTGTACGAGTACGAAGAAGACCAGTACCGGAATCGTCATCACCGTGGACGCCGCCATGACCCCGCCCCAGTCCGGCTCGTCGGGTTTGTAGAAGACCAGCAGCGCCATCGGCAGGGTCGACTGCGAGATGTCGCTGATGATGAAGGACTTGGCGAACAGGAAGTCGTTCCAGGTGGAGATGAAGGAAAACACGCTGGTGGCCACCAGGCCCGGCAGGACGAGCGGGAAAAGGATCTGCCACAGAAAGCGCGCGCGGCTCGCCCCGTCGATGTAGGCGGCCTCCTCCAGCGCCTCCGGAACGGCCTTCACGAACCCCCGGAGCATCCAGATCGCGAACGGCAGGGAGAACGCGATGTGCGGCAGGATCAGCGACCACAGCGTGTTCAGCTGGCCGAGGTCCCGCATGACGAAGAACAGCGGGATGGTCAGTGCCTCCACGGGCACCATCTGGGCCACCAGAAACATGATCAGCAAGGTGGTCCGCAGCCGGAACCGGAATCGCGTCACGGCGGTCGCGGCGAGAAAGGCGATCAGCGCGGAGGCGATCACCACGGCGACCGCGACGACGACGCTGTTGAGGAAGTACCGGCCGAATTCCTGCTGCCCGAACACCCGCCGGAACGAGTCCAGCGTGGGCGCCGACGTCCAGGGACGCGGCTCGGCCGACTCGATCTCCCCGGCCGGTTTGAAGGCACTCAGCACCATCCAGTACAGCGGGAAGGCCACCACGGCGGCGGTCAGCAGCGCAGTCGCCTCGGCCGCCAGCCGCCCCGGACGCCGCACGGACCGGCGCACAGGATTCACCCGGGGTTTCCCGTCCCGGCTCACAAGGCTCACAACTCCTCCCCCTGGCGGCGCAACAGCCGCAGGTACACCAGCGTCACGGCGAGCAGGATCACCAGCATCACCACGCCGATCGCCGCGCCGAGGCTGTACCGCGAGGACGCGAACGCCTGCTGGTAGGCGTAGACGTTCAGGACCAGGTTCTGGCCGGCGATCCCGCCGCCGTTGGTCATGACGTAGATCTGGGTGAACACCTTGAAGTCCCAGATCACCGACTGGATGGTGACCACCACCAGGATCGGCCGGAGCATCGGCGCGAGCACCGAGCGCCAGATCCGCCACTGCGAGGCCCCGTCCAGGGAGGCCGCCTCCAGCACCTCGGACGGTACGGCGCGGATTCCGGCGTAGACCGTCACCATCACGAACGGGAAGGAGCACCAGACCACTTCGAGCAGGACGAGGAAGAAGGCGCTGAACCTCCCGTACGTCCACGAGTGGTCGCCGAGCCCCAGCACCCGGTTGACCGGCCCGAAGTCGGCGTCGAAGAGGAACAGCCAGACCGTGGACCCGGTGATCGCCGGGGTCGCCCACGCACCGAGCGCGGCCAGCATCAGGGCGAGCCGCGGCACGGCCCGCACCCGCGTGAGCAGCACGGCGAGCGCACACCCCACGGCCAGTGTGCAGAGCACACAGGCCGTCGCGAACACCACGGTGGCCAGCAACACCTGCCAGAACAGCTCGTCGCCGAAGAGCTCGGCATAGTTCCCGAACCCCTCGAAGGTGGTGGGCTCGCCCCCGCTGACCTGCGCCTGGGTGTAGTGGAAGAGCGAGATCAACCCGAGCTGATAGACGGGGTAGGCCAGCAGCCCCCCGAGAACGACAAGAGCAGGCGCGAGATACAGCCAAGGGGCACCGGAGCCCCCCGAGGGGCGCGGGGAACTGCGCGAGGAACCACGAACCACCCGCACCCGCCCACGTTCCAGGCCCGCCGAGCCACCGGGCGCACTCATCCGGCGGATCCGAACGCCTCGTTCATCTTCTTCGCCGCGTCCCCGGCGGCAGCGGCCACCTCCTTCTTGCCGCTCACGATCTCCTGGAACATCGTCGGCAGCACCAGCGACGAGTCGATCTGCGCCCAGGCGGGCGACGCCGGCACGAACTTCGTGTCAGCGGACAGCGTCTCGACGAACGGCTTCACGAATGCCTCCTTCGCGGCCACCTGCTGCCGCACATCGGAGAACGTCGGCAGGAACCCCATCGCGTCGAACATCTCCCCCTGCGCCTCCTTCGACGCGAGCCGCTTCATCAGGTCGACGGCGAGGGTGCGGTGCGAGGTGGACTTGAGCACGCCGAGGTTGTTCCCGCCGGCGAACGCGGGCGCGATGGACCCGGCCTCGACACCCGGCAGCGGCACGACGGCGTACTTGCCCTTGGCCTTCCCGGCCTCCACGGCCGCATGGCTGAAGTCGCCGCCGATCGCCATGGCCGCCTTGCCCGAGGCGAAGGCGGTCACCGTGTCGTTGCCGCCCATCCCGGCGCACTTGGCGGCCGGGCAGTTGTCGTCGCCGAAGAGGGAGGTGTACGCCTCGATGCCCTCGCGGGATTCGGCGCTGTCGATGGCGGAGGCGTACGAACCCTCCTTGCCGGTGGCGAGTTCGCCGCCGTGGGCCCAGATGAAGGGCATCGCGCCGTAGGTGTAGGCGCCGCCGACCGCGATGCCGTACATCCCGGGCCTGGCGGTGTGGATCTCCTTCGCGGTGGAGATCAGCTCGGCCTGGGTCCTCGGGACGTCGAGGCCGAGTTCGTCGAAGACGTCGGTGCGGTAGTAGAGCGCGCGGACGCCGACGAAGTACGGGGCTCCGTAGACCTTGCCGTCGACGGTGACCGACTGCCTGGCGGTCGGGTCGGTGTCCTTGGCCTCGCCCCAGGCCCCGAACTCCTCGGTGACGTCGGCGAGTCCGCCGTCCTTCACATAGCCCGCGGTGTCGGTGTTGCCGTACTCGATGAGGTCGGGCGCGGACTTCGGGTCGTTGAAGGCGGCCTTGATGCGCTGGGCGCGGGTCTCCACGGGGATGTACTCGACGGTGACGTCGGTGTCCTCGTGCGCCTTCTCGAACGCGGCGAGGACGGAGTCGACGACCTGTTCCTTGGGCTTGTTGTTGACCTCCTGGAAGAGCCAGACGCGGAGGGTGCCGGTCTTCTCGTCCTTGTCGGAGGAGGAGGTGCCGGAGGTCTGGGGTGCGCAGGCGGCGGTGGCGAGGACGGCCGCGGCGGCGACCAGACGGGCGGACAGCTTCATGGAGTTGCTCCTCCGAACGCGTTGCAACATACGCAATGGCGGTTTCGCTGTGCACAACACACCGGAGGCTAGGGACTGGGTGAACCACGCCACAAGAGGTCTCAACCACTCTGTGACCGGCGGACGCACCCTGTGCAACGCGCGGACAGCACAAAGGCCCCCAGGGCACGCAAAGCGCACCCCGGGGGCCTGTGAGGATCCGGACCGGCGGAGGGAGGGGACGGACTACTTGTCGCCCTTGCCCTTGCCCTTGTCGTCGCCGCCGGCGCCCATGGACTCGTAGATCTCCTTGCACATGGGACACACCGGGTACTTCTTCGGGTCGCGGCCGGGTACCCACACCTTGCCGCACAGCGCCACGACGGGGGTCCCGTCGAGGGCGCTCGCCATGATCTTGTCCTTCTGGACGTAGTGGGCGAAGCGCTCGTGGTCACCGTCGCCGTGGGAGGTCTGCGGCGTCGGCTCGACGAGGGTCCCCGTACCTGTCCCGCGCTCGGGCTCAAGAGTGCTCATAACAGCCAAGGGTACTGAAGCTCACACGCATCAGTTGAGCGAAGGGTCGTCCGGATACGTGGCCACCATCGCCAGCTCGTTGCGCTGGCGGCGCAGCACCTCGCGCCAGAGCCGCTCCGGGGACGGGGAGGAGACGTCGCCCGGCTCCGACTCCACGACGTACCAGGCGCCGTCCACCAGCTCGTCCTCCAGCTGGCCGGGGCCCCAGCCGGCGTATCCGGCGAAGATCCGCAGCGAGCCGAGGACGGAGGCGAGCAGCTCCGGCGGGGCCTCCAGATCGACCAGCCCGATCGCGCCGTGCACCCGGCGCCAGCCCGGCGGCGTGGCCTCCGCGGCCGTCCCGCCGGGGACGACGGCGACACCGAGCGCCGAGTCCAGCGACACCGGACCGCCCTGGAAGACGACACCCGGTTCGCCGGCCAGGTCCGCCCAGCCCTCCAGGATGTCGCCCACGTCCACCGGCGTCGGACGGTTGAGGACGACACCGAGGGAGCCCTCCTCGTCGTGGTCGAGAAGGAGCACCACCGCGCGGTCGAAGTTCGGGTCCGCCAGGGCGGGAGTGGCCACGAGCAGCCGCCCTGTGAGCGAGGACACCTCGGTCATGCCAGACATGATCCCGCATCTCGCTCCCGCGTGGGGAGGCAACGGGGGTACGGGAGTGAACGCAGCTCAGGGCGGACTGGAGCATGCCCGGCGCACGACGGGAACGGTGACCCCATGTGCCCGGCACCGAACCCTTCGTGTTGTGACGGACCCATGACGTTCCAGGGCCCTCCTCGGGCTTACGGAAGGGGGGCCGGGGGCGACTACCCTTTCCCTTCTGGCCCCTGCCCCACTCCCCATGGAACGCGAGATTCATGACCGTCAACGACGCTGATGACGTACTGCTTGTCCACGGCGGTACCCCGCTGGAGGGCGAGATCCGTGTCCGCGGTGCGAAGAACCTCGTACCGAAGGCCATGGTCGCCGCGCTGCTGGGCAGCGCACCGAGCCGCCTGGGCAACGTCCCGGACATCCGTGACGTCCGGGTCGTACGGGGTCTGCTGCAACTGCACGGCGTGACGGTCCGTCCGGGCGAGGAGCCCGGCGAACTGGTGCTCGACCCCACGCACGTGGAGAGCGCCAACGTCGCTGACATCGATGCCCACGCCGGATCCTCGCGGATCCCGATCCTGTTCTGCGGCCCGCTGCTGCACCGCCTCGGGCACGCGTTCATCCCGGGGCTCGGCGGCTGCGACATCGGCGGCCGGCCCATCGACTTCCACTTCGACGTGCTGCGGCAGTTCGGCGCGACCATCGAGAAGCGGGCGGACGGCCAGTACCTGGAGGCGCCGCAGCGGCTGCGCGGCACCAAGATCCGGCTGCCGTACCCCTCGGTCGGCACGACCGAGCAGGTGCTGCTGACGGCGGTCCTCGCAGAGGGCGTCACCGTCCTGTCCAACGCGGCGGTGGAGCCGGAGATCGAGGACCTGATCTGCGTCCTGCAGAAAATGGGCGCGATCATCGCGATGGACACCGACCGGACCATCCGCATCACCGGTGTGGACAGCCTCGGCGGCTACACCCACCGCGCCCTGCCCGACCGCCTGGAGGCCGCCTCCTGGGCGTCCGCCGCGCTGGCGACCGAGGGCAACATCTACGTCCACGGCGCCCAGCAGCGCTCGATGATGACGTTCCTGAACACCTACCGGAAGGTCGGCGGCGCCTTCGAGATCGACGACGAGGGCATCCGCTTCTGGCACCCCGGCGGGCAGTTGAAGTCCATCGCGCTGGAGACGGACGTGCACCCGGGCTTCCAGACGGACTGGCAGCAGCCGCTGGTGGTCGCGCTGACCCAGGCGACGGGCCTGTCCATCGTCCACGAGACGGTCTACGAGTCCCGGCTCGGCTTCACCTCCGCGCTCAACCAGATGGGCGCGCACATCCAGCTGTACCGCGAGTGCCTGGGCGGCTCCGACTGCCGCTTCGGCCAGCGCAACTTCCTCCACTCGGCGGTCGTCTCGGGCCCGACGAAGCTCCAGGGCGCGGATCTCGTCATCCCCGACCTGCGAGGCGGCTTCTCCTACCTGATCGCCGCCCTCGCCGCCCAGGGCACCTCCCGCGTCCACGGCATCGACCTGATCAACCGCGGCTACGAGAACTTCATGGAGAAGCTCGTGGAGCTGGGCGCGAAGGTGGAACTCCCGGGCAAGGCGCTCGGCTGACCCCGCTCACCGCACCACCCCGGCCCCGGCAACACCGCCCCGGCCGGGGGCCCGGGGGTCGTCCCCCGGAAAGACACAGCATGGAGAAGCTCGTGGAGCTGGGCGCGAAGGTGGAACTCCCGGGCAAGGCGCTCGGCTGACGGAGCCTCCGTGCATACGCCGGTGGGGCGGTCACCAACACTTGGTGACCGCCCCACCGGCGTATGCACGAGCGCCCCGAAGGGGCGCGGGGAACTGCGCGACCGGCCACGACCGGCCCGCAGTCGCCCACGACGCTCTCAGAAAGGCAGGGCTACTTGCCCTTGGCGGCTTCCTTGAGCTTCGAGCCCGCCGACACCTTCACGCTGTACCCCGCGGGGATCTGAATCGGCTCACCGGTCTGCGGGTTGCGCGCGGTGCGCGCGGCCCGGTGGGTGCGCTCGAAGGTCAGGAAGCCGGGGACGGTGACCTTCTCGTCGCCCTTGGAGACGATGTCGCCGACGACCTCGGCGAACGCGGCCAGCACGGCGTCGGCGTCCTTGCGGGTCACCTCGGCGCGGTCGGCCAGCGCGGCCACCAGCTCACTGCGGTTCATGTTGTTACTCCCGTGTTCTTCTTGCCGTTGAGGCGTGCCACGCGGCGGAGCCGCATGTCGGGCACGGCCAAGCCGATGCTGCCAGGTTCCTCGGAGAGTCCCCGGACCCGGGTCCGTCGTCAGACCCTCGCGCCCAGGGACGCATCCTGCCTCTACCTGCGGCGGTAATGCCAATCCGGCACCCGCAGGAGTCGTGAGAACACCCGAGGGAGTCGCACGAAGAGCGCACGGCCCGGCCGCCCACCATAGAGGGCCGTCAGGATCTTCGGGTGCCCCGACGCGCCGGTTCCAACCGGCCGTGGCGATCCTCACAGCCCCCATGGCGTCCGGATGTCCTACGAGGCGGACGTCCCCGCCGCCTTCGCCGCGTCCCGCACGGCGCCCGCGACGGCGCCCGCGACCTTGTCGTTGAAGACGCTGGGGACGATGTAGTTCGGGTTCAGCTCGTCCTCGGTCACCACGTCGGCGAGGGCCTGTGCGGCGGCCAGCATCATCTCGGTGTTGACGGTGCGGGACTGGGCGTCGAGCAGGCCGCGGAAGACGCCCGGGAAGACCAGCACGTTGTTGATCTGGTTGGGGAAGTCGGAGCGTCCGGTGGCCACAACGGCCGCCGTCTGGCGCGCGATTGCGGGGTCCACCTCGGGGTCGGGGTTCGCGAGCGCGAACACGATCGCGCCCTCGGCCATCGCGGACACGTCCGTGCCGTCGAGGACGTTCGGGGCGGAGACGCCGATGAAGACGTCCGCTCCGCGCACGGCCTCCTTCAGGGTGCCGGTGAGGTTCTCGGGGTTGGTGTTGTCGGCGATCCAGCGCAGGGCGGAGCCGGGGGCGGCGTCCACCAGGTCCTCGCGGCCGGCGTGCACGACGCCGTGGATGTCGGCCACCACGGCGTTCTTCACCCCGGCGGCGAGCAGCAGCTTCAGGATGGCCGTCCCGGCCGCGCCGGCGCCGGACATCACGACGCGGATGTTCTCGATCGCCTTGCCGGTCACCCGCAGGGCGTTGGTCAGGGCCGCGAGCACGACGATCGCGGTGCCGTGCTGGTCGTCGTGGAAGACGGGGATGTCCAGGGCCTCGCGCAGCCGTGCCTCGATCTCGAAGCAGCGGGGGGCGGAGATGTCCTCCAGGTTGATGCCGGCGAAGCCCGGCGCGATGGCCTTGACGATCTCGACGATCGCGTCGGTGTCCTGGGTGTCCAGGCAGATCGGCCAGGCGTCGATGCCGGCGAACCGCTTGAACAGGGCCGCCTTGCCCTCCATCACCGGCAGCGCGGCCTTCGGGCCGATGTTGCCCAGGCCGAGCACGGCCGAGCCGTCCGTCACGACCGCAACGGAGTTGCGCTTGATGGTCAGGCGGCGGGCGTCCTCGGGGTTCTCCGCGATCGCCATGCACACGCGGGCCACACCGGGCGTGTAGACCATGGACAGGTCGTCACGGTTGCGGATGGGGTGCTTCGACGCCATCTCGATCTTGCCGCCGAGGTGCATCAGGAACGTACGGTCGGAGACCTTGCCCAGGGTGACGCCCTCGATGCCGCGCAGCTCCTCGACGATCTCGTCGGCGTGCGCGGTGGAGGAGGCCGCGATGGTGACGTCGATACGGAGCTTCTCGTGGCCGGACGCGGTGACGTCGAGGCCGGTCACCGAGCCTCCGGAGGACTCCACGGCCGTGGTGAGCTGCGATACGGCGGTTCCGCTCGCGGGCACCTCCAGCCGGATCGTCATCGAGTAGGAGACGCTGGGCGCCGTTGCCATGGCCGACTTCCTCTGCTTTTACCGTGTCGCTAAATGTGCCGTCCGATCGTCGCACCTACCCCTGGGTACGCGGTAGCCGCCCTGGATTGCGGACGTTTTGTTCATCGGCACGTACCGTCGATCGGAAAACAGTTTCCGCCATACGGGAGCCGATCGGACAAGGGATCGGGCAAGAGATCAGGCGAGAGATCGGGCAAGAGAGAGGCCCACGTCACCGGGAAGTGACATGGGCCTCTCGAACGCTTGTGTGACACCGACCCGCCATGCTCGCCTCGCGGCAAGTGGTCGCTCGAAGCGACTAAGGTTGGGCCCGGGGGCTTGGATCGGGCCGGTGCCACACCAAGGCTAACAAACAGATCCGGTAAGACCATTCCCGCGGCGCAACCGCTTTTTCGCGAGCGCCCCTCAGTCCCTCAGCAGATCCGGCACCCCGGCCGCGTCCGGCTCGTCACGGTCCGCCGAGACCACCGTCAGCTGCTGTGTGGCCCGGGTCAGGGCGACGTACAGAACCCGCAGGCCGGCCGGGGACTCGTCGGCGATCTCCGCCGGGGAGACGACGATCGTCGCGTCGTACTCCAGGCCCTTGGCCTCCAGGCTGCCGAGCGCCATCACGCGGTCGCCGAGCCCGTCGAGCCAGCGCCGGGCCTCCTCGCGGCGCTGCATGGGGACGACCACGCCGACGGTGCCGTCCACGCGCTCCAGCAGCCGGGCCGCCTCCGCGCGCACGGTCTCGCCCAGCGGACCCTCCGCGACGGAGAAGCGCGGCTCCACGCCGGTGGAGCGCACCGCCCTCGGCGACCGGGAGCCCGGCATGGCGAGGGCGAGGACCTTCGCCGCCAGCTCGGCGATCTCGGCGGGGTTGCGGTAGTTCACGGTGAGCTCGAAGCGGCGGCGCGGGCGGCTGCCGAGGGCCTCGTCGCGGGCCTGGGCGGCCTCGTCGGGGTCGGACCAGGAGGACTGGGCCGGGTCGCCCACGACCGTCCAGGTGGCGTGCCGGCCGCGGCGGCCGACCATGCGCCACTGCATCGGGGTGAGGTCCTGGGCCTCGTCGACGATGACGTGCGCGTACTCGACGCGCTCCTGGGCGAGCCGCTCGGCCCGCTCGCGCTGGCTCTCCTCGCGCACCGGCATCAGCTCCTCCAGACCGGTGAGCTGGTCCAGCGGGTCGAGCTCGCGCTTCCTGCGGGGGCGGGCCGGGGCGCCGAGGATCGCCTGGAGCTCGTCGAGCATCGCGATGTCGTGCACGGAGCGGCCGCTGCGCTTCAGCGCGCGGGCGACCTTGCGGACCTCGCCCGGGTTGAGGATCCGCCGGGCCCAGCGGCCGAGGCGCCGCTCGTCGGCCATGGCGTCCAGGACGGCCGCCGGGGTCAGCTCGGGCCACCAGGCGTCGAGGAAGGCGGTGAAGTCGTCCTCGGAGGTGATGTCCTCGTCGAAGGAGGCGCGCAGCTCCGCGGCCAGCTCCGGGTCGGTGTGCCGGCTGCCGGCGCCGGAGCGCTCCCACAGGGCGTCGAGGAGCAGCTTGCGGGCGCGCGGGCGCAGCAGGTTGACCGGGGCGGTGCCGCCGAGGGCGGTGCGGCGGACGTCCGCCAGCTCCTCCGCCTCCAGCTCCAGGCGGCGGCCGAAGGCGACGACCCGCAGCCGCTGCGGTGAATCGTGTCGCTCCAGTGCTCCGCGCGCGGCCTTCCGCAGCACCTTCAGCATGCGGTACGAGCCCTTGGCGCGGGCCACCGACGGGGAGTCGTAGACCGTCGCCCCGGCGCCGTCGACCAGGGAGCCGATGGCGCGGATGGCGACCTGGCCCTCCTCGCCCAGGGAGGGCAGCACGCCCTCGGTGTAGGCGACGAGGAGCGGGGTGGGCGAGACGATGAGGATGCCGCCCGCGTACCGGCGCCGGTCCTGGTAGAGGAGGTAGGCCGCGCGGTGCAGGGCGACGGCCGTCTTGCCGGTGCCGGGGCCGCCCTCGACGTACGTCACGGAGGCCGCGGGGGCGCGGATCACCAGGTCCTGCTCGGCCTGGATGGACGCCACGATGTCCCGCATGGTGTGCGTACGGGCCTGGCCGAGCGCGGCCATCAGGGCGCCGTCACCGATCACGGCCAGCTCGTGGCCGTCCAGGGACGCCGTCAGCTCGGGACGCATCAGGTCGTCCTCGACGCCCTGGACACGGCGGCCCTTGGAACGGATGACACGGCGCCGCACGACCCGGCCGGGGTCGACCGGGGTGGAGCGGTAGAAGGGGGCGGCGGCCGGCGCCCGCCAGTCGATGACCAGCGGGGCGTAGTCCTCGTCCAGGACGCCGATGCGGCCGATGTGCAGGGTCTCGGCGATGTCGGCGGTGTTGTCCGGGCGTACGGCGCCCTCGGCGGGCTCGACGGCGGTGTACGCGCCGTCGGGGCCCTTCCTGCCGTCCTTGCCGGGCAGCAGGTCGATCCGGCCGAAGAGGAAGTCCTCGTACTCGTTGTTCAGCCGGTTGAGGTGGACGCCGGCCCGGAAGACCTGGGCGTCCCGCTCGGCGAGGGCGCCGGGCGTGCCGACCTGACCGCGCCGGGCGGCGTCACGCATGAGGAACTCCGCCTCGTGGATCTTCTCCTCGAGGCGCCGGTACACCCGGTCGAGGTGTTCCTGTTCGACACTGATCTCCCGGTCGCGAACGGAGTCGTGAACCGGGTCGACCACGGTTTCCTGCTGAGCCTGAACGGCCACCGGGCCCCCTTCTGACGTGCTGGGCAGCCGTCAACCGTACGCGAAGGGGACCCCGATCGGCTACGCGTCGACCTCTACGAGCAGCTTCCCGTCGAAGGTCATGATCTGGAAGTGGTCGATCTCGTTCGGCTGGAAGGCGGCGCCGCCCTGGACGTACAGGGGCTGCTTGGCCTTGTCCGACTCGGCCTCCGGCAGTCCGTAGCCCTCGCCGGGGACGGACCAGGAGGTGACGGTCTCCCGCTCGCCGTTCTTCCCGACGGCGATCAGCGAGCACTTCTGCGGGCCCTTGACGTTCTTCAGCTCCAAGGCGGTCTCGGTGCCCCAGAGCTTCTTCTCCAGGGCCACGGTCGCCGTCACCTGGCTGCCGGGGTCGGTCGCCATGATCTTGTCGGAGCTCTTGTCGAACGCCTCCTTCGCGGGGTTGGCCGCGAGCGTCTGGTTGGTACCGCTCCCACTCCCGCCCTCGTCGCCCCCGCCGCTGGCCGCCACGGCCACGAACGGACCGCTGATGATCAGCGCACCGGCGGCGGCCACCATGTAGAAGTTGCGGCGGCGCTTCTTCGCGCGGCGCTCGGCCACCTCGTCGACCAGCTTCTCCACCACGCGCGGGGATGGCCTGGCGGAGAGCGACTCGCCCAGCGCGGGCGTCCCGGTGTCGGGCAGGTCCGCGAGCGCGGCCAGCATCGGTTCCATACCGGCGAGTTCGTCGAGCTGCTGGGCGCACCACTCGCAGGTCGCGAGGTGCGCCTCGAAAGCGGTTGCTTCGACGTCGTCGAGAATTCCGAGGGCGTAGGCGCCGACGGTCTCGTGCTCGTTCGGCACCGGTGATCCCTCCATGGCACCAGACATACCCCTACCGCCCGTGCCGAATCCCTGGTTTCCCCCGTACACACTCATCACGCCGTCACCCCCCGCTCCTCCAGAGCCAGCTTCATCGACCGCAGGGCGTAGAAGACCCGGGAGCGGACGGTGCCGCTGGGTATGCCGAGAGTCTGCGCCGCCTCATTGACGGTACGCCCCTTGAAGTACGTCTCGACGAGAACCTCCCGGTGGGCCGGGGTCAGGTCGTCGAGCGCGTCCGACAGCGTCATCAGCCACAGCGCCTTGTCGATCTCGTCCTCCGCGGGGATGACCTCCAGCGGCGACGGATCGACCTCCTGCGGCCGGGCCTGCCGGCTGCGGTGGCCGTCGATGACGATGCGCCGGGCGACCGTCACCAGCCAGGGGCGTACCGAACCGGTCGCCCGATTGAGCTGACCGGCGTTCTTCCAGGCACGGATGAGCGTCTCCTGAACGACGTCCTCGGCGCGCTGCCGGTCTCCGGCGACCAGTCGCAGGACGTAGGCCAGCAGGGGTCCGGCGTGCTCGCGGTAGAGAGCACGCATCAACTCCTCGTCGGGTTCCGAGGGCTGTGAGGACATGCGATGTCGGGCCCTCGCTCCACGTTCATTGGCCACGGCCGCATCCTTGCGCACGCCCACCTCCGGTGTCCGGGGGATCCCCCAGTCGGTCGCTCGACAACCGGTACGGACGGCAGGGTGCGGGTGTTCAAAGAGAGGTGACGGTTTTCTGCGAGGTCGTGTGACGACCGGGACATGAACCCACAATTCCCCCGCTGCTTCTTTACATTTCCGACACGGCGACAAAGGAGCGGCGAGGCGCGCGCGGCAGGGGTGGCGAACGGGGGTGTAACCGACGTCACTTCGCCGCTTCTCCGCGGTCGTCGCACAGAAGCCGCATAGAGGACAGCGAAGTTCGGCTAGTGCTTTGACCGCATAGGTCCGCCGCGTCGGGTCAGTGAGCCGACGCGCGACAGTTGTCACCGGCAGGGCCGGAAGAACGGGCGAATGGGACCTTGCGAAGCAGCCTGGCTGTCACCAGCGAGGCACGCTGCTTGTCACCAACGGCTCGGGCAGCACGCAATCGTCACCGGCTGACCCCGGAGCCGATTCGTTCCCTTCACCGCCGGCGCAACACACCGAACCAGCGCACGATCGCCGACGTGGCCGCGACATTGGACCCCAGGTGACGAGATCCCCGGTAATCGGCATCGCCGAGATCGACGACCGGGACGTCCACGCCATTCCTGAATAGAGCCGTCTGGCATCGCTCGGTGTTGGCGGTGACGGCTTGCTCGTCCCCGGTCGCCATGTAGAGCCGGACCGGGGCGCTCGGGGCCCAGTCGGTGCATACGGCGTCGATTGTGCGCAGCGCCGCTGCCAACGGCCCCGTCGGGTGCGCGAGCAGCTCGCGGCCGTGCTCGGTCAACAGCTCGTCGAGAGTGCCCGGAGTGCCCCGCATCAGCTCCTGCCCCGTGTGTGCGCCATCGAAGAGGGCCTCAACGGTGCTGTCATAAGGGGCCCGGAAGACCTCACCAGGGCTGCCGTAGATGTAGTGGAGCCGGTTGAACGCCACAAGAGTGTACGCCGTGTACACCACACTGGACTTGGGCTCCAGCCTGCCCTCGAGCAGCGCTGGAAGCTCCGTGCCGCCGAAGTCGTACGCGCCGCTGACGGGTGCCAGCGCGCCCAGCCTGAACCAGGGGTCCTCACCCGCCTCAAGAGCCCGGCCGAGTCCAAGTGCCGCCGAAGCGCCCTGCGAGAAGCCAGTGACCATGACCTCTCGCTCCAGTACATGTCCGGTACGGAGCGCGAAGGCGCGGGCCGCCCGCAGCATGTCCAGGGATGCCGTGGTCTCGGAGCCTATGTCCATCCAGGGGTGCAAACCGGGTCCCTTACCCATGCCCAGATAGTCAGGCGCGACCCCTGCGGTACCTGCTGACGCGTGCGCGATCACGGGCGCGGACACGAAGGCGCCGCGCTGCATGGACGGTGAGTCGTCCTTGTGACTGCCGGTGCCGTGTGCGAAGGAGACCGCGTGGAGCCGCCTCTCGTGATTGAGCGGCAGCACGAACAGCCCACTCGCCGTGGTGGGCCGTCCGTGCGGATCGATGGTCCGGTAGACCAGCCGGTACGCGGCCACGCCGTGCCGGACGGTGCCGCTTTCGAACCCGGCCGCTTTCAGCTCGGCGGCCACGGCCTGCGGGGACACAAGCGTGTACAGCTTCTCGGCAGAAACCAGCGTGCCCCGGCCACGCTCTTCGTGCTGCGCCTGGACATGGGCGGTGGGCGCAGTGGCGGCGGCCGCGACGGCCGGCCCGGTCAGCAGCAGGCCGCAGCAGACGGCTGCCGCTCCTGCTCGGAGACCGCCGCGGAACAGGGTTCTGCGACGCGACAACGGCAAGGTGGAGATGACCACAGGTTCCCCCGAGTGAGGCTCGATGACGGTCGGTTCAGCCTCACCCAGTGCAAGTCCAGACGCACTGGTGCTGTCCCCCGGGTCCCCCTGGTACCTGCCCCCGTTCGCGCCGTCTCCCGCGAATATCACCCTGCTGCACCCGCCGTGCCACCGACCGTGCGCACCGCGCGGGGGCTCCTCCCCCCCCCCCCCCCCCCCATGAGCCTGCTGCGATTCCGGTGATGACAAGCCCGCCTGTGTGACAGCTGTCGTGCTTCGGCTCAGTCAGGCCGCGGCTTTGAGAAGGCGTCCGCCCCAGCGGATGCCTTTCTCGCTGCGGATGCGAGCACGTTCCTTGCGCTCGGCGGCGAGTACGTCGCGGTGGCGGGCGTTGGCGTTGCGCCGGCGCAGTCAGGCGTGCAGGGCCCGGGTCTGCACGGTGTGATTGGCGTGGTTCGAGTTGGCGATGGTGAACTGCCGCAGTGGTCCGAAGTGCGCCTCGATCGGGTCAGCCCAGGAGGCGCAGGTCGGCGTGAAGCACAGCTCGACCTTGTTCTTCTTCGCCCAGCGGCGGATGTCGCTGCCTTTGTGGGCGGACAGGTTGTCCATGATCACGTAGATCGGGGCGCCGTCCGGGCGTGCGGCGCGGATCGACTTCAGGGCGGCCAGCGTATTCCCGGCCCAGCCCGAGCCTGCGGTGGGCCTGATCCCGAGCGGACCGAACTCGTCGAACGCGAAGACCCGGTCGGGGAAGCGGTCCAGGACCTCTTCGATCCGGTCCAGCTTCGCCTCCCGCTCGAGGTCCGGGGACTCCTTCCACGTCTTGGTGCGCTGGAAGGTGACACCGCGGCGGGCGAGCAGGCCGCGTAGTGCCTCGCGGCCGATGCGGACGACCCGGCCGTGGACTTTGCGCAGGTAGGCGCCGAGTTTGCGCAGTGACCAGCGGGTGAAGGGCTGACCGAGCTTGGTCGGGCGGGTGGTGGCCGTCTGGATGACGAAGTCCTCATCGTCACGACTGAGCAGGCGGGGACGGCCTCCCGCCCACCGAGGGTCCAGGCATGCCAGGCCGATCTCGTCGAACCGGTGGATCACATCCCGGACGGTGTCCTCGTCGGCCTGCACCAGCTGCGCGATCACCGGTACCCGGTTCCCGCCCGCCGAGGCCAGCAGCATCATCGCGCGTCGGTAGCGCACCGAGCTGGTGCTGCCCCGGCGCACGATCTGCTGCAGCTTCTGCCCTTCCTGGCCGGTCAGTCTGCGCACACGGACAGGCTCGGCCACCGCACCTCCAGCAGTCGGATCGGACGTCACCGCACATCCAACCGCCGCAGCCGCCGACCCGGCGAACCTGTCCGGTCAGAACACTGGATGCCGCGGGTGTCGGCTGCACCTCCGAGATCTGCCCCGGCACCGTCCACGGGTTCACCATGTCCGACACCGACGCCTTCAACCCCGCCGCACTGCAGCGCCACTGGAACCGCCTGCTCCCCCTCCTCGACCTCGCACTGGCCACCAGTTGAGGCTCCGGCTCAGAAAGCAAACCTGCCCGGCTCGGCGCCGCGCCAGTGGGCACCGGGATGCCTCCGCGCGACGCACGTGAACTGTCGCGCCGGGTACGCCTTGGAAAAAAAGCTACGGGCCGCTGTCGATCCGGCCGCGTCCCGTTCGACGTCCTGATGTGGGGCGCCTCGCCACCCGAGGATGCGACAGAACCGATGAGGAGACACGTGGATCAGCTACTGAGAGTCATGAACTTCAACGTCTCAAGTGACGGAATTGGTGCCGGTGAGCACCAGAGCCTCAAGAGCCCGTTCGGCCTCGCCAATCCCGAGAGGCTGTTCGCCTGGGCCGGCGCCACGGCGAGCTGGCCCAGGCGCACCGACCCTGGAGGGAGCCGTGGTCTCGACGACTACTTCACGCGGGACTTCGCACGCAACATCGGCGCCGAGATCATGGGCCGTAACAAGTTCGGCCCCCAGCGCGGGCCCTGGGACGACCATGACTGGCGCGGCTGGTGGGGTGACGAGCCCCCGTTTCACACGCCGGTGTTCGTCATGACGCACCACAAACGTCCTTCGGTCACGCTCTCCGACACCACCTTCCACTTTGTCGACGGTGAGCCGATCACGGTCCTCGAACGGGCGCGGAAGGCGGCGCAGGGTATGGATGTCCGACTCGGCGGCGGGGTTACCACCATCCGGCAGTTCCTTGATGCCGACCTCATCGACACCATGCATGTGGCGGTCTCGCCGGTGAAGCTCGGGTCCGGCCTCCGCCTCTGGGAGTCACCCGATGAGCTGCTCGACCGGTTCCATCTCGAGGTCGTGCCCAGCTCGAGCGGCGTTGCGCACCACCTGTTCTGGCGGAGGTGACACCAGGCACAAACCCGATCACCGACCCGGCGAACCTTCCCGGTCAGAGCACTAGTAGGGCTTGGTCAGGTTCAGTCGTGAGTGGCGTGTCTGTCTGTTCGTCGGTGTCGTTGGGTTGGTGCGACACCTGAGGAGTTGGCCGGGTCCGGGAGGGCCTGGAGGCGTTCGCGGCGGAGTTGTTCGACGGGTGCTTTCGGGCGGATCAACGGCGGTGGGGGCAGGCGTATGCGCGCGGGCTGCTGCTGGACGGCAGACGCAGGTCGGTGGAGCCGATGGCGGCCCGTCTGGGTGAGGACGGCAACCGGCAGGCGCTGGCGCACTTCATCACCTCCAGTCCGTGGGATGCGGCGCATGTGCGGGCCCGGCTGGCCTGGCGGATGCACGAGGTGATCGGTCCGGAGGCGCTGATCGTGGACGACACCGGCTTCCTCAAGGACGGGGACGCCTCGGCGTGTGTGTCGCGGCAGTACACCGGCACCGCGGGCAAGGTCACCAACTGCCAGGTGGGTGTCTCACTGCATCTGGCCACCGATCGTGCTTCGGCGGCGATCGACTGGCGGCTGTTCGTGCCCGCCTCCTGGGACCCGGCCTCGCCCGAGGCCGAACCGGCCCTACTAGGCGCGCGCGAGTGCCGCGCGCCGGCGGTGGCGGGCCACGCGCTCCCGGTTGCCGCAGATCTCGCTGGAGCACCAGCGCCGCCTGCGCCCCCGGGACGTGTCGAGGTACACGATCGGGCAGTTGTCGCCCTCGCACTGCCGCAGGCTCGCCCGCATGACGGGATCGGTCAGCAGATCCACCGTGTCCCGCGCGACCGCCGCGAGCAGCGCCGCGCGGCCGGGCGGGCCGTCGAGCCGGCGCACCAGCGCGCCGTCCTCGCCGGGCACCGCGCGGGGCACCGGGGGCGCGGCGCGGGCCAGCTCGTTGACCCGGGCGAGCGCGAGGTCGTACGAGGGGACACCGGGCGCCGGCCGGCCGCGCACCAACGGGACGAGCTGCCCGCGCAGTTCGCGGAAGGCCACCGGCCAGGAGGGGTCGGCGTGGACCAGCACGGTGCCCGCGGGCACGAGCCCGGAGCCGGTGATCCAGGCGCGCAGCACCTCCACGGAGCCGAGCCGTTCCACGGGATGGGAGGTCGCGAGCAGATCCAGGCAGACCCGCCCGGTGTCGAACCGCAGCTCGTAGGACGCCGCCGTGACCGTACCCAGTGCCATGTTCCTGCCACCGCCTAGGTTGGCCCCGCGCGAGGGGGCCGGTGAGCGATCCGGGGGAAACCGTTCCCTCCCACAGTGCCTTCCCGTCCCGGCCCCCGGAACCCCTCGCGCCGCGCTCAGCCCTCCCCGTACTTCGACTCCGCCGACGGGTCCAGGGCGAGCCGGTAGCCGCGTTTGACGACCGTCTGGATCAGTTTCGGGGCGCCCAGGGCGGAGCGGAGGCGGGCCATGGCGGTCTCCACCGCGTGCTCGTCGCGGCCCGCGCCCGGCAGGGCGCGCAGCAGCTCCGCGCGGGAGACGACCCAGCCGGGCCGCCGGGACAGCGCCCGCAGCAGCGACATCCCGGCCGGCGGTACGGGCTTGAGCGCGCCGTCCACCAGGACCGCGTGCCCCCGGATCTCCATCCGGTGCCCGGCGACGGGCAACGCGCGCGCCCGCGCGGGCAGTTCCCGGCAGAGCAGCTGGACCAGCGGGCCGAGCCGGAAGCGTTCGGGCTGCACCGTGTCGATGCCGCGGGCCTGCAACGGCAGCGCGGTGACCGGGCCGACGCAGGCGGACAGCACGTCGTGGCCGAGCGCGGTGAGCAGGTCGTCGAGCAGCCCGCGTTCCTCCGCACGGGACAGCAGGGACGCGGCGGCGGGCGCGCTGGTGAAGGTGACCGCGTCCAGGGTGCGGGCGACGGTGGCATCGACGAGACGGTCGACGGGCCCGAGGTCCTCCGGCGGCAGCCACCGGTACACCGGCACCCCCACCACCTCCGCTCCCCCGGCCCGCAGCGACTCCACGAACCCGGGCAGCGGCTCACCGTGCAGCTGTACGGCGATCCGCAGTCCGTCGACGCCCTCCTCCAGGAGCCGGTCGAGCACCTCGGCCAGCGACTCCGACACCGGCGACCACTCCTCGGTCAGCCCGGCGGCCCGGATCGCGCCCTTCACCTTGGGTCCGCGCGCCAGGATCCGCACCCCGCGCAGCCTCGCCAGCAGGTCCTCGCCAAGACCCCAGCCGTCGGCGGCCTCCACCCAGCCCCGGAACCCGATGGCGGTGGTGGCGACCGCGATGTCCGGGGCCTGCCCGATGATGTCCTTGGTGGCGGCCAGCAGCTCGCTGTCGTCGGCGAGCGGCACGATCCGCAGGGCCGGGGCGTGCAGCACTGCGGCCCCGCGCCGCTCCAGCAGCGCACCCAGCTCGTCGGCCCGGCGCGCCGCGGTCACCCCCACGGTGAAGCCCGCGAGGGGCCCGTGTTCCGGTGGCTGCTCTTGTTCCTCGTACATGGCTCTCGTCCCGGCTCGAGTCGGCGTACTGCAGGGAGGTGCGTACTGCATGAAGGTGCGGCTCCACCTTCATGCCGATCGAGCCTGTCAACGATGCGTGACAGGCTCGGTTCGGCTTCATGTCACCAGTGTTACGTCACACCCTGGCGTAGCTGAGCTGCGGCTTCTCCTCCGGGGCGGTGCTCGTGTCACCCGCGCGGTCCGCCGGGCTGCGAAGGTATACCGCCCAGGTGACCACGAAACAGACCGCGTAACAGGCGAGGAAGGCGACGAACGCGCCGGTGCCGGAGCCGTAGGAGAGGAAGGACTGGCGGAAGGCCAGGTTGATGCCGACCCCGCCGAGCGCGCCCACCGCGCCGATCAGCCCCATGGACGCCCCGGACAGCCGCCGCCCGTACGCGGCCGCCTCCTCACCCGTGAGCCCCTTGGCCAGGGCCTTCGCCTGGAAGATGCCGGGGATCATCTTGTACGTCGACCCGTTGCCGAGGCCGGTCAGCACGAAGAGCACCACGAAGGCGGCGGTGAACAGCGCCAGCGACTCCCGCATGGAGGCGACGATCAGCACGGAGGTCGCCGCGCCCATGGCGACGAAGTTCCACAGCGTGATCTTCGACCCGCCGTACCGGTCGGCGAGCGAGCCGCCCACCGGGCGGATCAGGGAGCCGAGCAGGGGCCCGATGAAGGTGACGTACGCGGCCTCGAGCGGTGTGCGGTCGAACTGGTTCTGCAGCACCTGCCCGAACGCGAAGCTGTAGCCGATGAACGAGCCGAAGGTGCCGATGTAGAGGAAGGACATGATCCAGGTGTGCGCCTCCCTGGCGGCGTCCTTGGCGGCACCGGTGTCGTTCTTCACCGAGGCGAGGTTGTCCATGCAGAGCGCGGCGAGCACGGCGGCGACGACGATCAGCGGGATGTAGATGCCGAGCAGCACGCGCGGTCCGCCGCTCGCGCCGATGATCGCGAGAGCGGCGAGCTGGATCACCGGGACGCCGATGTTGCCGCCGCCGGCGTTCAGACCGAGCGCCCAGCCCTTCTTCCGCAGCGGGAAGAAGGCGTTGATGTTGGTCATGGAGGAGGCGAAGTTGCCGCCGCCGATCCCGGCCAGCAGGCCGACCAGCAGGAACGTGGAGAAGGACGTCCCCGGCTCCATCACGGCGAACGCGGCGACGCTGGGCACGAGCAGCAGTCCCGCGCTGATCACCGTCCAGTTCCGCCCGCCGAAGACCGCGACGGCGAAGGTGTACGGGACCCGGACCACGGCCCCGACCAGCGTGACCATCGACGTCAGCAGGAACTTGTCGGCCGGGGTGAGCCCGTACTCCGGGCCCATGAAGAGCACCAGCACGGACCACATCGTCCAGATCGAGAACCCGATGTGCTCGGACAGCACGGAGAAGAGGAGGTTGCGGCGGGCGACCTTCTCTCCGGTGCGGTTCCAGAAGGTCTCGTCCTCCGGGTCCCACTGCTGGATCCAACGGCCGCTGCGGGCTGTCATGAGGCCTCCACTGCTCTCCGGGGCGCGGACGGTGCCGCGAGGGGGTGATCCCGAAGGTAGGGAGGGGGCGTTTCGGTGCTGTGGCAGGCGGTGACCGGGAGGGAACTTTGCTCTCACCTTTGACGGGGGCGGGATGAGAGGTGGGCCGGTACCGGCGGGCGCCCGGCGGCTTCAGCGCTGCGGGGGCTGCCAGTGGGGGTTCTGCTGGGGGTAGGGGGGCTGGGGCGGGGCGTAGGGGCCGGGGGCCTGGGGCGGAGGGCCGTAAGGGGCGGGCTGTCCGTACGAGGGCCCCGGCGGGGCGTACGGCATCGGGGGCTGCTGCTGGCCGTAGGCGGGCGCCGGGGCGGGCATTCCGGGTGCCTGGGCGGGCATCCCCGGGCCCTGGGCCCCGTACGGGCCGGCCCCATAGGGGTTGCCGTGCCCCGGCACCTGCCCGCCCGGGGGCAGATAGCGCACCCGGCCCGTCTCGTCCGTCACCGGGGCGAAGCCCGCCGCGTGCAGCCGGGCCGCGAACTTGGCGTTGCGCTTGCGGGTGACGACGAGGCCGATGCCGAAGACGGCCATGAGGACCAGCCAGATCACGGCCGAGATGACGAAGTCGTCGGACGTGCCCCCGAGCCGGTAGGCGACGAAGACGCAGCCGATGGAGACACCGAGGGCGCCGTAGCCCATCCGCTTCTCGGCACTCTTTCCGGTGAGGTCGAAGTTGATGCGGGCCTTGAGCAGTTCGAAGGCGTCCGGCACGAGCGGCGGCACCGACACCCCGTCGTGGGCGTTCGGGTACTGCGCCCAGTTCTGCGCGGCACGGGCGCGGGCCTGCGGACCGTGATCGGGCACGATCAGCATCTTCAGCTGGCTGTTGTTCCCGCCGCCCTGCCGTACGTCGGCGTACTCGTAGCCGAACTGCTGGGCGACGAAGGCGAGTTTGGCGAGCTTCTTCACGGACGACATCGCACTGGTGAGCTCGACCGGCTCCCCGCTCGCCATCAACCGCAGCATCTTCTGCGTCTGCCGCTTGCTCATCCGTACTTCGCCCCCTGGCCACACCGTTCACTTCCGCAACAGGGGCAGTTTCGCACGCCCGCCCACTTCGAACCAGAGCAGCTTCCCTGCCCCTCGCTTCAGCATGCCGTCGCCGAGGGCCCACCCTCCCCAGGAGTCGGCGTACTCCTGCACGAGGCGCAGCCCGCGCCCGGATTCGGCATCGGCATCGGCATCGGCCGGAACGAGCGGGATGGAACCGTCTCCGCTGAACGGGGCCGGAACTTACGGGTGGCTGTCCCACACCCCGACCCTCAGCCGGCCGTCGCCCAGCCCGGTGAGCCGCAGGGAAGCGGGCCCCTTGGTGTGCAGGTAGGCGTTGGTGACCAACTCCGACGTCAGCAACTCCACGACGTCGACGGCGTCCCGCATCCCGTGCCCGTCGAGCGCCGCCCGCACCGTCATGCGTGCGACGCGTACCGCGCGGGGGTCACGGGGGAGGCGAAGGGCGTACGTCCAGGGGTGGGGCGGGGCTACGGTGACCATGGTTGTCTCCGGGAAGTTGGAGGGGACTTGGGCTCGCTCAACAACTCCGTCGGGCGGTGGCGGTGCCGCGGTTTGCGGTGCACTTCCGGCTTACGGAGCGGACGGTCGAGCGTTACGTAGCCACCGTAGAGCCAATGGTTAGATGGTTCCTACGGAATCAGTGGAAACCATCCATGCTTCACTCGTGTGAGGGAGAAACGCGCCGCCTCGCGGCCAGGAGGGACACACTTTGCCGCCCACGAACAATCCGACGCTGCGGCAGCGGAGACTGGGCGCTGAGCTGCGCAAGCTCCGTGAACGGGCCGGCCTCACCGCGACTGGCGCCGGTGAACTGCTCGGCGTCAACCAGGCGCGCATCAGCATGATCGAGACGGGCCGCACGCCCGTCAGTGCCGACCGGATCCACTCCATGGCACACGCCTACGCCTGCCCCGACGCCGCGCTGGTCGACGCGTTGGCCGCGATGACCGGGCGGCGGTCACGGGGCTGGTGGGAGGAGTACCGCGAGCATCTACCGGTAGGCCTTATCGACCTCGCCGAACTGGAGCACCACGCGGCAGCCCTGCGCGTGGCGCTGGTCGTCCACATTCCGGCGCTGCTACAGACCACGGACCACGCCCGTGCGCTCTTCTGCGAGGCGGTACCGCCTTTGAGGCAGTACGAGATCGAGCACCGTGTGACCCACCGCATCAAGCGCCAGGGCATCCTTCACCGCGAGGACCCACCGCCCTATACGGCGGTGATCCACGAGTCCGCGCTGCACATGGGGTACGGCGGCTCCACGACCGTCCGCGCCCAGCTCCGGCACTTGCTGGACATGAGCGAACTGGAGCACGTCACCGTTCGGATCATCCCGTTCGGCAAGGGTTCCTTCCCAGGAACGGGACAGTCGATCGACTACCTGCTGGGTCCCGTCCCACAGCTCGACACCGTGCAGCTGGACACCCACCACGGGTGCGAATTCCTGGACGCGGAAGCCCAGTTGGACAAGTACCGTTCAGTGCTCGACCGCATGGAGTCGAACGCCCTCAAGCCCGCCGAGTCCCGCGACCTGATCCACCGCCTCGCCCAGGAGACCTGAAGTCACTATGTCCGATCACCAATGGCGCAAGTCTTCCTACAGCCCCGACGCCTCCAACTGCGTCGAAGTGGCCAGCACTCCCGCCGCCGTCCTCATACGCGACTCGAAGGACACCTCCGGCCCCCGACTCGACCTCTCCCCCACTACATGGGTCGCCTTCCTCACGCACATCGCGAAGTGACCGTATGACCACCCGCTTCTTTGCCGGTGTCTGCTTCCGCGGCCCGGAGGAAAACGGGGCCCAGGCATGCCTGCAGGGTGAAGCGGGTGGCGTGGTGGTGGCATGCCGTCCGGCAGCGGCGACTGCCGGACGATGGATGGCTGGCCCTCACAGCCCTCGATCCCCGTCGGGGAGGCGCCAAGTGGCCCACCCTTCGCTAAACCGTGAACACTTCGGGCCGAAGTGTTCACGGTTTTCGCAGAGGGGCCTGGGTTCCCGTACCTCCCACGCACCTCAAGGCAGCAAGGGAAGCACTTCTCCCCACGGATTCAGGCGCTTTCTCAAATCCTCCCGAGAAACCATTCCGGCAAGCGCAAGTGCCGGTGAGACGAGATTCTTGACGGACCGCAGGAGACGGATCTGGGAAGTTTCCAAGGTACGCCAGTCAGTCGACAACACCCTGACCTCCTCAACCGATATCGGCATTTCTCGCAAGAGGAGATCGATCAGGTGGTCAGGGTTCAGCATGTCAACTTCGGAATTCGGTGGCACCTGCTGAAGCAGTACGTTAGCGAGATTCAAGCGCCTAATCACGCTCTCACGGCGGTCCATCACACCTGTGGACACCGCCACTCGAAGGGCATGTCCGATAGCCGCCGAACACATTCCCCAATGTTCCTCCGACAACTCGCCACAGCCATCGGCCAAACGCATCGTCAGTAGCTCAACGACACCCAGCCACTCACCGGCAACCAGATCGGCAGAAGCGAGAGAATCCGCTGCCAGGGCCTCGCAAAGCGATCGCAGATCGAGCGACGCCAGATCGTTGAGTCGACTCATCAGAAATGAACTCCCGCAGCTGTGAACGCATCCTTACCGATCTGCAGGCTTTCGCTCGACGGCAGGAAGTGACCACTGTGATTGTTGATCTCCAAGGCAAAGAAACCGTCCCGGGATGATCCGGCGATCTCGGCCTCGCCGGCCGCGCGTACCGGAGCCCCCCGCGTGAGAACCGAATGCGAGATCTCCTGGCCGTTGGCAAACTTGGGCACGACTACGAGGCTCCCGTCCTCTCGTACCGCCCACTTGACGGTACCGGAACCGACTGCGGAATCGAACCCGGCCGATCCTGGACTGACCGGCTTGACGCCCAGTCTGTCCGCCAGGGAAAGCTCCCTGTCGAGGGTGGCGGGCATCGTGTTCGGAAACACCTCGCACCCGCTGTTGTGCACCAGCACCGGCGTAGCCCCCGCCAGCACATAGTACGTATGCAGGTCGTCAACCGTGAGGTTGTAGGTACGGGCGTGCCTGGTGAAGGCACGGTTCCCGGTGACGACGACCGTGTCGCCGGTGTCGGTGCGCAGGGTCATGCCCGCGGTAAGTTCGCCCGCTTCGATCCAGTCCCGCTCCGACGGGGACCAGAAGGGGTGCTCGTGGGTCGCGGTGAGTTTCTCGATGCCGTCGGCCGTGGCGATCGACAACTCGTTGAAGTGCTTGTCATCCTCGGTGACGATGAGGCGGGTGACCCTGCGGGGTCCGGTCTCGCCGGTCTCGGGGTCAGTGGCCAAGACCTCGTCCCCGAGTTCTACGTCCTCGATGTCCTTGGTGGTCCCGTCGGCCATGAGAACATCCGTCCCCGTCAGGAAGCATCTGAAGCAGCTCATTCCCTTCAGACGCTTTCCAGTGGCCACGGCCGCCGAGCCACCCCTTCCTCCGGTGATCAGCGCACCGATAAATGCCTCGACCAGCTTGCCGCGCTCGAACGCCTTGGCGTCCGACACGCACTCGTTGAAGTTCGCGACGCAGTAGTTGGCGGCGATGCGCTTGGCCTCCGCCACGTCGTCGTGGCGCAGCAGGTACTTGTACGCCTGGCGGCAGGCCTCCCGGCCGAAGCACGCGTTGCCCGGACCGTCGTTCTCGTAGATGGGCGTCACCCAGTAGTCGGTCTCGGGTGAGTCGCCGTTCGGACTGTTCATCAGGAAGTGCTTGAGCAGTTCCTGGATGTCGTTCGTCCGGGGCGTCTGACTGGCGTTCCACTTGGTGGGGTCCTCCCAGCCGCCCCCACCGTGCGGCGTACCTCGCACCGTGCCGTCGGAGTTCAGCCCGCCGTCCGGGTCGCCCTGGGTGCCGCCGTCGGGACGGGTCCAGCCCTTGCCGTCGTTGCAGCTGTCGCACCAGAGTCCGCTCGGGTCGCTGTGGCTGACCGGGCTGTTGCCGCTGTAGGCGTAGCCGTTCATCTGGAGCGGGTCCGCGATGTCGATGACCGGGTCCGCCGAGAGGAAGCGGCCGGAGTCCTGGTCGTACTCGCGGGCGCCGATGTGGGTCAGCCCGGTGGCCGTGTCGTCGATGCCGACGCCCAGGTAGCCGCGTTTGTTCGGCCAGACCGACGGCTTGGCCCCGCGGGTCTCGCCGTAGGGCTTGAAGGCCCGGCGGGTGACCGCCTGGCCGCTCGCCAGGGAGACCGCCGTGTTCGCCGTGCCGAGGTGGTCGGTGAGCAGCACGCTGAGCTGGTGACCCGTCGTCGCGCCGTTGCTCGTCGTGCGGGTCACCGACGGTGCGCCGGCCTGCCCGTAGGTGCGGGAGGCCCGGACGATCGCCCCGGCGGCGTCGGTCGTCACCTCGGTCTCGCCCAGGTAGAGCGTCGAACCCGACGGGGAGTTCTCCAGGACGCGGTTTCCGGCGGTGTCGTAGACGTACGTGGTCTTCTTGCCGTCGTCCGTGATCGTGTCGAGCTTGTTCTCCTGCGTCCAGGTGAGGTTCTGCGTGGTGGTGGCCAGGTCGCGGACCTCGGTGTTGCCGGTCGCGTCGTACGTGTAGCTGCTGCCCTTGCCTGCCGGGTCGGAGCCGACCCACTTCAGCGTGTGCGGCTGGGTCGTTCCGTAGCCGTACGTGAAGCCGACGTTCTTCGTCGCGTCCGCCGGGTCGTGCTCGGTCATGGCGGCGCGGTTGCCGAGCCAGTCGAAGGTGAAGGACTGGTGGTAGGCGGTGCCTCCCGTGGAGACCGTGGCCGCGTCGGGGGCGGTGGCCGCCCGGGTGGAGGCCAGCGAGGTGTCCGGGCTCGACACGTCCGTCGACGCGTCGGGGGCGTCGGCCACCGGGCCTGACGAGGCCATGTGGTCCGTGCGGGGGCCCCAGGTCGCGCCGTTCGACGCCTTGCAGCCGTCGTCGGAGCCGGTCGGGGTGATGTTCGACGTCCAGGCGTTGAGCAGCTCGCCCATCACGTCGTAGGTGAAGCACTGGGTGTCCCACGACGAGCTCGAGGCGTCCGTCAGCCGGCGCGCGTGGGAGGTGATGGTGCCGGACTTGTCGTACGCGTAGTAGCCGTCGGCGATGCGGTGCGGGCCGGAGGTCTCGCGGTCCGCGACCGTGCGCTGGAGCCGACCGGTGTGCGGGTCGACGAAGTTCGTCGTCCACACCCGGTACGGCTGCGCGCCGGACACCGTGCGCAGGGCCTCGCCGTAGGGCGAGTAGGTCACGTCGGACGTGTACCAGGCCAGGCCCGACGTCGACTCGGGGAGGCCGTCCGCGTTGTAGCGGGTGACGACCTTCTCCTGCGCCAGTCCGCCCACGGCGGGCAGCGTGACCGACTGGACCTGTCCCGTGACGGGTGTGTAGGTGTACGCGTAGGCGTACGTTCCGGCGACACCCGTCGTCAGCGAGCCGGGCGGGATCACCGTCTCCGTGCCGGTGGGCCGGTACTCGGTGTCGTAACCGGTGACGCGGTCGACGTAGTCCCCGTTCAGGGTGTGCCGGATCGAGGCGACCGGCTGCCCGAGCGCGCCCGGCAGGCTGTCGTACGTGAACTCCTTGACCGGGACGGCCGTCGCGGAGCCCTCACGGACGAACTCCACCCGGCCCAGCTCGTCGTACTCGGTGTACGTCGTCCTGGACTCGGCGTCCGTCACCTTCTGAGGCCGGTCGGCCTCGTCGTACCACGTCTTCGTCTCGCCCGTGTCGGGGTCGGTGGCGGAGGTCACCCGTCCCCGTGCGTCGTACGTGTACGTCCACGCGTTGCCGGCCGGGTCGGTGACCCTGGTGCGGTAGCCGCGCGCGTCGTACTCGTACGAGGTGGCGCGCCCCTCGGCGGTGCTCCCGTCGTCCTTGTAGTGGCGGACGGAGGTGACCCTGCCGAGGGCGTCGGTGAAGGTGCGGGTCCGCGGGACCGTGGAACCGGCGGGGTCGACGTACGTACTGGTGTCGCTGTAGTAGGTGTAGGTCGCGTACGCGAAGTCGCCGTCGTGGTACGTCGACTCGCGCTGCTTGCGCTCCAGGCCGTCGTATCGGTACTTGATCCAGCTCGGGATCAGGGACCGGGACCTGGGGGCGAAGAGCTCGGCGGCCGGCTCGCCCTTCGCGAGATATCCGCTGGTCTGCTCGTCGACCAGGCCGTGGTCGTTGTAGGTGGTGTCGGTGACGACACGGCCGGGGCCGTGGGCTTCGGACTGCGTCTGCACGGGGCGCATCAGGCCGTCGTAGATCGCCACCTGACGGCTGTACGTCCCGTCGTCCTTGAGACTCCTGGTGGTGACCGCGGCGGGGCGGGTCGTCTCGGCGGTGGCGATCGCCGCCTGGTACGAGATCTCGACGTCGGGCGACTTGCCGCCGGAGGAGCGGGACGGCGACCAGCCCTTCACCAGGCGCCCGAGGGCGTCGTACTCGTTGCGCGTGACCCGGCCGTTGGCGTCGGTGACCGTCAGCGCCAGGCTCCGGCCGGGGTCGAAGGTCGTCGTGACGGCATGGCCCTTGGCGTTGATCACCTTGGTGGCGGTGACCGGCCCGCCGGCGTCCGCGGGGGTGTACTGCGTCTCGGCCGTACCGACCCCCGGACTGGTGACCGTGCGGACACGGCCCAGCGGGTCGTACGTCGTGCTGGTGACGACCGAGTAGGAGGTTCCGGCACCGTCGACACCGGCCTGGGAAGTGAGCAGGCCCTTGGCCGGGGTCGCGCCGTACGCCAGGCCGTCGTAGCTGTTGCGGACCGCCTTGACGAGCTTGGTCGCCGGGTCCGCGGTGTCGTACCCCGCGCACGAGGTGCCTGTGGCCCGCTGTTCCTTCGTCAGGCCGATCAGCCACGCCGTGGTGTTGTGCACGTACGCCGTCCTGGTGCAGCTCTGGTCGGACAGGGTCTCGCCGGTGCCGTTCGGCTTGACCACGGACGTCTCGACCTGGACCGGCAGGCCGTAGGTGTCGTCGACGGTCGTCAGGGTCCGTACCGCCCGCCAGCTCGTGTCGACGGTCTGGATCTCGTCAGACCGTTTGACGCCGGTGCGGTGGGCGAGGAGCGGGTCGAGGGCGGTGCCGTTCTCGGCCTCACGGGAGCGGGAGGCGGTCTGCCTCGACCAGGGGAAGCTCAGGGCACGCTTCTGCACCCGCTTGTCGGAGTCCAGGTAGGTGATGCTCTCCGCCGTCATGCCCGCGTACTGCGGTGCGTCGTCGGTGACCAGCGTGTAGGTGCCCGTGGAGTCCTTGACCTCCCCGCCCGCGCCCTGGAAGTACCGGGTCTCGGAGTACGACTGCGCCTGCGGCTCGCCCGACTGGGAGGTGGTCTTGCTTCCCTTGGTGACCGCGACCTGGCGGTAGCCCTGCCAGACGCTGAATGTCCGCAGGGACGGACGGGTGAACTCGTCGTCGTTCTTGGCCCAGGCGGGGTCGGTGTACTTGTACGTCGTGTGGACGGGTCTGCCGTGCGAGGTGACCTTGTCGGTCTGGGTGACGGAGTGGACGACGTACTTGTTGAACCACGACTTCGCCGGCGTCTTCTCGTCACCGTCCGGCGACCAGCGGACCGGGTAGCAGGTGCCGTTGTCCTTGCCCTTGTCCTCGGCCGGCTCACTGGCGCAGCCGCCCTTGTACTCGACCTCGATGTCACCGCCGTGCTCCGTCGCGACCGTACCGATGCGGGGCCGGGTGAAGGCGGGACGCTGGTCGTTCGAGCCGCTGGGCACGAGGTTGGGAAGCTGACGGTCCTTCAGTCTCGCGCGCAGCGGCGACGTGGAGCCGACCGAGTACTCGGCGAAGCTGACGCCGTCCTTGTGCTGGAGGGTTCCGGTGGTGTCACCGGGGGCGAAGCCCCTGCGGGTGATCGAGTTCAGCCACAGGCCGGGGGCCGTGTCGTACCAGTCCTCCGGGAAGGACTGGTGGAGCTGGTAGGTGTCGACCTTGCCCAGGCCGGTCCGGCCGGCTCGGGCGGCCTTCGTCGTCACCGTGTCCAGACGCATCTGCGTCCAGAACGACGGGAAGGCGGGGCACAGCTTCGACGTCGACTTGCAGTTGAGGTTGCCGGGGGTGTCCCACCAGGGGCGGTAGGCGCCGGGGTCGTCGGTCTTGGCGAAGTTCGCCGCGTCACAGGCCGTCTCCGACTTCAGGCAGCGCTGCTCGGCGCCGAACTCGACCGTCGCGGACGGCTTGGTGAGATCGGAGGAGCGCATGCCGTACTCGATGGTCGTCGGGTAGGCGGAACGCTCGTACTGCTCGGGGGAGGTGAACTTCTTCTTGACCGCGTAGTGGTTCGTCTCCTGCTTCCAGTTGACGACCATCACGTTGCCGTGCACGTCGACGACCTTGTCGAGCCCCCAGCGCCAGGCCTGCTGCCGGCCGGCCCCGCAGCGGGAGTCGGCGAACGCTGTGGCGTGACAGGGTTCCCCCGGGTGGTTGCCGAAGACGCAGGTTCCAGCATCTGCCTCCTCATCGGCACACCGGACGCCAACGGCGACGCGGTCCCCGACATCTGGACCGCGCGCACCGACGGAACCGTACGGTTCTACGCCGGCGGCAGGACCGTCCTGTCCGGATCCGGCACCGAGATCATCGGAACGGCGAGCTACTGGAAGACCCGCATCGCCATCGGGTGAGCCGCGCAGCTGCGAGTGAAACGGGCGGGGCCGTCGGAAGCGTTGTCCGACGGCCCCGCCCGTTCCGCACGGCCGCAACCGTGACGCGTCAGCCCCGATGCGCCCCGCTGCTCGGCTGGGGTCGCTTGCTCTTGCTCCCGTCCGGCCACAGTTGCGGCTTGCGCTTCGCCGCCACGTCCTCCATCCAGCCGAACCACACGACGCAGCTGCCGATGAGCACCCAGGCGAGGGCCAGGACCGGCCAGGAGCTCTCCAGGAGCCAGGGGACGTTCTCGTACAGCACGTCGAAGCCCCACAGTTGGTCCCAGAGCGTGGCGGCGATCAGGATGCAGACGTTGTGCCACAGGTAGATCGTCACCGCCCGCGAGTTGAGCAGCGTGATCAGCCGGTCCCAGCGGCGCAGCGGGCGCGGCCACTCGGACCACGACGGGCTCACGTGCAGGAGCAGGAGCACCGTCGCGAAGGACCAGACGGCCTGGGCGAAGGGGATGGAGTCCAGGTCGTAGCCGGTCTTGAAGCCCTGCCTGAAGGCGTACCAGAGGCCCAGGGCGGCGATCACCGGTGCCACCGAGGGCACGATGTAGCGCGGGAGACGCTTGAGGATGCCTTCCTGATGGGCCATGCCCAGGACCCAGCAGGCACCGAAGGTGCTGAAGTCCGTGAGGGCCGAGGGGAACCGCTCACCGGGCAGGTTCAGGTAGCCGAACTCGAAGGCGGCCGAGAGCGCGAGCGGCGCCAGGATCGTCGCCCACGGCAGTGCGCGGAGGGCACGCAGGATGAACGGGGAGAGCAGCACGTACCAGAGGTAGGCGCGGATGTACCACAGCGGGCCCGCGAGGTCCGCGGCCCAGTTCTCGCCCAGGATGCCGTGGATACCGGGCAGTCCCTCGGCGTACGGCGGGTCGCTCAACGGCAGGACCCAGTAGAGGAGGTGGAACCACCACCATCCCGGGTGTCCGTCGTCGTTCGGTCCCCAGCCCTGCAGCAACATCCCGGCGACTCCGACAGCGCCCAACAGCCACAGCGGCGGCAGCAGTCGGCGCATCCGGCTCCGTACGACCTGCACGGCCGGACGCTTGAGGGAGCGTGCCATCAGGTTGCCGGCCAGGGCGAACATCACGCCCATGGACGGGAACACCACGGGCAGCCAGGCCCAGCCCATCAGGTGGTAGAGGACCACCCGGAAGAGGGCGACGGCCCGCAGCAGGTCGAAGTAGCGGTCACGAACGGGAACCCGCCGGGCCTGCTTCTGCTGCGGGATCGTCGGCTGAGCGGGACCGGCCTCGGTGGTCGGAAGAGGGGGAACGGTCACGTTCGGGACGTCCTGGGGTGTCGGCGTGGCAGGCATGGGGGCCGTCGCGGCTGTGCCCGGAGGCATGCGCGTCGGGTCGAACGGTGAGGTGCTCATCCGACCGGCCTTCCGTCCAGGGCGTTCGACCGCTGAGCGGGGATGCCGTCCGCCCCGGGCGGAGGAGCGGAGACCCCGCCGGTGCGCCGCAGCTTCTGCCAGCGCAGGCGGCCGCCGGTGAGGGCGGTGATCCAGGACTGGAGCAGCACGACGTACATGAGCTGGCGGTAGAGGATCTGCTGCAGCGGCAGCGAGATCAGGTGGGTCATGCGTTCGCGGTCGAGGCGGAAGGCGAAGGCCGCGCAGACCGCCTGGATGGCGAGGACGCCCAGCCACGCCGTGATCGTCTGCTGGGTCGGGCCGAAGACGAGGCCGTAGAGCAGGAAGACGTCGATCAGCGGGGCCAGCAGCGGGGCCACGATCATGAACAGGGAGACGAAGGGCAGGCCGATGCGGCCGAAGCGGCCCGAGGGGCCCTTGTCGATCACCGCTCGGCGGTGCTTCCAGATGGCCTGCATGGTGCCGTACGACCAGCGGTAGCGCTGGGACCACAGCTGCTGGACGGTCTCCGGGGCCTCGGTCCAGGCGCGGGCGTTCTCGGCGTAGACCACGCGCCAGCCGGCGCGGTGCAGCGCCATGGTGACGTCGGTGTCCTCGGCGAGGGTGTCGTCGCTCATGCCGCCGATGGGCTCCAGGGCGGAGCGGCGGAAGGCGCCGACCGCGCCGGGGATGGTCGGCATGCAGCCGAGGATGTCGTACATCCGGCGGTCCAGGTTGAAGCCCATCACGTACTCGATGTGCTGCCAGGCGCCGATGAGGCTGTCCTTGTTGCCGACCTTCGCGTTGCCCGCCACCGCGCCGACCCTGGGGTCGCCGAAGGGCTGGACGAGTTCGCGGACGGTGGACGGTTCGAAGACGGTGTCGCCGTCCATCATCACGACGATGTCGTAGCGGGCGTTGGCGAGGCCCCGGTTGAGCGCGGCCGGTTTGCCCGCGTTGAGCTGGCGGATCACCCGTACGTTGGGCAGGCCCATCGCCTCGACGATGCGTGCGGTGCCGTCGGTGGAACCGTCGTCGATGACGAGGACCTCGATCGGGTGCTCGCTCGCCATCAGGGAGTTGACGGTGTTCTCGATGCACTTGGCCTCGTTGTACGCCGGGACCAGCACCGTCACCGGTTCGTTGACCGGCGGACCCCAGCGGAAGCCCTTGCGGCGGACGCGGCGGGCGTGGACGCCGGAGAGGAGGAGCATCAGGACGAAGCGGCCGATGACCAGGGTGCCGATGATCGCGAGGCCGACCACCAGGACGTCGGTGATCCTCTCCGAGGCCTGGACCAGGAAGATCCACGCCTTGCCCTTCCAGAGCTCGGCGCCGGTGACCGGGCTGTGCGCGCTGGGCGCGTCCAGGGCCTCGGTGAGGTTGTCGAACTCGTAGCCCTTCGCCTTCAGGTCGGGCAGGAACCTGTCGAGCGCCGCGACGGTCTGGCTGCGGTCGCCGCCGGAGTCGTGCATCAGGACGATGGCGCCCTTGCGGCCCTCGGGCGTGGCGCGGCGGATGATCTCGTCGACGCCGGGCTGCTTCCAGTCCTCGCTGTCGGTGTTGTTGACGACGGTGAGGTAACCGCGGCTGCCGATGTACTCGGTGACCGGCCAGGACTCGTTGTCCATGGCCTCGGCGTAGGAGGAGTACGGCGGGCGGAAGAGGGAGGTGCGGATGCCGGCCGCGCCGGTGATCGCCAGCTGGTTCTGCGACAGCTCCCAGTCGATGCGCTTCTTGGACTGGAGGGCGAGGTCGGGGTGGTTGAAGGTGTGCAGGCCGATCTCGTGGCCCTCGTCGACCATGCGCTCGACGAGGTCCGGGTAGCGGGAGGCCATGGTGCCGGTGACGAAGAAGACCGCGTGCGCGTCGTGCTTCTTCAGCACGTCGAGCACCTTCGGCGTCCAGATCGGGTCCGGGCCGTCGTCGAAGGTGAGGACGAGGCGGTGGTCGGGCACGCTCAGGCTCTGGGTCTGCCCGGCGCGGGCGTCGATGACCGGGCCGCCCTCCAGTATCTTCCCGGGCACCTGCGTGGTGGGGGCGGGCTTCTGGACGCGGTGGTCGGCGAGGATCTCGCTGTGCACGTATCCGCGCAGCATGAGCATCGCCGCCAGGGCGACGAGGACGAGCACCGGAAGCAGCAGGCGCAAGGGCAGGCGGCGGCGCGGGGCGCCGTCACGGGCCTGGCGGGCGGCCCGGTGACGGTGGGAGCGGGATGCCATCAGACGACGTTCTCCGGGGACGGTGCGGCGGGGGTGGTGGACGGGTCCGGCTGTGCGGCGGAGCCGTCGGCGACGACCGGCTGGCCGGCGGGGGCACCGGCGACGTTGTCGGTGCCGCCGGCCTCTCCGCCGCCTGTGGGGGCGGTCGTCACGGGGTCGGGTTCTTCCGACACCGGCGGGTCGGCGGGCGCCGTGCTCACGGTGTCGTCCGGGGGCGTGGTGGTGGCGTCGTCGTCACCGCCGGTGACCGGGTTCGTGGTGTTCCTGCCGGTCGACGTCGGTGTCGGGTCGGCGGTGTCCGGCTGGTCCGCGGTGCCGGCCCCGCCGCCCGTCGCGGGCGCGGTGGCGCCGGGCGCGGGCAGCGTCGGGGTGCCGGTGGTCGGCGTGGTGCCGGGGACGAGGCTGGTGCCGGAGCTGGGCGTGGTGCCCGTCTCCTCGGGCCCAGGTGTCGTCCCGACCTGCCCGGCGGGCTTGTCCTCCTGGCCGGGGACGGGCATCCAGGGGGCGTCGGAGTTGCCGGACAGCAGCGTGGCGACCATGACGACGGCGTAGCCGGCGCAGGCGAGGCCGACGGCCATGCCGATACGGCGGTAGAGCCGGCTGCGGCGGCCGGACTCGTCGACGAACACGGGTCCGGCGGCGGCGTCCTGCCCTCCGCTCGCCCGGCCCGGCGCCCGGCGCAGCTCGAGGCCTTCCCCGATCTGTACGGAGTCGAGCTGGACCGTCACCTCGTGCGGGTCGTGGGTGGCCGCGGCGGAGTCGCCGGCCCCCTCCTGCCAGGGGTCACGGACGGGGGTGCGGGAGGTCGTCGGGGCGCCGGGGTCCGAGGAGGGGCGCAGGAACTCGGTCGGGGCGCCGGCCGTACCGGGAGCGGACGACGGGCGCCCGGAAGCCGGCGGGAGGCCGGTCGTCCCGGAGCCCGGCGACGAGCCTCCGGAAACCGGCGGGAAGCCGGTCGTCCCCGGGGCGGGCGACGGGCGTCGGGAGGCCGGCGGGAAGCCGGCCGCTCCGTGGCCGCCCGAGGTGCGTGCTCCGCCCTGCCGGGAGGAGGGTCCTGCCGTCCTGGCGCCGGGAGCGCCGAGGATGCCGCCCGGCTGGCGGGGGACGCGCAGGGCGGTGGTGCGCTCGGTGTCCCAGGGACCGTCCGCCGGGTTCCCGGACGGCGTCGTCCGGTGCGGTGCCGCGGGGCGCTCGGCGTTCCGCGGACCGTCCGGCCGGCTCCCGGACGGTGCCGTCCGGCCCGGTGCCGCGGGGCCACGGCCGTCGCCGGTCCCCGGCCCGGGCCGGGCGGAGGGCTCCGCGCGGTGGGCGGCGTCGGGCAGGACCTGGGTCCTGTCGTTGCCGCCGGGGAAGACGCCGAGGCGGGCCCAGCGGTCCTCGAGGGAGCCGGCATCGGCCTCGTGCGGGGCCGTACCGGGCTTCTCGCTCAGGGGGAGGACTCTCGTCTCACGCAGGTCCTCGTCCTCGGCGTTCCTCTCGAACGCCGACACGCCCTCGGGCCGTTCCGGTTGGGCGTCTTCTCGCCACTTTTCCACGCGCACGCACTTCCCCCCACAGGGCACTTCCGGCGCGCGTACGACCCGAGCACCCGCCGACGGACCGGGCCCCCACCCGCTCCGAGCGCCTCATTTATCACACTCTGCTCGGGCACCGAATGTAGCGCACGTGGAGGTCCTGTGTTCCCGGGGCAGTCATTCGTGTCAGTAGTGAGACATCATCGGGCCGCCATCACGACAATATCCCGGTCGGGCAGCCACCCCTCGGCCGGCCGCCGCAGCCAGCCCTCCTCCGCGGCAAGAACGGCCGCCGCCCGCCGAAGAGCGTCCAGAGCGGGATGAACCAGCCCTTTCCGCCACACCAGGGACACGGGTGACAGCGGAACCGGGTCCACGAGAGGGCGCAGTACCGTCGAGGGCAGTGGCGGAAAATCGACTACGGCGAGGACCGGGTGACGCGTTCTGGCCATGATCCGCTGGAACTCCTCGTCCCCGACGGCCAGCGGCGCGGGCGGCGCGAGCGTGATCCCCCGGCCCTCGAACAGCGACCGCGCGAGGTCCGTCCATTCCGGCGTGCGCTCGTTCCCGGCTCCCGCGTACACCGTCTCGCCGGCCAGCGCGGCGAGCGGCACCTCGGCCCGTGCGGCCAGCGGGTGGTCCTCGGGCAGCACGACCGCCATCGGCTCGTGGCGCACGGGCTGCTGCTCGAGCCCGGCCCGCAGTGCGGGGGCGAGGCCCGCGAACCGTCCGAACGACGCGTCGAGCCGCCCCGCGAGCAGTTCCCCCACGGCCCCGGTCAGCCCGCTCTCGTAGCGGGCCATCAGTTCGTGCCCGGGGGCGAGTTCGCGGGCCCGGTGCAGCACCCGGCGCGGGGTGTGCAGGCCCGGGGTGTTGAGGTCCACCAGCAGGGGCCGGGCCCGTCCGGCGGCGGCGAGCAGGTCGTCCTGCGCCTGGAGCACCGCGCGGGCGTACGGCAGCAGGCGTTCGCCGTCGGCGGTGAGCGTCACCTGGCGGGTGGTCCGTACGAACAGCTCACTGCCCAGGTCCCGTTCCAGCCGCCGCACGTCCCTGCTGAGCGCCTGCTGGGCGACGTAGAGGCGCATGGCGGCCCGGGTGAAGTGCAGCTCCTCGGCGACGGTCACGAAGGCGCGCAGCAGGCGGGGGTCGAGGTGGGCGGGGGCGGGCATGGGCGTGAACTTACAACACGGGTGCGTCAATCGGCGCAGGGAAGGTGTTGGACCGGGCACGTGAGCGCGGGCGACGGTGGTGTCATGCCCCGATCGACCTCCCGCTCCCGGGACACTCCCCTGCCCACGGTCACCGCCGACACCCCGGTCGCCGTCGACTTCGGCCCGCGCGGACGGAGCGAGCCCCGCGCGAAGGGCCCGTACCGCCGTCTCTTCGTGCTGCCCGGCACCCGCGCGTTCACGGCCGGCAACCTCATCGCGCGGCTGCCGATGGGCATGTTCAGCGTGAGCGCGGTCGTGATGATCGCCGGGACGCGGGGTTCGTACGCCCTGGCCGGCGCCGTCACCGCGACGGGCCTGGTGGCGACGGCGGTGGTCGCCCCGTGGACCGCGCGCCTGGTCGACCGGTACGGGCAGGCCCGTATCGCCCTGCCGGCCGCGGTGTTCGCCGTGCTCGGCTCCCTCGCGCTGCTGCTCTGCGTGCGTCACGGCGCCCCGGACTGGACCCTGTTCGCCTCCTACGCCGCCACCGCCACCACCCCCAACACCGGCGGGATGTCGCGGGCCCGCTGGGCGCATCTGCTGAAGGGGGACGCCGCGGCCCTGCACACCGCGAACTCCTTCGAACAGGCCGCGGACGAACTGTGCTTCATGCTCGGCCCGGTGCTCGCGGCCTTCCTGTGCGGCACGTTCTTCCCGGAGGCGGGCACGCTCGTGGGCGCCGTGCTGCTGCTGACGGGCATCCTGCTGTTCGCCGCCCAGCGGTCGACCGAGCCGCCGGCCGCACGGCGTTCCTCCGCGCGGGCGCCGCTGCGGTCGCCCGGCATGCGGCCGCTGCTGGTGGTCTGTCTCGCGACGGGCGCGGTGTTCGGCTCGCTGGAGGTGGTGACCCTCGCGTTCGCGGACGAGCGGGGGCACCGCGCGGCGTCCGGCGCCGTGCTCGCGCTCCAGGCGGCCGGTTCCTGTGCGGCGGGGCTGCTGTACGGGGCGATGCGCCCGGCGGGGTCCGCGCAATCCCGGCTGCCGTGGTGCCTGGCCGCGATGACCGCGCTGATGACCCTGCCGCTGCTCGCGGCCGGGCTCACCGGCTCGCTCCCGCTGCTGGCGGGGGCGCTGCTGGTCGCCGGGATGGCGACCGCCCCCACCATGGTCACCACGATGACCCTGGTCCAGCGGTACACGCCCGAGGACCGGCTGAACGAGGGCATGACGCTCGCGGTGACCGGTCTGCTCGGCGGGATCGCCTGCGGCAGCGCGGCGGGCGGCTGGACGGTGGAGCACGTCTCGGCGACGGCGGGGTACGGCGTGCCGGTGGCGGCGGCCGCGACCGCCCTCCTCGTGGCTCTCTCCACCCTCGTCCTGTTCGGGCCGTCGAACCGCTCCACCGATTCCCTCCCGACCCATTGACGGCCACAGGTCCCGCACATACCTTCACCCGTCGAAGCGCTTCGAAACCGCTTTCTGCATCCCCGCGGACCGTGCAGATGAGGACCCCCGATGGTGAAGATCACGGATGTGGCCCGGCGCGCCGGGGTCTCCCCCAGCACGGTCTCGTACGCGCTCAGCGGCAAGCGCCCGATCTCCGACGCGACCCGGCTCCGGGTCCAGGCGGCCGTCCGTGAGCTGGGCTACCGCGCGGACGGCGGTGGCCGGGGCGCGGCCGGCCACCGGTCGAAGGTGCTGGCCCTGGCGGTCCCGGTGCGCTCCGGCGTCCATGTGCCGGTGGTGACGCAGTTCGCGGTGTCGGTGGTCACCGCCGCCCGCGCCCACGACCACGACGTACTGCTGCTCACCCAGGGCGAGGGCGAGGAGGGCCTCGGGCGCGTCGCGGCCACAGGGCTGGCGGACGGGGTGATCGTGATGGACGTACAGCTCCAGGACCCCCGGCTGCCGCTGCTGCGCTCGGGGTCCTTGCCGTCCGTGCTGATCGGGGTGCCCGCCGAACCGGATGGGCTGACCTGCGTCGACCTGGATTTCCGGGCGGCCGGTGAGCTGTGCGTGGACCACCTGGCGCGGCTCGGGCACCGGGTGGTGGCGCTGGTCGGCTCGCCCCCGGAGGTGTACGTACGGCGGACCGCGTTCGCGCGGCGGCTGGTGGAGGGCTTCACGGCGGCCGCCGACCGGCACCGGCTCACCTCGGCCGTGCATCCGTGCGGGACCGGCCGTGACGCCGCCCGCGCGATCGCCGAGCGGCTGGTGCGCGAGCTGCCGGCGCTGACGGGGGTGGTGGTACACAACGAACCGCTGCTCGATCCGCTGATCGACGCCTTCGAGCGGCTGGGGCTGAGCATCCCCGGCGATCTGTCCCTGACCGCCGTCTGCCCGTCCCGCGTCGCCGCGTCGGCCCGCGTCCCGGTCACCTCGGTCGCCGTGCCGTCGGCGGAACTGGGCACCCGCGCGGTGCACCTCCTCGTACGGAAGCTGTCCGGTGTCCCCGGACCGGGGGCCACCCTGCTGCCGCCCCGGCTGACGGAACGGGCGAGCACGGCACCGCGCGGGGCGTGACGGCGGCCGGTTCAGCCCAGTTCCCAGGCCTTCCCGAGCCGGTGTGCGGCGCACAGGCCCACGTCCAGGAAGTACGCCCCGGCCGTCCCGCACTGCTCACTGCCGCTGCCCGGATCGACGGGCTGACCGTGTCCCATGCCGGTGAGGCTGTACGTCTCGACGACCGCGTCCCCGGCCGGGCCCCGGAAGACCTGGTGCGGGTGTCCGGCGACGGTGTCGCTGACGTCGGCGGTCCGGTCGGCGCCGTGCACATCGGTCCACTGCTCCACCAGGGCGGTCATGTTGGCGGGCTTCACCGTGTGGTCGGCCGTGCCCTGCAGGACCGTGAGGGCCGGCCAGGGGCCGGTGTGACCGGGCCGCGCGGCGCGCACCCGGTCGCCCCACTGGCCCGGGGTCTGGGTGGCACCGACGTACATGCACACGTACGGCGATCCGGCGGCCTGCGCGCATCCGTAGGGGAGTCCGGCGACGACACCTCCCGCCGCGAACTTCTCGGGGTACGTCGCCATCATCACGGCGGTCATCGCGCCACCCGCGGACAGTCCGGTGACGTACACGCGTGAGGCGTCGCCGGAGACGTCGGTGAGCTGCCGGTCGACCATCTGGGCGACGGAGGCGGCCTCGCCCTGTCCGCGCCGTGTGTCCGCGCCCTGGAACCAGTTGAAGCACTGGCTGAGGTTGTTGCCGCTCTGCTGCTGAGGCAGCACGACGGAGAAGCCCCAGCGGTCGGCGAGGGTCGTCCAGCCGGTGCCGGTGGCGTATCCGGCGGCGTTCTGGGTGCAGCCGTGCAGGGCGACGACGACGGGCCGGCCGGCGGGCAGCCCGTCGGGGACGTAGCGGTACATCTTCAGGGCGCCGGGGTTGCCGCCGAAGCCGGTGACCTCCTGGAGGGAGGCGGCGGCAGCGGAGGCGGCGGCCGGGGCCGGGGTGAGCAGCACGGAGAGCAGTGCTGCGAGGACGGTGAGCAGGGTTGCGGCTCTGGTCTGTGTCATGCAGAGGAAAGGTAGAAGCGTGAACCAGCACTCGATATGGGGTCGGGCCCCACATCACCTCGGCCCGGTCATGTGGCCGCATGACCCTGTGTGGCCCCATGACCCTGTGTGGCCGCATGACACAGGCCCCGGCGCTCGAAGCGACGGGGCCTGTGCCCACATGGGGTGGAGTGGAGATGGCGGGAATCGAACCCGCGTCCAACGGTGCGGAATCAGGGCTTCTCCGTGTGCAGTCGGCTGTGCTTTTCTCGGCCCCGGAGATCACGCCGACAAGTCTCCGACGGGCCCAGTCACTGTTGGATTTCCCTCTTCACCCCGTGACCGGGATCAAGGTTTAGTCCCCTAGCTGATGCCAGGATCCGGGTCGGGAACACCCCCGGGCTGACACTCCCTTAAGTAGGGGAGCCGCTGCTCGCTACCTGAAAATCAGGCAGCGAGGGCGAGCTCGCCCTGGGAGACAGATCGCTTAGAATTGGCGATTGTTTTTTTCGGCCTGTGGTTTACGAGATCATGGCCGCTTCCTCGACACGCTTCCCCTGCTTCGACAGCCGCTGTCGAAACCGATCATCCCCATGTTTTTTTCTCAAGGTGCGCACCCGCCGTGGGGTGCAGTTGCCATCGTACGTGACCAACGCGGGTCGGTGCCAGCGTATTCCCCGGCACTCCGCGGCAGGGCCTACGTCCGCTGCTTCCTGCGGACCGCCGAGATCGCCCGGTCGGTCTCGCGCCGGTCCTGCTTCTCCCTCAGCGTCTGCCGCTTGTCGTACTCCTTCTTGCCCTTGGCCAGCGCGATCTCGACCTTCGCACGGCCGTCCTTGAAGTACAGGGCGAGCGGCACGATGGTGTGCCCCGTCTCCTGGGACTTGGACTCCAGCTTGCCGATCTCCTCGCGGTGCAGCAGCAGCTTGCGCTTGCGCCTCGCGCTGTGGTTGGTCCAGGTGCCCTGGCTGTACTCCGGCACGTGCACGTTGTGCAGCCACGCCTCGTGGTCGCTGAGCTGGACGAAGCCGTCCACCAGCGACGCCCGGCCCTGGCGCAGGGACTTCACCTCGGTGCCGGTGAGGACCAGGCCCGCCTCGTAGGTGTCGATGATGAGGTAGTCGTGCCGCGCCTTCTTGTTCTGCGCGATCAGCTTGCGCCCTTTTTCCTTAGCCATAGTGCCGCCCATTTTCGCACTACGGAGGGGGTCCACGGGAAGCCGATTACCGACCGGGGGCCAAGGGCGTGCCGTTCGGGTCCTGCCGGGGTCGGTGGCCCTGGCACCGCTCCCCCCACCGCCGCGTCGTCGTCGGTTGCCGGGGCTCCGCCCCGGCGCCCTCCTCCGCCTCGCGACACACGGCACCGGACCCCGCTCCGACTCGGCTCGGCTCGGCTCGGCTGCGGGGTACCGCTCACCGGAGCCGGCCCGATCCGGACGGGACCCTCTAGCGGCCGAGGCCGCTCAGGACCGTCTCGGCCCGCTGGAGTGCCTCTTCGTCGGCCTCCAGGTCGGGGGTGAGGCCGTGACCGTCGACGCCCCGGCCGGAGGGGGTGCGGTAGTGGCCGACGGTCAGCTCGGCGACGGAGCCGTCGGGCAGCGGGGTCGGCATCTGCACCGAGCCCTTGCCGAAGGTGCGGGAGCCCACGACGACCGCCCGTCCGCGGTCCTGCAGGCCGCCGGTGAGGAGCTCGGCCGCGCTCATCGTCCCGCCGTCGACGAGCGCGACCAGGGGTCTGGTGGTGTCGCCGCCGGGCTCGGCGTGCAGGGCGCGCTGCTCGCCCTCGACGTCGTACGTGGCGACCAGGCCGCCGTCGAGGAAGGCGGAGGCGGCGGTGACCGCCTCGGCGACCAGGCCCCCGGAGTTGCCCCGCAGGTCGAGGACGATGCCGGCGCCGGCCGGGGCCCGCCGTACGGCGGTGCGGACCTCGTCGCCGGAGCCCTTGGTGAAGGCGCCGACGGTGATGACGGTCACCCGGGAGGCGAGCTCGCGGACGGTGACGGTGTCCCGGGACAGCCGGGCGCGGCGCACGGTCTCGTGCCACGCGCGCGTGCCGCGTTCCAGGCCGAGGCGGACGGTGGTGCCGACGGACTCGCCGGCGGTCCCGCCGCGCAGTAAGGAGACGACCTCCGTGACGGGCCGGCCGTCGACCTTCTCACCGTCGACGCTGCGCAGCCGGTCGCCCGCGCGGATCCCGGCGTCGGCGGCGGGCGTGTCGTCGCCCACCTTCGTCACCTCGATGCGGCCCTCCCGCTCGCGGGCCCACAGACCGACGCCGGTGTACCGGCCGTCCAGGGCGTCCTCGAACTCCTCGTACTCGCCCGGGGAGTAGACGGCGGCCCAGCGGTCCCCGCTGCGGCTGACGGCGCGCTGGGCGGCCTCCATGGGCGAGGTGCCGTCGGCGGCGGCCTCCTCGGCCTCCCTGGCGACGTCCGTGTGGCGGCCGACCGGAGCGGCCGGAAGGGCACCGTCCGCCGTGGCCTCGCCGTCGGCCCCGGGGAGGTTGCCCGTGGCCGCGCCGGCGACGAGCACGCTCGCGAACACCAAGGTCAGGGCGGCCCCGCGGCGGATGCGGCGGGGCTGACAGAACAGGGCACGACCTGACATGCCGGTGAGTCTAGGACAACGCGAAGGGGCGCACGGCCGGTTGGCCGTGCGCCCCTCGTGGCAAGGGTCACTCGGTCTCTTGCGAGGAGGCCCCGACGTTCAGGCCGGAGGGAGGAAGGGGCGCGAACACACATACCCCAGTTCACTGGTCAGCCTGCGTCGCGTGCGGAGCCGTCTCCCCCAGGGACAAGAACTCCGCCCACGTGATGCTCGTCCGGGCAGGTCTGGACCCGGCTGGTAACGAAGGCACAAGACCTCCCGGAGCGCCGCTCCGGGAGGCAGCCTGAGCCAGGAATCCCCTCCCCCTCGGGGAGGGGAGCCGTCAGACCTTCAGGTACTTGCGCAGCGCGAAGAACGCGGCCAACGCGGGCATCAGCAGACTGGTCGCGAGGATCAGCGGGAGCTTGGTCAGTACGGCGTCCCAGCCGATGAAGTTGATCAGGTTCAGCTTCTCGGACAGGGCCAGTCCGTGGTCGATGATGAAGTACCGCCCGACAAGCAGGAATCCGCACGCGAGCGCGCCGCCGATGAGTCCCGCGACCGCGGCCTCCATGATGAACGGCGCCTGGATGTAGAAGCCGGAGGCGCCGACCAGCCGCATGATCCCGGTCTCGCGACGACGGCTGAACGCGGAGACGCGCACCGTGTTCACGATCAGCATCAGGGCGACGGCCAGCATGAGCGCCATCATCGCGAGGGCGGCCATGTTCATGCCTTCCAGCAGCCCGAAGAGGTTGTCCAGGGTGCCCTTCTGGTCCTGCACCGACTGCACGCCGTCACGCCCGTCGAAGGCGGTCGCCACCACCTGGTACTTCTCCGGGTCCTTCAGCTTGATGCGGTACGACTCCTGCATCTGGTCCGGCGTCAGGGAGCTGGCCAGCGGGGAGTCGCCGAACTGCTCCTTGTAGTGCTTGTACGCCTCGTCCTGCGACTCGTACGTCACCGAGTCGACGACCGGCATCTTCTCCAGGTCGGTCTTGATCTGACCCTTCTGGTCGTCGGTCACCGCACCCTTGGCGCAGTTGGGGTCGGACTCGGCGTCGCTCTTGTTGCACAGGTAGATGGAGATGTTGACCTTGTCGTACCAGTAGCCCTTCATGGCGTTCACCTGGTCGCTCATCAGGAGCGACCCGCCGAACAGGGCGAGCGACAGGGCGACGGAGACGACGACGGCGAAGGTCATCGTCAGGTTGCGGCGGAGACCGACGCCGATCTCCGACAGGACGAACTGGGCGCGCATGGCGTCTGATCAAGCCTTTCCGTGGAGCGTCAGTGCTGGTAGCCGTAGACGCCGCGTGCCTGGTCGCGGACGAGACGGCCCTGCTCCAGCTCGATGACGCGCTTGCGCATCTGGTCCACGATGTTCTGGTCGTGCGTCGCCATCACCACGGTCGTGCCCGTCCGGTTGATCCGGTCGAGCAGCTTCATGATGCCGACGGAGGTCTGCGGGTCGAGGTTGCCGGTGGGCTCGTCGCAGATGAGCAGCTTGGGCCGGTTGACGAAGGCCCGCGCGATGGCGACGCGCTGCTGCTCACCGCCGGAGAGCTCACCGGGCATCCGCTCCTCCTTGCCGCCGAGCCCGACGAGGTCGAGCACCTGCGGCACGGACTTGCGGATCTCACCGCGCGACTTGCCGATGACCTCCTGCGCGAAGGCGACGTTCTCGGCGACCGTCTTGTTCGGCAGCAGGCGGAAGTCCTGGAACACGGTCCCCAGCTGGCGCCGGATCTGCGGCACCTTCCAGTTGGAGACACGGGCGAGATCCTTGCCCAGGACGTGCACCTGCCCGTGACTGGCCCGCTCCTCGCGGAGGACCAGCCGCAGGAAGGTGGACTTTCCGGAGCCGGAGGAGCCCACGAGGAACACGAACTCGCCCTTCTCCACTTCCAGGGAGACATCCCTGAGTGCGGGGCGGTTCTGCTTGGGGTAGGCCTTGGACACGTTGTCGAATCGGATCACAGGTGCACCACGGGTAGCCGGGGGTAGATGAGCGTGACCATACGCGAACCGGGGAGGCGAGCGCAGGCACCGGTAGGGGTTGCGTAAGACTTGCGCCCTTTTGTTCCAGTGCCGGGTGAGGACGGCGCCCCGGGGGCACGGGGCTGCGGCATGTGCGGCTCCGCCGCGTGGGCGCGACCCGGCGCGGCTTCCGCGGGAACCTGGCACAGTGGAAGGGGAACGTTCGCGAGAGGGCGGGCGTTGTTCATCTGGAACCGGTGCGAGGAGGGCGAGCGCATGACGTACGACCGGCTGGTGTGCGCGAACTGCGCCGCTCCCGTGAGTGAGGGCCGGTGCCCGGTGTGCCGCGCGAACCGCGAGCGGCTGCAGCAGGAGAACAACTTCTTCGCGGGGCTGAACCCCATGACGCTGATCGCACTACTGGCGGTGCTGGTCGCGGCGGTGGCGCTGCTCGCCCACCAGACCGCCTGACGTACGGGCACAGGACGTGGCGAAGGGCCCGGAGCGCAACCGCGCTCCGGGCCCTTCGCCTTACGTCATGCGTACGGTACGCACACGCGCGGCCACCGTCAGGCGGCGGCGCCGTCGCGGCCGGTCATCAGGCGCGGCAGCACCCGGAAGCCGATACCGCCGGCGATCATCGTGGCGGCACCGATCAGCAGGAAGGTGGTCTCGGCGGCACCGGTCTCGGCGAGCTCCTTGCCGTCGCCCTGGGCCGAGGTGGCCGGGGCGTCGTCGCCGGTGTCGGTGAGGGCCGAGGAGCCCTCGTCCTGCGGCGAGGCGCCACCGTCGGGGTCGGCGGCGTTGCCGCCACCATTGCTGCCGCCGTTGCCGTTGCCCGGGTTCTCGGAGGGCTCCTCTACGGGGTCCTCGCCGCCCGGCTGCTCCCCGCCGGGCTCTTCCCCACCGGGCTCCTCGCCACCGGGCTCTTCCCCGCCGGGCTCCTCGCCACCGGGCTCTTCCCCGCCGGGCTCCTCGCCACCGGGCTCTTCCCCGCCGGGCTCCTCTTCGCACTCCGGATCGACCGCGATGTCGCAGCCCGGGTCCGGGTCGTCGCCCTCGGCGGTGATGCCGATGTTGAACTCGAGCGCCGAAGCGGCACCCGCCGCCGACAGCGAGGCACCGGCCGCGATCACGGCACCGGCCGCGATCCGAGCGACACGGATCCGCGTCTTCTTGGTCATGTGGTTGCTACCCCCAGTAGCTCATCGTCAATGAGGCGGCGCTCGGGGCGGTGATCAACGGGGGTGACTGTGATGAAACGCCCCCCGGTTCACATGCGCCCCAGAGATACGCATGCCACGCTTCACCTTTCCCATTTTCCAAAAGAACGTCAAGGCCGTTGCGTACGCGATGTCCACCTACGCACGCTTTGCCGGACAATGAAGGTGTGAGTGTGATGTAAAACCCAGGCATCCCCGGTACAAAAAGGCAACTGCCGCCCAAGAGGCGGCAGTTGCCTTGTCGACAAATCGGCGTTCGCGCGGTGGGCTACTTCTCCTGCTGCTTGCGCCAGCGAATCCCGGCCTCCAGGAAGCCGTCGATCTCACCGTTGAACACGGCCTCGGGGTTGCCGACTTCGTGCTCCGTGCGCAGGTCCTTGACCATCTGGTACGGGTGCAGCACGTACGAACGCATCTGGTTGCCCCACGAGTTGCCGCCGTCGCCCTTGAGGGCGTCCATCTTGGCCTGCTCCTCCTGACGGCGCCGCTCCAGGAGCTTGGCCTGGAGGACGTTCATCGCGGTGGCCTTGTTCTGGATCTGGGAGCGCTCGTTCTGGCAGGAGACCACGATGCCGGTGGGGAGGTGGGTGAGCCGCACCGCGGAGTCGGTGGTGTTCACGCCCTGGCCGCCGGGACCGGAGGACCGGTACACGTCCACCCGCAGCTCGGACTCGTCGATCTCGACGTGGTCGGTCTGCTCGACCACGGGGAGGATCTCGACGCCCGCGAAGGACGTCTGGCGGCGGCCCTGGTTGTCGAAGGGCGAGATGCGCACCAGGCGGTGCGTGCCCTGCTCGACGGAGAGGGTGCCGTAGGCGTAGGGCACCTGGACGGAGAAGGTGGTCGACTTGATGCCGGCCTCCTCCGCGTACGACGTCTCGATCAGCTCGGTCTTGTAGCCGTGCTGCTCGGCCCAGCGCAGGTACATGCGCTGCAGCTTCTCGGCGAAGTCGGCGGCGTCGACGCCACCGGCCTCCGCGCGGATGTTGACGAGCGCCTCACGGGAGTCGTACTCGCCGCTGAGCAGCGTCCGGACCTCCATCTCGTCCAGCGCCTTCTTGACGAGGGTGAGCTCTGCCTCGGCCTCCGCGCGGGTGTCCGGGTCGTCCTCCTCCTCGGCCATCTCGAAGAGCACGGCGAGATCGTCGATCCGGCCCCGCAGCGCCTCGGCCTTCCGCACCTCGGCCTGGAGGTGGGAGAGCTTGCTGGTGATCTTCTGCGCCTCGTCCGGGTCGTCCCACAGGGACGGCGCGGCCGCCTGCTCCTCGAGCACGGCGATGTCTGCCCTCAGCTTGTCGAGGTCCAGAACGGCCTCGATCGACTCCATGGTCGAGGAGAGGGACTTGAGCTCTTCGGATACATCGACGACTGCCACGCCCTCCAGCGTAACGGCTCCGCCGGCCGGTCCCCGCAGTGCGGTCAGTGGCGGCGCGGGCACGACGGGCGGCGGCTCCTGGTCGTGGGGACGCGGCGCGCACGCTTCTTTCGCCCCCGCCGCCCCTTCCCGGCCCGTCCCTGGGGGCTCCGCCCCCGGACCTCTGTTCGCGCCCACGCGGCCGAGCCGCATGTCGGCGCAGCCCCGTAGCCCCGGGAAGCCGTGGCTTCCCGCGGCTACGGGTTCGTCGGCGCCGAGTTCCGGGTGTCCTGGGGTGGTGTCGTCTCGTCCTCCGCCGTGGCCAGCCAGGTGCCGACGCCCGCCGCCGCCAGGATCACCACCGCCACCGCCAGGGTGAGCCGGCGTCGACGGGTGACCGCGCGGTTGCGGGCGGAGCCCGGCCGACGCGCACCCGCCGCGCGGGGCGCGCGGGCCGTGCCGCGGGCACCGCCGGCCAGCTCGTCGGGGGCCGGCACCCTCATCGACGTGTGCGTGTCGCGGTTGGAGTCGGCCGGTTTCGCGCCCGGCACCAGCGGGACCGCGCCGCGGCGCCGCACCGGCTCCCCGGCGACCGGGGCCGGCCCGGAGGGCTGGAACTCCTCCCCCGCCTCCTCCGCGGGCTCGGTGTCCGGCTCGTCCACGTCCAGCGGCGGCATCCCCACCAGCATCGGCAGCAGCTCCCGCAACCGCGCGCCCAGCTCGGAGGCGCGCAGCCGGGACGCCGGGGCCTTCGCCAGGCACTGCACCAGCAGCTGCCACAGCTCGTCCGGGATGCCGGGGAGGGGGACGACCGTCTCGGTGACATGGCGGCGCAGCACCGCCCCCGGGTGCCCGCCGCCGAACGGCGTGAAGCCCGCGAGCAGCTCGTACAGGACCGTGGCCAGCGCGTAGATGTCGACCGACGCGCGCGGGGGCAGGCCCTCGACGATCTCCGGCGCCAGGTAGTCCGGCGTTCCGATGATCTTCGTGGCCCGGGTGCGGCGCGGGGTGTCGATGAGTTTCGCCACGCCGAAGTCGGTGAGCAGGGCGCGGTGCGAGCCGCCGGGGCCGAGCGGGCCCTGCATGTCGAGCAGCACGTTCTCCGGCTTCACGTCCCGGTGCACGACCCCGGCCGCGTGCGCCGCCGCCAGGCCGTCGGCGACGTCGGCGACGATCGCCACGGCGGCCTCCGGGGCCAGCCTGCGCTCCCGGTCGAGGCGGGTGCGCAGGTCCGTACCGCGGACGAGGTCCATGACCAGGGCGAGATCGTTGCCGTCGACCACCAGGTCGCGTACGGAGACGACGTGCGGATGCTCCAGACCGAGCAGCGCCGTCCGCTCCCGCACGAAGCGGCCGACGAGCTCCTGGTCCGAGGAGAGATCCTCACGCAGCAGCTTGATGGCGACGGGCCCGTCGGGGCCCTCGCCCAGCCACACCGTGCCGGCGCTGCCCCGCCCGAGGATCTGATGGGCGGTGTACCGGCTGCCGATTCTCCGTGCCAAGACTGCTCCTACCGACGCGTGTTGTCGCCAAAGCTACGCGTCCGGGGCGCCGACCTTCACCGGGGATACGGAAATCGACCCCCAGATGTCGACAAATCAGCAAACAGGCTCAGTTCGTCCCGGAGGAGTCCGAGGAGCCGCCCAGGTCCTCGATCCAGCCCGTCACCGAGCCGAACCAGTCGCTGAGCTGGTCCCAGTAGCCCTTGCCGGTGCCGATCCAGTCCTGGAGCGGGCTCAGCTCCCAGATCAGCCAGCTCGCGACGAACAGGATGACGATCGTGAACAGGCACCCCTTCAGACACCCCAGGCCGGGGATGCGCATCGGGTTGGCGCCGCGCTGCCGGGGCTGCCTTGGCTCCCGGGCCGGGCGCTGCGGCTCCGGCGGCGGCGCGTACCGCTGCGGCTGGGGCCGCTGGGGCTGCGGCGGGGCGTACTGCTGGGGCTGGTGCTGCTGCGGGTGGCCGTATCCGGGGCCGGGCTGCTGCGGGCGCCGCTGCGGCGGCTGCTGGGGCTGCTGCGGAGGCCGTGCGACCTGCCGCTGGGGGCGGCGGCGCAGCGGGTCCTGGCTCGGGTCGAGGTACTGGACCTGGGTCTGCTCGTTGCGGTCGCGGGCCGCGCGGAGCTGGTTCTGCCAGGGGTGCGGGTCGTCCGGACCGGCCCCGGGTCCGCCGGGCTGCCCCGGCGGTACGGGGGGCATGACGGCCGTGGGGTCGGCGGCGCCGGCCGGGCCGCCGGTCTGCGGCAGGACGCTGGTCGCGCCGTTGGGGTCGTAGGCGCCCGCGCCGTGCGGCAGCACCTGCGTCGGGTCGGCGGCGCCGGGCGCGCCGGGTACGGCCGCGGGCGCCGGGTCGGGGACGAGGAGCGCGCCGACGTTCTCGGCGGCGGCGATCTGCGCGGAGTTCGCGTGCACGCCGATGCCGTCGGCGACGACGCGCAGGCCGCGTGCGAGGTTCTCGGCGCTGGGCCGCTGGTCGGGGTTCTTGCGCAGGCAGCGCTCGATGACCGTCCACAGCGGGTCGGGGACCGTGGAGGGGCGGCGCGGTTCGGCGCTCAGGTGCTGGTGCAGCACCTCCAGGGCGGAGCCGCCGGAGAACGGCGGGCGGCCGGTGACCAGCTCGTAGAGCAGGATGCCGGCGCCGTAGATGTCGACGGCGGAGGTCTGCGGGCGGCCCTCGGCGGACTCGGGCGCGATGTACGCGGGGGTGCCGACGAACTCGTGGGTGCGGGTCAGGCCCGGGGAGTCGGCGAGGCGGGCGATGCCGAAGTCGGTCAGCATCGGGTGCATCTCGCCGCCGGTCTGCTTCAGCAGGACGTTGGCGGGCTTCAGGTCGCGGTGCACCACGCCGTCGGCGTGGCTGGCGCCGAGCGCGTCGGCGATCTGCGCGGTCAGCAGGGCGGCGGCGACGGGGGTGAAGGGGCCGTTCTCGCGGAGGTGGCGGTGCAGGTCCGGGCCCTCGACGAGGTCCATGACCAGCGCCAGCAGATCGCCCTCGACGACCAGGTCGCGGACCCGGACGATGTTGGGGTGGGTGAGCCGCAGCAGGACGGACCGCTCGCGCAGGAAACGCGTCACGATGTCGGCGTCGTTGGCGAGCTCCTCCTTGAGGACCTTGATCGCGACGGTCTCGCCGGGCTGCCCCGGTACGGCCGCCTCGGCGCCCGCGGTCTCCCGCTGGCGGGCGCGCCAGACGGTGCCCGTGGCGCCGCGTCCGAGCGGCTCCTCGAGCAGGTACTTGCTGCCGACTGGCCGCACGTCACGCGCTCCCTGCTGCTTGCTTGGCGTACACCCTGGTCCACCGTGCTACGGAATGTTCCGACCCACTGTAGTGCCGCCGCGCGGGATACCGGCCGGTCGTCTTCGACGTGATCTCACTGTGGGTCCTACGCACCGGTTCCCGTCCGTGTTCGGAGGTCGGAGGTTCGCAGGAAAGACGCCCGAGCCGGTCCGTTGGTTGCCGCATGCCGGACGTGACCGATCTCAAGTGGAACCGGAACGATCATTCGCTCCTCACCGGTCAGGCACTTTTGCGGGCAGAGCCGACCAATCAAGATCATTTGCTGCCGGAGGGCGGGCGCGTTGTCGGTGGCAGGTGCGAGGATGCGTGCAGTACTGGCCGTACGTGCGCGTGTGGCGGTGGGGGAAGTCCGCGGTTGGGGGGCCGCGGGGCGGTGGTGTCCCCCCGCGTCGCGGGCGCCCGCGCAGAAGGGACCGCTGACGGCGATGCAGATCCGGCTGACCGTCGTAGACCCGCTGGGCCCCTCCTCCCCCGCGCGGGAGCGGGCCGCGAGCTGCGACGTGCTGGTCACGGCGCCCGCGGGCACGGCCCTGGCCGCGGTCGCCTCCGCGCTGGCCTCGGTGGTCTCCGGTGGTGACGGACCGTCCGGCTCACCGGTGCTCTACGCCGGTGACCAGCGGCTCGACGCCCAGCGCTGCACGCTGGGCGAGCCGCCGCTGATCGACGGCGCGGTGCTGGCCGTGGGCGCCCCGGGCGAGCCCGAGCCGCATCCCGAGCTGGACGGGACCCCGACCCGGCTGCACGTCGTCGCCGGTCCCGACGCGGGCGGGGTGCACCTGCTGCACGGCGGCGAGATCCGCATAGGCCGTTCCGCCGACGCCGACGTGCCGCTCGACGACCCGGACGTCTCCCGGCTGCACTGCGCCGTGACGGTCGCCCCGAACGGCGGCGTCTCGGTCGCCGACCTCGACTCCACCAACGGCACGACCCTGGACGGCCGGCGCGTGGGCCCCCGCCCGGTCCGCCTCACCCCGGGCGCGCTCCTGCGCATCGGCGAGTCGGCCCTGCGCCTGACCCCGGCGGCGGGTCCCCGCGCGCGGGCGGCGACGACACCGGACGGCGAGGGGCACGTACGGGTGCCGCCGCCCCCGCCCGGGCAGGCCGACGACGAGGACGCCCACGCGCGCGTGACGGCGCCGACGGCACCCACCCACCACGCCCACGGCTCGGCCGGCTGGGCCGTGACGGCACAGGACGCGCAGGAGACACCGGACACTGCCCGGGGGGACGGCGCGAGCGAACCGCCGCGGGTGCCGGGGCAGGGCCGCGCCCCCGGGATCGAGCACACCGGCACCACCCCCGGGGGACGCGCGGTGCACACGGTCGCCCGGGGAGACGTGCCCCGCCTTCCCAAGGGCCGCCGCGTGTCCCGGCCGCTGCCCGCCGACGGGGACACGCACGCGGGGCGCTCCGGCGTGAGCGCGCGCGGTGCGGGCCCCGGCGGCGCCGATCGCCCGGCCGGGACGGCGCCGGACGAGGTCCGGGGCGACACGGCCGCCGACGGCGCACCCGGCCGCGGCGCCGGCGGGCCGGCCGTCCCGGCGTCCGGCCGGACATCCGGCGGCGCACCCGGCCGCCTCACCGGTCCGACCACCGGCCCCGCCACCGGTCCCATGACCGGCGGCACACCCGCCACGCCGCCCGAGGAGTTCCCCGGCACCCGCAAGGGCACCCCCGTGCGCGGCACCGATCTTCCCCGGCCGACGGGCGTGCGCAGGCGCGGCGGGCTCACCGCCTGGGCACGCCGGCTGACCGGCGGGCGGCAGGAACCCGAGACCGTGTGGGTCGCCCACGGCGAGGAGGACTCCGGTGTCGTACCCGACCCGGGCGTGACCACCCCCGTCGTGCCCGAGACCTGGCCGGACCCCGCGACGCTGCTGCTGACCGCGCTCGGCCCCGGCCCCCGGTTGTGGGAGCGCGGGCCGGGCCACCCGGAGGCGCTCGCGGTGCGGCTCGGTACGGCGGACCGGCCGGCGCCGGACGGCTCCGGTCTGCTGCCCGCCGTACCGGTGACCTCGGGGCTGCGCGAGGTCGGCGCGCTGGGACTGGCCGGCCCGCGTGAGCGGCTCACCGGGCTGGCCCGCGCGGTGCTCGCCCAGCTCGCCGCGCTGCACTCCCCCGACTCCCTGGAGATCGTCCTGATCGCCGCGGACCACTCCCGTCCCCTGGCGGAGCGCACCGCCGAGTGGTCCTGGCTGGGCTGGCTGCCGCACGTACGCCCGGGGCACGGCCAGGACTGCCGTCTGCTCCTCGCGCACGACCGCGAACAGGCCACGGCCCGCGCGGAGGAACTGCTGCGCCGGCTGGAGGACCACGACCACGCGGCCCCCCGCATATCCGGCGAAGGGCCGTACACGGTGGTCGTCGTGGACGGCGACCCCGGCGGCCCCGAGGTGCGCGAGGCGGTGGCCCGGCTGGCCCTGGAGGGGTCCCGGGCCGGGATCCACGTGGTGTGCCTCGCCGAGACGGCCGCCGCCTCCCCCGCGTCCCCGGTGACGGAGACGTACGAGGCGGCCTGCGCGGTGGCGCCGGCGTTCCGGCAGTGCGGGGCCGTCGCCCTGCTCAGCGGGGACGTGGCGACCGCGCTGCGCCTGCTGCGGGTGGCCGGGACCGGCTCCGGCCGTCCCCCCGGCCCGGTCGGCCACGGCACCCTCGCCACGGTCGACGCGGTCTCCCCCGCCTGGGCCGAGCGGTTCGCACGGGCGCTGGCGCCGCTGCGCACGGACGGCGCCGGCGGGGAGCGGCACGCGCGCGTGTCGGCGCCGCTGCCCCGGTCGGCGCGGCTGCTGGACGAACTGGGCCTGGCCCGGGCCACCCCGGCCTCGTTGATGGCCCGCTGGGCGGACGCGGCCGACGACACCCAGGCACTCGGTGGACGCGTCACCGCCATACTGGGCGCCGGCCCGCGCGGCCCGGTCGTCGCCGACCTCGCCGCCGACGGACCGCACCTGCTGGTCGAGGGGCCGTCCGGCAGCGGTCGTACGGAACTGCTGCGGGCGGTCGTCGCCTCGCTGGCCGCCGCCGAGCGTCCCGACCGGCTGGGCATCGTGCTGGTCGACGGCCGGGGCGTGCCCACGGCGGGCACCGCGTCCGGCGAGGGCCTGCGCGTGTGTACGGACGTACCGCATGTCACCACGCATCTCTGCGCCAACGACCCGGTGCGGATGCGGGAGTTCGCGCAGTCCCTGAGCGCCGAGCTGAAGCGGCGCGCGGAGCTGCTGGGCCGGTCGGACTTCGCGGAGTGGCACACCGGGCGGGAGCTGTCGGACCGTATGGTCGCCCAGCGCACGGCCGCGTCCCGCGCGGGCGCGGCGGCCGGCGGGGCGCAGAACGGGGACCTCGACACCCCGTCCAGTTCGACGCTGCGGCTGCGGCCCGGGGCGGACCGGCGCAAGACGGAGGCCGCCCCGCCGCTGCCCCGGCTGGTGGTGGTCGTGGACGACCTGGACGCGCTGGTCTCCCCGGCGCTCGGTTCGCCGGGGCGGCCCGCCGCCGGATCGGTGATGCGGGCGCTCGAGGCGGTGGCGCGGGACGGCGAGCGGCTGGGCGTGCATCTGGTGGCGGCCACCGGACCCTGCGCCCGTACGGCGCAGACCGAGCCGGTGCGGCAGGCGTCGCTGCGTGTCGCGCTCGACGCGGCGGTGCCGGGGGGCGGACCGGACGAACCGGCGCCGGGCCGTGGCCGGCTGGCCCACCCGGACGGGCGGGTGACGGCGTTCCAGGGCGGCCGGGTGACCGGCCGCATCCCGCGGACGGCGACCCTGCGGCCGACGGTCGTCCCCCTGGAGTGGCACCGCATGGGCGATCCCCCGGCCCGCCGCCAGGTCCGCGAGCTCGGCAACGGCCCGACCGATCTGGCGCTGCTCGCCAGCGCGTTGGAGCGGGCGGCCCGGCAGGTTTCCGCGGCGGAGGTGCCGTCGCTCCTCTGACGGGGGCCGGTTTCGCGCGTGCCCGGTGTCGCTGCCGGGCGGGGGCGGGTCGCGCTGCCCGGCGCGTGCGGGGCGCCTCCCCCGGAGGGGGTACCCCCGGCCCGCCCTCCCCCCACTCCCGGCTCCGCCCGAGCGGGGCCCCCATCGCCCTGGGGGTCCTCCCTCCGGGTGAGGCACGACTGCCCGCGGAAACACGGTGACGCCTGGTCACGACGCGGTTACGATCCCCGACTTGACACGGGAGGCGGTCTTGCCACCCCTACCCCCCGGGCGTAGACCAGAGCGCACGGGACAGCGCTCGGCGTTCGACGGAGTACGACGGAGTACGAAGAACGGGGCAGTGATGCGCAGGACGAGCAGGATCATCCGGATACGTGGTGCCGCCGCGCTCGCCGCGGGGGTGCTCGCGGTCTCGCTCACCGCGTGCGGTGGTGGTGACGACGACAGCGGCGGCGGCGACGAGGACAAGGGCGGCGGAACCGGCGGGACCGGAAGCACCGTCACCCTCCCCGAGCTGGACGGCGCGAGCCTCGAGGTCGCCGCCGTGTGGACCGGCGCCGAGCAGAAGAACTTCAAGCAGGTCCTCGCGGAGTTCGAGAAGCGCACCGGCGCCAAGGTGACCTTCGTCCCCGCCCAGGACCCGATCATCAACTTCCTCGGCTCGAAGATCGCGGGTGGTGCCCCGCCGGACGTGGCGCTGCTGCCGCAGCCGGGCGCCATCAGGCAGGCCGTCGACAAGGGCTGGGCCAAGCCGCTCGGCGCCGAGGCGGCCAAGGAGCTCGGCGAGAACTACTCGCAGGGCTGGCAGGACATCGGCAAGGTCGACGGCAAGCAGTACGGCGTCTACTACAAGGCCGCCAACAAGTCGCTGATCTGGTACAACGCCCAGGTCTTCGAGAACGCCGGCGCGGCCGAGCCGAAGACGTGGGACGAACTGCTCACCGCCGCGCAGACGGTGTACGACTCCGGTGTCACCCCGTTCTCGGTCGGCGGCGCCGACGGCTGGACGCTCACCGACTGGTTCGAGAACGTCTACCTCTCCCAGGCAGGACCGGAGAAGTACGACCAGCTCGCCCGGCACGAGATCAAGTGGACGGACCCGTCCGTCAAGGAGGCCCTGACCACCCTCGCGGAGATCTGGGGCAAGAAGGACTACGTCGCGGGCGGCCCGTCCGGTGCGCTGCAGACGGAGTTCCCGGCCTCGGTGACGCAGACCTTCACCGGTGGCGACCAGCCCAAGGCCGGCATGGTCTACGAGGGCGACTTCGTGCAGGTCAACATCGGTGAGACCAAGGCGGAGGTGGGCACGGACGCGAAGGTGTTCCCGTTCCCGGCCGTCGGTGACACCGCGCCGGTGGTCTCCGGCGGTGACGCGGCCGTGATCCTGGAGGACTCGAAGGCGGCGCAGGCACTGGCCACCTTCCTGGCCTCCCCCGACGCGGCGGCGATCCAGGCGAAGCTGGGCGGCTTCCTCTCGCCGAACAAGGGCATCGACCCGTCGGCGTACCCGAACGCCGTGCAGAAGAAGATCGCCGAGGCGCTGATCGCGTCCGGCGACGACTTCCGCTTCGACATGTCCGACCAGGCCCCGCAGGCGTTCGGCGGCACGCCCGGCAAGGGCGAGTGGAAGGCGCTGCAGGACTTCCTGAAGAACCCGAAGGACGTCGCCGGTGCGCAGGCGAAGCTGGAGGCCGACGCGGCCGCGGCGTACGGGAACTGATCCGGCGATGGCGTCGGACACGGCGGTGGGGGCCCCGAAGCCGGCCCCCGCCGCTCCCAAGTCGCGCAAGAGCGTCACCGGCACCCGCAGGACCGTGGCAGTGCTGTTCCTGCTGCCCGCGCTCGTCCTGCTCGGTGCGCTCGTGGTCTACCCGATCGGGTACTCCGTCGTCCGCAGCTTCTACGACCAGTCCGGCGACGGCTTCGCCGGATTCGACAACTACCGGGAACTGTTCACCGACGACGGCATCCGGACCGCCCTGAAGAACAACGTCGTCTGGGTGGTGTTCGCGCCGACGGTGGCGACCGCGCTCGGTCTGGTCTTCGCGGTGCTGACCGAACGGGTGCGCTGGGGTACGGCGTTCAAGCTGGTCGTCTTCATGCCGATGGCGATCTCGATGCTGGCGGCCGGCATCATCTTCCGCCTGGTGTACGACCAGGACCCGGACAAGGGCGTGGCGAACGCGGTGTGGGTGGGGGTGCACGACACCTTCGCCCAGTCGTCGGCGTTCCCGAAGGCGCACCCGGGCCGCGAGTCGCCGCTGGAACCGGCCGGCGGGGGCGCCTTCGTCACCAGGGGGACGGTGAGCACCGGTGACACGGTGACGCTGCCGCTGGTCGGTGTCGCCCCGGGCCTGATGCCGGACGACGCGGAACGGGCGGCGGCGCCGAAGCCGGAGGGCGACCGGATCACCGGTACCACCTGGCAGGACTTCACCCGCGGCAAGGGCGTCGGCACGCTGAACGACGTCGACGCGGCCGAGCTGGGCTATCCGGGGATGAGGATCGAGGCCGTCAAGGACGGCAAGGTGGTGGAGACGGCCACCGCGGGCGACGACGGCGCGTTCTCCTTCTCGTCGAAGGCGGACGGGGCTCGGCTGCGGCTCCCCGCGAGCAACTTCGAGGAGCCGTACAACGGCCTGGACTGGCTCGGCCCGTCGCTGGTCACACCGGCGATCATCGGCTCGTACATCTGGATGTGGGCGGGCTTCGCGATGGTGCTGATCGCGGCCGGGCTCGCGGGCATGCCCCGGGAGCTGCTGGAGGCCGCGCGGGTGGACGGCGCGAACGAGTGGCAGGTGTTCCGCAGGATCACGGTGCCCCTGCTGGCGCCGGTCCTCGCGGTCGTCACCGTCACCCTGATGATCAATGTGCTGAAGGTGTTCGACCTGGTCTTCATCATCGCCCCGGGCTCCGCCCAGGACGACGCCAACGTCCTCGCGCTGGAGCTGTACCGCAAGGGCTTCGCGGCGGACCAACCGGGCATCGCCAGCGCGATCGCGGTGTTCCTGCTGCTGCTCGTCATCCCGGTGATGTGGTTCAACGTGCGGCGGTTGCGGCGGGAGGTGCGGCGATGAGTGTCACCAAGGCCGAGCGGTCGCTGGGCTCCCGGCTGAGCGAGTGGGTCAGCGGCGGTCTTGTACGGGTCTTCCTGATCGTCGTGGGCCTGTTCTGGCTGGTCCCGACGGTCGGGTTGCTGCTGGCCAGCCTGCGCACCCCGCAGGACATGGCCGCCGACGGCTGGTGGAAGGTGTTCACCGAGCCCTCGCAGCTCACCTTCGGCGCCTACGAGACGCTGCTGAAGAACGACGACATCACCGGCTCGCTGCTGAACACGGTGTACATCACCGTCCCGGCGACCGTGCTGGTGGTGGTGATCGGCTCCCTCGCGGGGTACGCCTTCGCCTGGATGGAGTTCCCCGGCCGGGACTGGTGGTTCCTGGCCGTGGTGGGGCTGCTGGTGGTGCCGGTGCAGGTGGCGCTGATTCCGATCGCCGAACTCTTCGGCAAGCTGGGCGTCTTCGGCTCCCTGACCGGTGTGGTCCTCTTCCACGTCGGTTTCGGTCTGCCGTTCGCGGTGTTCCTGCTGCGGAACTTCTTCGCGGAGATCCCCAGGGAGCTGCTGGAGGCGGCCCGGCTGGACGGCGCGGGTGAACTGCGGCTGTTCGTCCGGGTCGTGATGCCGCTCGCCGGACCGGCCGTCGCCGCGCTCGGCATCTTCCAGTTCCTGTGGGTGTGGAACGACATGCTGGTCGCGCTGATCTTCACCGATTCCGGGAGCCAGCCGATCACGGTCGCCCTGCAGACCCAGGTACGGCAGTTCGGCAACAACATCGACGTCCTGGCGCCCGGCGCGTTCATCTCGATGGTGGTCCCGCTGGTCGTGTTCTTCGCGTTCCAGCGGCAGTTCGTCTCCGGTGTGATGGCGGGCGCGGTGAAGTAACCGACGCACAGGCCACGTTGAAGGGGCGGGCCGTCACAGGTCCGCCCCTTCGTGTGACGGGCGTCCCCCGGATGCCGCAGGGGGCGTAACCAAGTCGGGCCGGCGTCCGTTGCCGGGCCGAACGCCCGCACCGACCGTTGGATGCCCCTTGCCCAGGTTCAGTGTCATTGTCCCCGCGTACCAGGTTCAGGCGTATCTGCACGAGTGCCTGGAATCGGTGCTGTCCCAGTCGTATCCCGATCTCGAACTGATCGCCGTCGACGACTGCTCGCCGGACGCCTGCGGTGCGGTGATCGACGAGTTCGCGGCCCGCGACCCGCGCGTACGGGCCGTGCACCTGCCGGCGAACGCGGGCCTCGGTCCGGCCCGCAACGCCGGGATGGAGCGGGCGCGGGGCGACTACCTGGTGTTCCTGGACGGCGACGACACCCTCACGCCGGACGCGCTGCTCGCCCTCGCCGACCGGCTGAAGGAGACGGACGAACCGGACGTCCTGGTCTACGACTACGCGCGCACCTACTGGTCGGGCGAGGCCGTGCGCAACCGGGTCGCCGCCGAACTCACCGAGGACGGACCCGCGCCGTTCCCCCTCGCGGACCGGCCGGGGCTGCTGAACCTGCTGATGGTGGCCTGGAACAAGGCGTACCGGCGGGAGTTCGTCGAGCGCGCGGGCTTCGCCTTCCCTCCCGGCTACTACGAGGACACCCCGTGGACGTACCCGGTCCTGATGACGGCGGAGTCGATCGCCACCCTGGACCGGGTGTGCGTGCACTACCGGCAGCGCCGGGCCGGCGGCATCCTGCGCACCACCAGCGAACGGCACTTCGAGATCTTCGACCAGTACGACCGGGTCTTCGCGTTCCTCGACGAGCGGCCCGCCCTGCGGTGCTGGCGGCCGGTGCTGTTCCGCCGTATGGTCGACCATCTGGTGACGGTGTACACGCGGCGGGACCGGCTGCCGCGCGGATCGCGCGCCGCCTTCCTGCGCCGGGCGCGTGTCCACTGCCGGCGCCACCGGACGCCCGGCGCGTCCGTGTCCGCGCGCGCCCGGGTCCACCACACGATGGTCCGTTTCGGACTGCACCGCACCTACCGGGCGCTGCGGCTGGCCGCGGCGCTGCGCCGCAGGTGGGCCCGGATCGCGGGGCGGCCGCCGCGTGCCCTGCGCCGCGCGGCCCTGCGCCTGCACTACCGGTTCCAGCGGCTGCTCCCGCTCCGTGCCGACCGGGCCGTCTTCGCCGCGCACGGGGGCCGCGGTCACGGCGGTGACCCGGGTGCCCTGGAGTCCGCGCTGCGCGAGCTGGCCCCGCACATCCGCACCGCCTGGGTGGCCCTCCCCGAGCACCACCGCACCCTCCCGCCGGCCGCCCGCCGGCTCGTCCCCGGCACGGCCGCCCACTTCAGCGCGCTCGCCCGGTCCGCGTATCTGGTGACCGACGCCGACGTCGTGCCGGGGCTGGTCAAGCGCAAGGGGCAGACCGTGGTGCAGACGCGGCGCGGCACCCCCCTCGGGCACATGGGCCTGGACCTGCTGGAACGCCCGGCGGCGGCCCGGGACACCGACTTCGCGCGGCTCCTGGAGGGGGTCGACCAGTGGGACTACGTCGTCTCCGCCAACCGCCACTCGACCCTGACCTGGGAGCGGGTCTGCCCCGGCCGCTACACCACCCTGGAGTACGGCAGGCCGCGCACCGACCGGTTCCACACGGCGACCGGGGCGGACGTGGCCCGGCTGCGGGAGTCTCTCGGCATCCCCGAGGGATCGGTGGCGATCCTGTACGCGCCGGCCCACCGCGACTACCGGCGCACCCAGCGCCGGCTGCTCGACCTGGAGCGCGTGGTGCGCCGTCTCGGCCCGCGGTTCGTCGTCCTGGCCCGCGCCCACCATCCGTACGGCGGGCCGCCGGCGACCGCCTCCGACCGGGTCCTGGACGTCACCGGCCACCCGGACGTCACCTCGCTGTGCCTGGCCTCGGACGCCCTGGTGACGGACTACTCGCCGCTGATGTTCGACTACGCGGGCCTGGACCGGCCGGTCGTGCTGCACATCGACGACTGGGAGGCGTACGAGGCGGCCCGCGGCGCCTACTTCGATCCGCGGGCGTTCCCGCCGGGCGCGGTCGCGGGCGGCGAGGACGAGCTGATCGACATCTTCGCGACCGGCCACTGGTGCGGTGCCCGCTCCACCCGGCTGCGGGCGGACTTCCGCGCACGCTTCTGCCCGTACGACGACGGGCGGGCCGCCGAGCGGGTCGTACGCCGGGTGGTGCTCGGTGAGACGGACCTGCCGCCGGTGGTGCCGCCGGAGGAGCGCCGCCCGGTGCCGTCGGCCGGCGCCGTGTCCGGCCCGTCGTCGCTCACGACGGTGCCGCAGCAGCAGCCCGCCGGTGTCCTGGCCGTCACCGACCGCGGCTGACCGCCGTTTCCCCTCGGGAGACAGGGAGTCCCCATGCCCTCCGGCTCGTCGCGGCCCACTCCGACCCGGCCGCCCGCCTGGCGGCCGGCGGGGCGGCCCGGTCGGCGCCCCACCCACTGAGGGCGCCACGACATCCTCTACGGAAAGAGCAGAATGCCCCGCTTCAGCATCATCGTCCCGTCCCATGGGGTCGCAGGCCGGCTGGGCCAGGCGCTGGACTCGGTCCTCGCCCAGTCCTTCGGCGACTTCGAGTTGATCCCGGTCTGCGACGCACCCGGCTCCCCGGCGGCCGACGTGGCCGCCCGGCACGCCGAGCGGGACTCGCGGGTGGCGCCGGTGCACGCGCCGCCGTCGGCCGGACTGGCGGGGGCGCGCAACGCGGGGACGCGGGCGGCCACGGGGACGTACCTGCTGTTCCTCGACGGCGACGACGTCCTCGTACCGGGTGCGCTGGCGGCTCTGGACGCGCGCCTGGCCCGGACCGGTCCGGTGGACGTGCTCCACTTCGAACACGAGCGCGCGCCCTGGTGGGAGGGCGAGCCCACCAACCCGGCCGCGTCCCTGCTGGCGAAGGCACCCGACGGCGCGTTCTCCCCCGACCGCGCCCCGCACCTCACCGGCGTGGGCCTCCCGGCGTGGAGCGCGGCCTGGCGCCGTGCCTTCGTCACCGAGCGGGGTCTCGCCTTCCCCGGGGGGCACTTCACGGACATCGGCTGGGGCGGGCCGGCGATGCTCGTCGCCGAGCGGGTGGCGGTGCTGCGTTCGGTCGTCGTACGGCATCTGGTGCGGCGGCAGGGCAGCCGGCTGAACCTGCCCGGGGAGCACCACGCCGAACTGCTGGACCAGGTCGAGCTGGTGCTCGTCCGGGCCGCCGGACTGGGGCTGTCCGCCGAGCGGTCGGCGCCGCTGTTCGAGCAGTTGTTCACCGCCGTGCTGAAGACGGCCGCCCGTCCCCGGCGGCTCCCGTCGGGCCGCCGTGCCTTCTTCCACCGGGCGAGCATCCTGTACCGCCGCCACCGCCCCGCCGGATACCTGCCCCCGCGCGGCAGCCTCGGGGTGCAGCACCGGCTGCTGGCGTCCGGCTCGTACGGGGCGTTCGCCGCTCTGCGCGGCACCCGCCGCGCGGTGACGCGGGTGGTGGCGGCGGTGCCGCGCCCGCGGGGCCTGCGCACCCGGCTGCTGTACCGGATGCACCTGCGCCGCCCGCTCGATCCGCGCCTCGCCGTGTACTGCGCGTACTGGGGCCGCGGCTACGCCTGCAACCCGGCCGCGATCCACGCCAGGGCCCGCGAACTCGCCCCGCACATCCGCTCGGTGTTCCTGGTGGAGGCGGACCGGGCGCACACCGTGCCGGACGGCGTCGAGTACGCGGTCATCGGCAGCCGCCGCTCCTGGGAGGTGCTGGCCCGCGCCACGTACCTGGTCAACAACGCCAACTTCGCGGAGGGCGTGGTCAAGCGTCCCGGCAGTGTCCACCTCCAGACGCAGCACGGCACCCCGCTGAAGACCATGGGCGTCGACCAGTCGACGTACCCGGTGGTGGCCGCCGCGACCGGCAGCTTCACCAAGCTGCTCGGCCGGGTGGACCGCTGGGACTACAACCTCTCCGCCAACCCCCACTCCACCCGCGTGTGGGAGCGCGCCTTCCCCGGCTCCTACGAACACCTGGAGTACGGCTATCCGCGCAACGACGTGTACTGCACGGCCGGCGCGGACGACGTGGCCCGCGTCCGCGCGGAGCTGGGCGTCCCGCGGGGCGCGAGGGCCGTGCTCTACGCGCCCACCCACCGCGACCACCACACCGGCTTCGAGCCCGGCCTCGACCTGGAGGCGTTCTGCGAGGCGGCCGGCGAGGACGTCGTCGTCCTGCTGCGCGCCCACTACTTCTACGACCGGGGCGGGCGCGGGAGCGGCGGCCGGGTCAGCCGGGTCATTGATGTAACCGCGCACCACTCGTCGGAGGACGTGTGCCTGGCCGCCGACGCACTGGTCACCGACTACTCGTCGATCATGTTCGACTACGCCAATCTGGACCGCCCGATCGTCGTGTACGCCGACGACTGGGACGTCTACCGGGAGACCCGGGGCGTCTGCTTCGACCTGATGGACGCACCGCCGGGACCGGTGGCCCGCACCCCCGACGAGCTGGCCCGCCTGTTCCGCGACGGCTCGTACGCGGACGCGGGGTCGGCCGCGCTGCGGGCCCGTTTCCGGGAGCGGTTCTGCACGTTCGACGACGGGCGGGCCGCCGAACGGGTCGTGCGCCGGGTGCTGCTCGGCGAGCCGCCCGAGGCCCTGCCGCCCGTGATCCCGCTCGCGGAGCGCGTCCCCGCCCCCGCGGCCGCCCCGGTGAGGAGCTGACGTGCCCCGCTTCAGCGTCATCGTCCCCGTCCACAAGGTGCAGGGGTACCTGCACGCCTGCCTCGACTCGGTGCTCGGGCAGTCGTACCGCGACATCGAGGTGATCGCCGTCGACGACCGCTCGCCCGACGGCTGCGGAGCGATCCTCGACGCCTACGCGGCCCGCGACGAGCGGGTCCGGGTGGTGCACCTGCCTCGGAACGTGGGCCTCGGCCGGGCCCGCAACGCCGGGATGCCGCACGCGACGGGCGACTACCTTTTCTTCCTCGACAGCGACGACACCCTCACGCCGGGCGCGCTGCGCGCGATGGCCGACCGCCTCGACGAGACCGGCGACCCGGACGTCCTGGTCTTCGACTACGCCCGCACCCACTGGTGGGGCGGCACCCGCCGCAACGTCCTGGCGCCCCTGCTGGCGGAGACGTCCGGGGGCACCTTCACGGCGGCCGAGCGGCCGGGGATCCTCGATCTGCTGATGGTGGTGTGGAACAAGGTCTACCGCCGCGACTTCGTCGCACGGGAGGGCTTCGCCTTTCCGCCCGGCTACTACGAGGACACGCCCTGGACGTTCCCGGTGCTGCTCAGCGCCGAGCGGATCGCGACCCTGAACCGGATCTGCGTGTACTACCGGCAGCGCCGCCGGGGCAGCATCCTGTCCACCACCAGCCGCAGGCACTTCGACGTCCACGAGCAGTACGCGCGGGTGTTCCGGTTCGTCGACGCCCGCCCGGCACTGGCGCACTGGCGGCCCTTCCTGCACGTCAAGATGGGCGAGCACTGTCTCGACATCCTCTCCAAGCCGGACCGTCTGCCGCCGTCCGACAAGGGCGAGTTCTTCCGCCGTACGGCCGAGATGTTCCGGGCGCACCGGCCGCAGGGCGCGACGGTCCCCGCCGAACTGCGGGTGCTGGAGGGGAGCTACGCCGGTTACGTCCTGCGGCAGCGGGCCGGGCGGGCGGGCCGGGAGCTGGGGCGGCGGGCCCGGCAGGCGGGTGCGGCGACGGCGGCGCGGTGCGCCCGTGTCCGGCCGGCGTCCCGTCGTCCGCTCGATCCGGACCTCGCCGTGTACTCGGCGTTCTCGCACCGGGGCGTGCTCGGCGACCCGGCGGCGATCCACCGCGCGGCACGCGAACTCGCCCCACACGTCCGGGGCGTCTGGGTGCTGGCCGACGAGGAGCAGGCGGCCGGTCTTGAGCCGGACACCGAGTACGTGCTGCTCGGCTCGCCCGGATACCGCCGGGTGACCGAGCGGGCCACGTACTTCGTCAACAACGTCAACTGGCCCGGGGCGCTGGTCAAGCGTCCGGGGAGCGTGCACATCCACACCCACCAGGGCACCCCGCTGGCGTACCTGGGCGCCGATCTGCTGGACCGGCCCGGCGCCCGGCTCGGCTTCGACGTCCCGCAGATGCTGCGCCGGGCCGACCGCTGGGACTACAGCCTGGTCGCCAACCGGCACTCCGAGCTGGTGTGGGAGCGGGCCTTCCCCTGCCACTTCACCTCCCTGCGCAGCGGCAGCCCGCGCAACGACGTACTGGTCGAGGCACCGAAGGGCCGGGGGCGTGCGGTGCGCGAACGACTCGGCGTCCCGGACGGCGACACGGTGGTGCTGTACGCGCCGGCCCGCCGCGACTACCGCAGGGGCGGGCTGGTGGAGCGGCTCGACCTCGCCCGGTTCGCCGCCGGCCTGGGCGAGGGCCGCACCCTCGTCGTGCGCCTGCACCCCTCGCTGGCCGCCGGACCGGCGCGCGGCCTGGGCCTGTCCGAGCTGCACCGGCGGGGCGTGCTCGTCGACGCCACGGACGAGCCGGAGGTGCAGGACGTGCTGCTCGCCGCCGACGTCCTGGTCACCGACTACTCGTCGATCATGTTCGACTACGCCCATCTGGACCGCCCGATCGTCGTGTACGCCGACGACTGGGACGCCTTCCGGGCGAGCCGGGGCGCCTACCTGGACATCACGGCCGAGGCGCCGGGCCATGTGGCGCGCTCCCACTGGGAGCTGGCGTGGCTGTTCGACTCCGGGACCTGGCGGGACGAGGAGGCGGCGCGGCTGCGGTCGGCGTTCCGGAAGCGGTTCTGCGAGTTCGACGACGGGCGGGCCGCCGAGCGGGTGGTGCGGACGCTGATGCTGGGCGAGCCGATGCCCGAGCGGCCGGCCGGACCGGCCCGGGTGCCGTCCCAGGCCCCCGGCCGCGATCTGCTGACCCCGTCGTGAGGCCGCGTACCCGGGTCCTGCTGCTGGCCGCCGTCTTCGCGCTGCTGCAACTCGCCAACGTCACCGGCCGGGACACCCCCGACAGCAAGAACTACCTGTCGTACGCCCTGAGTCTGACCGGCGCGGACAAGCGGGAGGCGGCGGCCGCCACCATCGACTGGTTCTGCGCGGGCCGGGCGTCGATCGCGCACCGCGAGCAGAACGTGGACGTGGTGCGCTTCCACGCCCCCGACCCCGCCCCGGAGGTGATGCGGGAGTGCCGGGAGCGGGAGTGGCGGCAGGTGGAGGCGAGGCTGGCGGCCGGGCAGACCGGTGGGCACACCGTGCCGTTCATGCCGGAACGGTTCATGCGGATCTTCGAGACGCGGCCCGGCTATCCGGTGTTCCTGGCGCCGTTCGTCGCTCTGTTCGGGGTGACCTGGGGCGTGTGGGCGGCGGGCGTGGTGATCACCTGCGCGGGCGGGGTGCTCGCCTTCCTGGTGCTGCGCTCCCTGGCGGTGTCCGTGCCGCTCGCGCTCACCGGGCAGGCGCTGTTCATGGTCCTGCCGTCCGGGACGACCGCGATGCGCCCGATGACCGAGGGGCTGCTGCTGACGCTCACCCTGGCGGTGCTGTGGGGTGGTGCGCCGGTGCTGGAGGGGCGGCGGACGCGGGCGGGACCGGCGCTGGTGGGCGCGGCGCTGCTCGCGCTGTTCACCGTCAAGCACTCGCAGGCGCTGTTCCTCGGGCTCTGCCTGGCGGGCGCGGGCGCGGCGATCGCCGTACGGCGCCGGTGGCGGGGTCTGCCGCCCGGGCGCGGGGTGGTGGCGCTCGCGGGGGTGGGGTGTGCGGGGGTGCTCGGCACGGTGCTGCTGGCGAGGCTGCTGCACTATCCGTCGGTGTCGGAGAGCGTGCAGGACCTGCTCACCGATCACTTCGCCCGCCCCGACCGGCAGCGGCCGTGGGCGGAGTTCCTCCAGCTGCAGGGGAACTTCTGGACGGAGTGGGCGCGGCGGCAGCTGTGGGAGCCGGTGTTCGTGGCGTTCCTGGCGGCCGGTGTCCTGGGAGCGCTGCGGCGGCCGGCGTTCGGTGCCTTCCTGGTCGCCGCCGCCTGCACGGGGTTCCTCAACCAGGCCGGGCATCCGGACATCAACATCTGGGGCGACCGGCTGATCACGCTGGCCTGGCTGCTGCCGGTGCTGGGCGTGCCGCTGCTGCTGGAGCCGGTGGGGCGGCGGGCGGTGGTGCCGGCGCAAGGGGGCTGCGGTGGAACCGGCACGCTGAGGCCCGGGGCCACTCGCTTCACCCGATGAGGTGAAGCGAGGTCATGCTGTCGATCGTGCCGGGAACATACGGCAAATGCCCGAGACGCTCCCCTTCCCCGCCACCCGATGAGCTCCCCGGTCCTCGTCCGGCCGGCCGTGCGCGGTGCCACGGCGCTGCGCGGCGGCGGGGCCTGGCGCCCCACCCCGTACCAGTTCTTCGGCTTCCTGTTCTGGCTCGTGATGTCGCTGGCGTACTGGAGGGTGCCGCTGTGCTGCGACGCCGGACAGCACGCGGCGGTCGTCGAGCGCCTCAGGGACGATCTGCTGGAGCCCCGGCATCCGATGGCGGACCTGCCGGGGGCGGGCAGCCCCTACTACTCGCCGTTCGCGCTGGCACAGGGCGTGGCCGCCCGGCTGACGGGGCTGGGCGGCTGGGAGGTGCTCAAGCTCACCGGGCCGCTGAACCTGCTGGTGCTGCTCACCGGGATCGGCCGTTTCACGCGGGTGCTGACCCCGCGCCCCTGGGCGCCGGTGCTGGCGCTCGGCACGATGACGCTGCTGTGGGGGCTGGAGCGGGCCTGGTGGAGCGGCTACCTGAACCTGATGTCGATGACGGGCAATCTGGCCTACCCGTCGGCGTTCGCGATCGGGCTGGCCTTCTGGGCGTGGGCGCTGACGGGGGCGCGGGCCCGGGGCGCGGGGGCCGTGCGGTACGTGGGGCCGAGCGGGCTGCGCCCGGTGTCCGGGTACGCGGCGCTGGGCGCCCTGTACGGGATGGTCCTGCTCGTGCACCCGATCACCGCGGTCGCGGCGGCGCTGGGGGCGGTGGCGCTGGTCGCCGGGTGGCAGCGGCGGTGGGGTCCGGCGGCTGCCGGACGGTGGGCGGTGACGGGTGCGGTGGCGCTGCTGACGGCCGCCTGCTGGCCGTACTTCGACGTGTTCGCGCTGGCCGGGGACGACAGCGTGGACGCGATGCACCGGCGGCTGTACCTGGACCTCGGCGGGCAGTTCGGGCTGGCGCTGCTCGGGCTGCCGGTGCTGTGGCTGCGGGCGCGGCGCACCTCGTGGCGTGATCCGCTGGTGCTGATGTTCGTACTGGACTGCCTGGTGGTGGCGTACGGCTGGGCCGGCGGCCACTACACCTACGGCAGGATTCTCGGGCTCACGCTGGTGCCGCTGCAGTTCGCGTTGGCGGTGGAGCTGGCGGCGCCCCGGCCGTGGCCGGTGTGGCGGCGGCTGCTGGGCGGCGCCACGGCGGCGGGGGCGTGCGCCGCGTTCCTGACCGTGCACGCCGGGGCGGTGGCGCCGGCGGGCTTCGAACGGCCGCCGGACTGGCCGTCGTACGCGTGGGCCGCGCCGTACATCGGGCCGGGCGAGGTCGTGATCGCCGACGGCTACTACGCCGTCCACGCGATCGCCGGGTACGGGCCGAACCTCGCCGCGCCGGCCTGGCCGGACGCCTCGCTGGACGAGGGGGAGCGGCTGCGGCGGGTGGCCGATGTGCGCGCGTACCTCGATCCCGGTTCGACCCGCGCGCAGCGGGCCGCGGTCGTCCGCCGGTACCACGCTCGCTGGCTGCTGCTGACGCCCTCGCAGCGGGTGCCCGAGGAGGCCGTGGTGGTGGCATGGAGCCGGCGGACGGGGGAGGTGCTGGCGCGGGTCGGGGGGTGAGCCCCGGGACTACTCGATGACGAGGTCGACCGGGATGTTGCCGCGGGTGGCGTTGGAGTAGGGGCAGACCTGGTGGGCCTGCTCGACCAGCTTGCGGCCGGTCTCCTCCTCGATGCCCTCGGGCAGCTCGACGCGCAGCGTCACGGCGAGCGCGAAGCCCTCGCCCTGCTTGCCGAGGACGACCTCGGCGGTCACCGCGGCGTCGCTGACGTCGACCTTCGCCGCCCGGCCGACCAGACCGAGGGCGCTGCCGAAGCAGGCCGCGTAACCGGCGGCGAACAGCTGCTCCGGGTTGGTGCCCTCGCCGTTGCCGCCGAGCTCCACGGGGGCGCTCAGGCCGAGGTCCAGCTTGCCGTCGGAGGTGACGGCGCGGCCCTCGCGGCCGTGGGTGGCGGTGGCGACAGCGGTGTAGAGCGCGTCCATGGAAAGGACCTTCCCTCTCGAGTCGTGGCTCGGCCGGGCCCTTCGGTGGGTCCGGCCGCCGTACGACCACAAGTAGAGCACACAATTAAATTGCGCGCAACCAAATAGCTCGCGAGAGTTATCCTGGAGGCATGACAGCCACCCCGAGCCCCCCACCCGCGACGGCCCCGCTGCCGGGCACCGCGGACGACTGGCTCCGCCTCGACCAGCAGATCTGCTTCAACCTGAACGCCGCCTCCCGCGCCTTCAACGGCGTCTACCGGGTGGTCCTCAAGGACCTCGGGCTCACCTATCCGCAGTACCTGGTCATGCTGGTGCTGTGGGAGCACGGCACCCTGCCCGTGAAGAAGCTCGGCGAGCATCTGCGACTGGACTCCGGCACGCTGTCCCCGCTGCTCAAGCGGCTGGAGGCGGCCGGCCTGGTGCGCCGGGAGCGCAGTGCGCGCGACGAGCGGTCGGTGGAGGTCCGGCCCACCGAGGAGGGCACGGCGCTGCGGCGGCAGGCCCTGGAGGTGCCGCGCCGGATCGTGGCCGCGACCGGCTTCGGGATCGACGAGATCCGCGAGCTGAGCACCCGCCTCCACCTGCTCACCACGGCACTGGACACGGCGGCGGCGGAAGGCGCGTGACGGCGGCCGACGTGCGCCGCGTGCGCCGGGAGTCCTCAATGGAGGGCAGGAGCAGCCCCGTGACGTGCCCGAGGACGCCATGCAGCCCCACCAGCAGCCCCAGGTCGCCGTCGTCGTCATCGGCCACGACGACGCCGCCCATGTGACCGACGCCGTGCGCTCGGCCCTCGGGCAGGGCCCCGCCGTACGCGAGGTCGTCGCCGTCGACGACTGCTCGACGGACGGCAGCGCGGACCTGCTGGACCGGCTCGCCGAGGGCGAACCGCGGCTGCGGGTGATCCGGCGCCCCGTCAACAGCGGCGGCTGCGGCACCCCGCGCAACACCGGGCTCTCCGCGGTGACCTCGCCGTACGTGATGTTCCTGGACAGCGACGACGTGCTGCCGCCCGGCGCGGTGGAGGCGCTGCTCACGGCCGCGGCCGGGGCGGACGCGCAGGTCACGGGCGGCCTGTGTGTGCGCCGCGAACTGCCGTCGGGGACCGAGGCGCCGTGGGAACCGGCCCTGTACGCCGCGCCCGACGTGCTCGCCCGCCCGGCGCTGCGCCCGCGCCTGGTCCACGACACGCTGTGCGTCAACAAGCTCTACGCCACGGCTTTCCTGCGCGCGCACGGCATCCGCTTCCCCGACGGCCGGTTCCCCTACGAGGACGTCGTGTTCACCGCGCGGGTGTGGGCCGCCGCCCCACGCGTCGCGCTGGTCCCGGACCGGGTGTACGTCTGGCACGTCCGCCGGTCCGCGCGGCGGCTGTCGATCTCGCTGGACCGCGCGGGCGTCGACAACTGGCGGGCCCGCATCCACGCGTGCCGCACCGCCCACGACATCCTGCTGGCCGCCGGGCAGAAGCGGCTGGCGCGCAGGGCGCGGGCCAAGTTCCTCGACCACGACCTGCGCATGTACGCCCGTGAGCTGCCGCTGCGCGACGAGGAGTACCGGCGGGCGTGGTGGGCGCACACGCGGGCGTTCCTCGCGGAGTACGACGCCGCCGACTGGGCCCGCGACCCGGTGGCCCCGGGCCGGCTGATCGGCCGGGTCGTGCTGGCCTCCCCCGAGCCGTGCGACCTGCCCCGGCTGCGGGAGCTGGCGGCCCGGCCGGCCCGCCTGTGCCCGCCGTACACCCGCGCGGCGGACGGCACGCCCTGCTGGTCGGCCCGCCTGCCGGGCATCACCCTGGAGCCGCTGCCGACCCGGCCCGCGCCCCTCCTCCCGCTCGCCGTGGACGCGGAACTGCGCCCCCGCGCGCGTGGCGTACGACTGCGGCTGCGCCTGCACGAGCTGTACGGCCGGGTGGCGCGGGCGGGGCCCCGGTCGGTGGAGACGGAGTGGCGCCACCGGGACCGGGCCGGCGCCCGTGTCCGCCGTACGGTGCCGCTGCGGACGGCCCCCGACGGCACCTGGGTCGCGGAGACGACCGTACGGCCGGACCGGCTGGCCACGCTCGGCACGGGCACCTGGGACCTGCGGCTGCGGGTGCGCTTCCGGGACGGTTCGAGCCGCAGGGTGGCGGCGCACGCGCTCGCCGGGCCCGGCCTGCTGCGCCGCTGTGTGATGCCGAGCCCCTGGCACGGCGTGGTGCTGGTACGGCCGTACGCCACGCACTCGGGTGCGCTGGCCCTGCGCGTGGCGGCCGGGGTCCGCGGAATCGCCCCGGTGCTGCGCGGAAGGCTTTGGCGCCTGCTTCACTAAGAGCTGACCTTTTGGGGATCGGACGGGCACGGGCCAACGACGAGGGGACGACCACCCATGACCTGGTTGATCACCGGCGGCGCCGGCTACATCGGGGCGCACGTCGTACGGGCGATGACCGGGGCGGGCGAACGCGCGGTGGTGTACGATGACCTGTCCACCGGCCTCGCCGACCGGGTGCCGGAGGGGGTGCCGCTGGTGGTCGGCTCCACCCTGGACGGCGAGCGGGTGGCACGCGCCCTCACGGACCACGGGGTCACCGGCGTCGTCCACCTGGCGGCGAAGAAGCAGGTCGCCGAGTCGGTCTCCCTCCCCCTGCACTACTACCGGGAGAACGTCGAGGGCCTGCGCGTCCTGCTGGACGCGGTGACGACGGCCGGTGTGCGCTCCTTCGTGTTCTCCTCCTCGGCGGCGGTGTACGGCATGCCGGACGTGGACCTCGTGACGGAGGAGACCCCGTGCGTGCCCATGTCGCCGTACGGCGAGACGAAGCTGGCCGGCGAGTGGCTGGTCCGCGCGACCGGCGCGGCGGCCGGGCTCTCGACTGCCTGCCTGCGCTACTTCAACGTCGCCGGCGCCGCCCGCCCGGACCTCGCCGACACGGGCGTCTTCAACCTGATCCCCATGATCTTCGAGAAGCTGACGGACGACCTGCCCCCGCGCGTGTTCGGCGACGACTACCCGACTCCCGACGGCACCTGTGTCCGCGACTACATCCACGTCGTCGACCTGGCCGAGGCCCATGTCGCGGCGGCCCGCGCGCTGCGCTCCGCCCCCGGCCGGGACCTCATCCTCAACATCGGCCGCGGCGAGGGCGTCTCCGTGCGGGAGATGATCGACCGCGTCAACGCCCTCACCGGCCACGACCGCCCGCCCGTGGTCACCCCGCGCCGCCCCGGCGACCCGCCCCGTGTCGTCGCCTCCGCCGACCGCGCGGCCACGGAACTGGGCTGGAAGGCCCGCCACGACATCGACGACATGATCACCTCGGCCTGGGCGGGCTGGCAGCGCCTGCACCCGCCGACGGCGGCATCCCGTACCTGATGCCGACCCGCACCGAACGCGCCCTGGGCGCCCCCTTCGAGTTCGGCCCCGAGGGCGCCTTCTCTGATCACCGGTTTCGACAGCAGTTGTTCAGTGCTTCGGGAGGCACCCGGGCCTCGGCGTGTCCGATGTTCACGAGAAGCGGCAGCACCCGCGCGCCCATGAGGATTTCGCCGCTCCAGATGGACCCTCCGAGCTACTGGATGCTCCAGCGGTGCGGATGGCCGGGATCGGCGGGGCAAGCGAGGACGTCGAGTTCGCCGGAGCGACCCGCGGTGACTTCGGTGGGGTTGTGGATTGAGAAGCGGGCGGGTTCCGGTCCTAGCGGCCGGCCGTCGGGTGCCACTCGCGGCGGAGGAGGCCGAAGACCCAGGAGTCGGAGACGTCGTCGTTGACGACGCAGTCCTCGCGGAGGGTGCCTTCGCGGACGAAGCCGAGCTTCTCCAGGACCCGGGCGGACGCCACGTTGCGGGTGTCGGTCTCGGCCTGGACGCGGTTCAGGTCCAGGGTGTCGAACGCCCACCGCAGGACGGCGTGCGCGGACTCCGTGGCGTAGCCGTGGCCCCACTCGGCGGCGTCGAAGACGTAGCCCAGGGACGCGCTGCGGAAGTCCGGGTTCCAGCTGGTCAGGCCGCACCAGCCGATGAACGCGCCGTCGGAGACGCGGTCGACGGCCACCCGCGCTCCCGTGCCTTCCTCCTCGACCGTCCGGCAGGTCGCGATGAAGCGCTGGGCGCGGGCCGGTTCGGTCCACGGCGGGGAGTCCCAGTAACGCAGCACGTGGGCGCTGCTGTGCAGCGCGTAGAGCGGCGCCGCGTCGGCGTCGGTGAACGGCCGCAGTCGCAGGCGGGTGGTGCTCAGCTCGGGGGTGGGCAATGTCATGCGGGGCATCCTGCCGCGTCACGCTCGCCCCCGACCATCCGTTTATCCGGACGGTCGGGGGCCTACGTCCCCGGTGGCGCCGGACGCGCGGCATGGGCGGTGAGTCCGCAGTACCGTGTCGGCGTGGCGAGCGAACGGCGGCCGTGACGACCTCCAGCGGGTGGCCGACACCACCCTGCTCAACCGGCCTCCGGTGACCTCCGCCCGACCATGACCGGTCACCCTCGCAGCGGGCGCGGCAACGCCGTGCGGCGGTGAGAGGAGGGAATCCCAGGGCGCGCCACGCCTCCTCACAGCGCCTTCAGCGCCTCCGTCGTCGCCCGGGTCAGGGCCTCCAGGTACCCCTTCGGCGGCTTCGGGCCGCGGATCACCACCGAGCGCCAGTACAGGGGGCCCGAGATCAGGTCCAGGGCCAGGGCGTGATCCGCGCCGGGGCGGAGTTCGCCGCGTTCCTGCGCCGCCGCGACGATGCCCCGGGCGACGGAGTCCTGGCCCTCGCGCAGCGCCTTCTGCAGGGCCTCGGCGATGTCCGGGTTGCGGGCGGCCTCGGCCTGGAGGTCGGGGAGGATCTGTGAGGCGACGGGGTGGCGCAGGGCACGGGAGGTGACCTCGTACAGCAGGCGCAGGTCGCCCTCCAGGGAGCCGGTGTCCGGCGCGGGCAGGCCCTGGACGGCGATCGCGGAGACCAGGTCGAGGACCAGGTGCAGTTTGGAGCGCCAGCGGCGGTACACCGCGGTCTTGCCGACGCCCGCGCGGCGCGCGATCCCCTCGATCGACATCCGCGCGTAGCCGGCCGCCGCCAGTTCCTCGAAGACGGCCGCCCGGATGGCCTCCGTCACGTCCTGGCGCAGTACGGCGGCCCCGGCGGGGGCCCTGCGGCGCGGACGCGGCTGGGGCTCGTCGGCGTTCGTCGTCATGCGGACAGCATAGGCCGACAGCGTCACGACGAAACGGTTGCGTTCCGACGTTCTTTCGACTTACGCTCCCGTTGCGACGATACGGCCCCGTCCCGACGTATGACCTTCCCGTCGCCACCCCCTCCCTCTAGCGAAAGCGCCGGATGTGAGCCAGGCCCTCCACACACCACCCCCCGCACCGGCCCGCCCGGCCCCGGCCGAGGGCGACCTCTCCGCCCTCGCCGCCCAGTACGGCCTCACGGTCAGCGGCGCCCGGCCGTCCCTGAGGGAGTACGTCCGTCAGCTCTGGGACCGGCGGCACTTCATCCTCGCCTTCTCCCGGGCGAAGCTGACCGCCCAGTACAGCCAGGCCAAGCTCGGCCAGCTGTGGCAGGTGGCGACCCCGCTGCTGAACGCGGCGGTGTACTTCTTCATCTTCGGTCTGCTGCTGGGCGCCAACCGGGGCATCCCGAAGGACGTCTACGTGCCGTTCCTGGTGACGGGCGTGTTCGTGTTCACCTTCACCCAGAGCTCGGTGCTCGCCGGTGTGCGGGCCATCTCCGGGAACCTGGGGCTGGTACGGGCCCTGCACTTCCCCAGAGCCTCGCTGCCCGTCTCCTTCGCGCTCCAGCAGCTCCAGCAGCTGCTGTTCTCGATGATCGTGCTCGTCGTCGTCATGGTGGCTTCCGGCAGCCTGCCCGCCCTGTCCTGGCTGCTCGTCGTCCCCGCGCTGCTGCTGCAGTTCGTGTTCAACACCGGGCTCGCGCTGGTCTTCGCGCGGATGGGCAGCAAGACGCCCGACCTGGCCCAGCTGATGCCGTTCGTGCTGCGCACCTGGATGTACGCGTCCGGCGTGATGTTCAGCATCCCGGCGATGCTGCACGACAAGGACGTCCCCGCCTGGCTCGCCGACGTCCTGCAGTGGAACCCGGCCGCGATCTACATGGACCTGGTCCGCTTCGCGATGATCGACGACTACGGCTCCTCGTACCTGCCCCCGCACGTGTGGGCGTTCGCGCTGGGCTGGGCACTGCTGGCCGGCGTGATCGGGTTCGTCTACTTCTGGAAGGCTGAGGAGAAATACGGCCGTGGCTGACACCAGCGACAAGAAGATCCCCACGGTCGTCGCCGACCGCGTCGACATCGTCTACCGGGTCAACGGCACCGGTGCCGGACGCGGCTCCGCCACCGCCGCCCTCAACCGCATGCTGCGCCGCAAGCAGACCGAGAAGGCGTCCGGTGTGCGCACGGTGCACGCCGTACGGGGCGTGTCCTTCGTGGCGTACCGGGGCGAGGCGATCGGGCTGATCGGCACCAACGGCTCGGGCAAGTCGACCCTGCTCAAGGCCGTCGCCGGACTGCTCCCGGTGGAGAACGGCCGTATCTACACCGACGGCCAGCCCTCGCTGCTCGGCGTCAACGCGGCCCTGATGCGTGACCTGACCGGCGAGCGCAACGTCCACCTCGGCGGGCTCGCCATGGGCATGTCCCGCGAGGAGATACGCGCCCGCTACGACGAGATCGTCGACTTCTCCGGCATCAACGAGAAGGGCGACTTCATCACCCTGCCGATGCGCACCTACTCCTCCGGCATGGCGGCCCGGCTGCGCTTCTCCATCGCCGCCGCCAAGGACCACGACGTCCTCCTCGTCGACGAGGCGCTGGCCACCGGCGACCGCTCCTTCCAGAAGCGCTCCGAGGCCCGCATCCGGGAGCTGCGCAAGCGGGCCGGCACGGTGTTCCTGGTCAGCCACAACAACAAGTCGATCCGCGACACCTGCGACCGCGTGCTCTGGCTGGAGCGCGGGGAGCTGCTGATGGACGGGCCCACGGAGGACGTGCTCAAGGAGTACGAGGCGTTCACCGGAGGCACGGACAAGGCCCGCAGGCCGAAGCCGAAGGCGGTTCCGGTGCCCTCCTGAGGCCCACGTCCGCGCGCCCCCTTCATCGTATTGGTGTCAATATGACCGAAGAGGACCGTCCGGAGCGACGAGCAGCCGAAGGAGCCCCGCGATGCCCGAACTCAGCGTCGTCGTCCACGGGCCGAACACCCAGGACCACCTGACCGGCCTGCTCGGCTCCCTCACCGACCGTCCCCTCCCGGACACCGAGGTCGTCGTCGCCGCCGTCGGCGACTGGGCCCGCGAGACCGCGGAGCGGCACGCCCCGAACGTCCAGGTGCTGCCCCTGCCCGACGGCACGTCCGACGCGACGGCCCGGGCGGCGGGGGCGGCACGGGCCGCCGGCCGCTGGCTGCACTTCGTCCGCGCCAAGGACGGCCTGCCGCCCGGCAGCACCCGCACCGTCGCCGAACGGGTCGCCGAGCTCCCCGGCACCGTCGACCTCCTTCTCCTCGACCACCTGCGCAGCACCTGGCACGGCTCCGGCCTGCCCTCGGCGGACGGCCCCCTGCTCGCCCGCGCGGGCCGCACCGACCTCGCCCTCGACGACAGCGCCTACCTGCTGCGCCTGACCCCACTGCTCGGCACCCGCGTCCTGCGCGCCGGCTTCTGGCGGGCGCACGAGGAACGGCTCACCACCGACGACGAACCGCACGCGGCCCTCGCCGCCCTGCTGCTCGCCGACCGCGTCGCCGCCCTGCCGCACATCGCCCACGAGGACCGCCGACCGCGGTCCGCCGCCCTCCCGCCGCTCACCCCCGCACAGCACTACGCGCTCGTCGACCGTTACGAGAGTCTCCTCGACCTCGCCCGCGAACGCCCCGCCGTCTACACCGTGCTCTACGAGATCATGGTCCGCGACTGCCTGCGCGCCTTCACCCGCGGTGACATGCCCGAGGACGTGGCCCGGGAGTTCTTCCGCCGGGCCTCGATCGCCGCCCTGCGCCGCCGTCCCGAGGGCCACCGGCGCCCCGCCGGCCTGGAGGGCATCCGCCGCTCCCTGCTCGAAGAGGGCGCCTACGGCAGGTACCGCGCCTTCCAGGCCGCCAACCACGCCCGCCGCGCCGTACGGTCCACCGTGCGCACCGGCAGGCGCCGGCTCGGCGGCCGGGTCCGCGACCAGCAGTACCGCAGGGCCCTGCACCGCCCCGTCGACCCCCGTCTCGCGGTGTTCGCCGCCTACTGGAACCGCGGCGTCGCCTGCAACCCGGCCGCGATCGCCGCGAAGCTCGCCGAGCTCGCCCCGCACGTCCACCCGGTGTGGGTGGTGACCGGCGAGAACGCCGCCCTGCTCCCGCCCGGCACCGACCACGTCGTCCCCGGCACCCGCCGCTACTGGGAGGTGCTCGCCACCGCGAAGTACCTCGTCAACAACGTCAACTTTCCGAACGCCGTGGTCAAACGCCCCGAAGCGGTCCACCTCCAGACCCACCACGGCACCCCGCTCAAGCGCATGGGCGTGGACCAGATGCCGTTCCCGGCCGCCGCCCGGGGCCTGGACTTCGCCGCGCTGCTGGAACGCGTCGACAAATGGGACTACAGCCTCTCCGCCAACAGCCACACCACCCGCATGTGGGAGAGGGCGTACCCGTCCCGGTTCGTCTCGCTCGACTACGGCTATCCGCGCAACGACGTCTACTACACGGCCGGCGCCGACGCCATCCGCGCGGTCCGCGCACGCCTCGGCATCGCGCCGGGCCGCCGGGCCGTCCTGTACGCGCCCACGCACCGCGACTACGAGTCCGGCTGGACCCCGCGCCTGGACCTCGCCGCCCTCGCCGACCGCCTGGGCGAGGACACCGTGCTGCTGGTGCGCGGTCACTACTTCTACGACGGCGCCGCCTCCCCGCTGACCGGCCCGCTCCGCTCCGGCCGCGTCGTGGACGTCTCCTCCTACGATCCGGTGGAGGAGCTGTGCCTGGCCGCCGACGCCCTGGTCACGGACTACTCGTCGATCATGTTCGACTACGCCAACCTCGACCGTCCGATCGTCGTCCACGCCGACGACTGGGACACGTACCGCACCACGCGCGGCGTCTACTTCGACCTGATGGCCGAGGCGCCCGGCCCGGTGGCCCGCACCCAGGAGGAGCTGACCGGGATCCTCACCACCGACGCCTGGCGCGACGAGGGCGCGGCGAAGGCACGGGCCGTCTTCCGCCACCGGTTCTGCGAGTACGACGACGGCCGCGCCGCCGAACGCGTCGTACGCCGGATCTTCCTCGGGCAGGACGAGGCGTCACTGCCACCGGTGCTGCCGGTCGGGGAACGCACCCCGGCGCCGAGCCCCAAGGAGGCGACCACGTCATGAGCGGCCTCCCCGACGTCACCGTCACGGTGATCGTGCACAACGACGCCGGACGGCTCCCCCGCGCGGTGGAGTCCGTGCGCCGCCAGACCCACCGGAACCTGGAGATCGTCATCAGCGACGACCACTCCACGGACGACACACCCCGGGTGGCACGGGCGCTGGCGGCCCGCGACCGCCGTATCCGGTGTCTGCGGCTGCCGGAGAACAGCGGCGGATGCAGCGCGCCGCGCAACCGTGCGCTGGAGATCGCGCGGGCGCCGTACCTGGTGTTCCTCGACAGCGACGACGAGCTCCCGCCGGAGTCGGTCGCCTCGCTGCTCGCCGCGCACCGCGCACGCGACCTCGACTTCGCGATGGGCGCGGTGCGGCGGATCCGGGTCGACACCGGCCGCCGCTCCACCTGGATGCCGCACCTCGTGCGGGAGCGCCGCACCCTGGACGGCATCGAGGCCGACCCGCGGTTGTTCTTCGAGCACCTGTCGACCGGCAAGATGTACGCCCGCGCCTTCCTCGACCGGCACGACCTGCGCTTCCCCGAGGGCATCCACTACGAGGACCAGCTGTTCTCGGCCCAGGCGTACTGTCTGGCGAAGCGGTTCACGATCATTCCGGAGCCGGTGTACCTCTGGTACGTCGCCCCGTACGCGGGCTCCGGCGCGGCGTCCATCTCCAACCAGCGGCATCTGCTCACCAACGTCCGTGACCGTATCCACGTGCAGCGGCTGATCGACGCCTTCCTGGCCGAGAGCGGGCACGAGGGGCTGCGCGAGGACAAGGACCACAAGTTCCTGAAGCACGACTTCCGGATGTACGCGGGCGATCTGCCCTACCGGGACGAGGAGTGGCTGGCGGCCTTCGCGGACCTGGTGGACCCGTACCTGGAGACCCTGTCGCCGGGGGCGTACGCCCGGCTTCCCCGCGCGGAGCGGGTGGTGCTCCAGCTGATCCGCGACCGGCGCCTGTCCGAGGTCCGGTGGGCCGCCCGGGAGCTGGGAGACGGTGTCGCCCCCAGGGAGCTGACCACGGGCACGGACGGCCGTACGTACTGGGGCGGGCGGGTCCCCGAGTCGGCGGGTGCCCGCCGTGAGCTGGACCTGACCGAGCTGGAGCCGGCCACCCGCCCGTTCTCCGTCACCCGGTTCCGCCACGAGATCACGGAGATCACCCGGGGCCCTGGTGCCTCCGTCGACCTGACCGTACGCACCTACGACCCGGCCCTGCGCCTCCCGGTCGGCCCGCAGCGCGCGAGCCTGCTCCTCTCCCCCGGCCGGCGCCGCCTGACCGTCCCCTTCCGGCTCTCCCCGGTCCGCCCCGGTGTCTTCGAGGGCCGGGTCCGTCTCGACCCGGCGGCCGCACGCCTCCCGCTGAGCGGCTTCGCCGGGGTGCGTCATCCGATGGTCCGGCTGACCTGCCGGGGGCGGAGCAACCGGGGGCTGCTGCTGGCCCCGCCGGCCTTTCCGCCCCTGACCGCCCGCGTCCCCCACCACCGGCTCACGATCGAGCCCGAGGGCCACGGTCCGGGCCGTCTCCAGCTGCGCTGGCAACCGACCGGCCTCACAGCGAGCGTCCTGCACCCGATGACCCACCGCCTCGCCGTCCCCCGGCTACGCCGAGCAGCCCGCCTGGCGTTTGACGTGCTCAGCCCCTCCGGCGTTTGAGGAGCGGGGGTCCGGGGGCAGCGCTCCCGGGGGACGGGAACGGGAAGGGGCGGCGGGGCGAAACAAACAATGCCGGTCACAACACCCCCGGCACCGCGTAGAGCACCTGCCCCTCCGGCCCCCGCGCCACCACCCGCAGCCCGGCGTCGTCCAGGGCACCGCCGCGATCCACCACCCACCGCACCCCGTACTCCCGCTCCACCCCCCGCCGCACGGATGCCGGCGTCCGCTCCCCGAAGTACGTCTCCGTGGCCGACACCCGGCGCTCCTCGTCCGGAAGGAAGAAGTCGGGATACCCCGGAGCGACCGTGTAAGGACCGTACGCCGGGATCTGACGGGCCGGCCGCCCCTCGGCCATGACCACGTCCCCGTACCGCACCCACGGAGTGATCCAGTGGTACCCCGTCCACGGTGCCCGGTGCCGCTCCTCCACCGCCGCCGGCAGCGCACCGCGCGGAACCACGTACCCCAGCGTCCCCGCCTGCGCCCACCCGCCCACCAGCAACGCCCCGGCCAGCAGGGCCGTCCAGCCGGCGCGCAGCCGGCGCCGCCCCGCCCCGACCGCCTCCAGCGCCGCCGCGAGCTGGGCCGGGATCAGCGCGGCGGGCAGGGCGCGCCCCCATGAGTAGTGGCCGCTCAGCCATCCCACGGCGACGACCAGCGCCCCCAGCCCGAAGAAGACCACCAGCGGGTCCCGGCGCTCCCGCCACCCCCGCGCGACCAGCGCGGCCACCCCGAGCAGCACCAGCCCGAACCGCGCGACCGGATGCCCGTACAGCACCCGGTGCACCCGCTCCAGTCCGCTCCCGGCTCCGAACAGGGCGAAGAAGTCGTAGTACGGCCATGCCCACAGCACCACCGCCCCCACCACCAGCCCGGCGCCGAGCCGCGGCCACACCGCACGTTTGGGCCGCCGCGCCGCGAGCACCGTGGCGACGGCGCCCACCGTGGCCACGACCCCCGAGAACTGGTGGCAGAGCAGGATCACCGCCCAGAGCGCTCCCAGGCCGAGCCACACCGGCCACCCGGCCTCCCGGCGCAGCGCCCCCGTCAGCCACGCCCAGAAGTGGAAGGCGAGACCGAGGGTGAACGTGCTCGGATACGACACCGTCAGCGCGAGCGAGTTGAGTCCCAGGAAGCCGCTCCACAGGAACGGGGTCGTGCCCCACAGCAGCAGTAGTCCCAGCAGGGCGAGCGCGGGCGCGGCCCGGTGCGCGCTCAGCGTCCGCACGTACCGCCACACGCCCGTCACCAGCAGCGCCAGCCCGGCGGCGGCGGCCAGCCGCAGGACCACGAACACCGAAAGACCCGGCACCCGGGCGACGGTGCCGAGCAGCAGCATCCACGGCGAGTAGTACGGGCTCGGCGTGTCCGCGTCGACCAGCGGGTTGCCGGGGTCGAGCGGACTGTGCCGCAGCCGCTGCACGGTCGCCGCGTGCATGCCCAGGTCACCGGCCCAGGGGAGCCGCAGGATCACCAGGACCAGCAGGGCGAGGACAAGCCCGGCGACGACCACGGCTGTGGTGCGGCCGAGGGCCGCCGAACGGTCCGTGGCGCGGCGCGCACCGGTTCTCCCTGGCGGCGCGGCGGACGACGAGAATCGGACGGTCACAGATGAGCCATTGCCCGGAACGGCGTGCCCGCACCGTATCCCCGCCGATCCCCACCCAAGGCACCACAACGGCGCGAGGGCGCCCCGGGCCCGACGGCCCGGGGCGCCCCCTCGCGCACATGCCTACGAGTGCGACCGCAGCAGCGTCCGCATCGTCCGCATCGCCACCGACAGGTTGGCGAGATCGAACGCCTCGGAGCTGTGGATCTCCTCCAGCGTGGTACGGGCCCGGCCCAGCAGCGCCGCGTTCTTCTGCTCCCACAGCTTGAACCGCTGCTGCGGCGTCGACGAGCCGTTGCCCTCCGCCAGCACGTCCGCGGCCACCGCCGCGTGCGCCGCGTACAGGTCCTCGCGGATCGCCGCGCGGGCCATGGACTGCCAGCGGTCGGCGCGCGGCAGCTCGCTGATGCGGTCCATCAACTGGGTGATGCGCAGCCGGTCACCGAGGTCGTAGTACACCTCGGCGACGTCCAGCGGCTCCTTGCCCATCCGGTCGGCCACCGACACGATGTCGAGCGTCGGGAAGGCGGAGGAGAACCCGGCGACCCGGGTGGCGAGCTCGTCCGGGACACCGGCACCGCTCAGTTCGTCGTAGATCTTCTGGTACCAGTCCAGGTCCGCGCCGCGCAGCAGCTTCGGCAGCTGCGACCAGACCTGCTCGACCCGCTCGGCGAAGAACGACACCGTCTCCTCGAGCTTCAGCGGCTGCGGCCGGTTGTTGAGCAGCCACCGCGTACCCCGCTCCACCAGGCGGCGGGAGTGCAGCCGGAGGCGGGTCTGGAGCTCCGCGTCGACCGTGGTGTCGAGCGCCTCGACCCCGTCCCACACCACCGAGGAGCGGAAGATCGCGCGGGCCGCGGTCTGCGCCCGGACGATCTCCTCCAGCGACGCGCCGGTCTCCTCGCGCAGCCGGTGCAGATACGTCGTACCGCCCGTGTTGACCGTGTCGTTGACCAGCACCGTCGTGGTGATCTCGCGGCGCAGCGGGTGGCCGTCGATCCGGTCCGGGAACTGCTCGCGCAACGCCGTCGGGAAGTACGCGTGCAGCAGCACCTTCAGATACGGGTCGTCGGGCAGCGAGGTGTCCAGCAGCTCCTCGGCGACCGTGATCTTCGTGTACGCCAGCAGGACGGCCGTCTCCGGTCCGGTCAGACCCCGCCCGGAGGCGAGCCGCTCGCGGATCTGACGGTCGGTGGGCAGAAACTCCAGGGCCCGGTCCAGCTGGCCCTCGCGCACCAGGTGCTTCAGGAACCGCTGCTGGGCGTGGACCATGTCCTTCGACTGCGCCAGCGCGTTGGCGATGGCGGTGTTCTGCGCGTAGTTGTTGCGCAGCACCAGCCGGCCGACCTCGTCGGTCATCCCGGCGAGCAGCTTGTTGCGCTGCTTCACGGTCATGTCGCCGTCCTTGACGAGACCGTTCAGCAGGATCTTGATGTTCACCTCGTGGTCGGAGGTGTCCACGCCGGCGCTGTTGTCGATCGCGTCGGTGTTGATCCGGCCACCGTGCGACGCGAACTCGATCCGGCCCAGCTGGGTCATGCCCAGGTTGCCGCCCTCGCCGACGACCTCGACCCGCAGGTCCTTGCCGTCGACGCGGATGGCGTCGTTGCCCTTGTCGCCGACGTCGGCGTTGGACTCGGTGGACGCCTTGACGTACGTACCGATGCCGCCGTTCCACAGCAGGTCCACCGGCGCCCTGAGGATCGCCTTCATCAGGTCGGCCGGGGTCATCTTGGTGACCCCGGGCTCGATGCCGAGGGCCTCGCGGATCTGCGAGTTGACCGGGATGGACTTGGCGCTGCGCGGGAAGATCCCGCCGCCGGCCGACAGCAGCTCGGTGTTGTAGTCGGCCCAGGAGCTGCGCGGCAGCTCGAACAGACGGCGGCGCTCGGCGTAGGAGACGGCCGCGTCCGGGTTGGGGTCGATGACGATGTGCCGGTGGTCGAAGGCGGCGACCAGGCGGATGTGCTCGCTGAGCAGCATGCCGTTGCCGAACACGTCACCGGACATGTCACCGATGCCGACGACCGTGAAGTCCTGGGTCTGGGTGTCCACGCCCAGCTCCCGGAAGTGCCGCTTCACGGACTCCCAGGCGCCGCGGGCGGTGATGCCCATGCCCTTGTGGTCGTACCCGGCGGAGCCGCCGGAGGCGAAGGCGTCACCGAGCCAGAAGTTGTACGACTCGGCGACCTCGTTGGCGATGTCCGAGAAGGTCGCGGTGCCCTTGTCGGCCGCGACGACGAGGTACGTGTCGTCCTCGTCGTGCCGGACGACGTCCGCCGGGTGCACGACCTCGCCGGCCACCATGTTGTCGGTGATGTCCAGCAGCGCCGAGATGAACGTCCGGTAGCTGGCGATGCCCTCGGCCATCCAGGCGTCGCGGTCCACGCCCGGGTCGGGCAGCTGCTTGGCGACGAAGCCGCCCTTGGCGCCGACCGGCACGATGACGGTGTTCTTCACCATCTGGGCCTTGACCAGGCCGAGGATCTCCGTACGGAAGTCCTCCCGGCGGTCCGACCAGCGCAGACCACCGCGCGCGACCTTGCCGAAGCGCAGGTGCACGCCCTCGACACGCGGCGAGTACACCCAGATCTCGAACGCCGGGCGCGGCGCCGGGAGGTCGGGGATGGCCCGCGGGTCGAACTTCATGGAGACGTAGTCGTGCGGCACACCGCCGCTCGCCTCCTGGAAGAAGTTGGTGCGCAGCGTCGCCTTGATGACCGTGAGGAAGGAGCGCAGGATGCGGTCCTCGTCCAGCGAGGCGACCTGGTCGAGGGCGGCGTCGACCTCCTCGAGGAGCGCGTCCACCAGTTCGTGCCCGGCGCGCTGCCGGTTCGGCGACATCCGCGCCTCGAACAGGGAGACGAGCAGCCGGGTGGTGTGGACGTTGTGCCGGAGGGTGTCCTCCATGTAGTCCTGGCTGAAGGTGGAGTTCGCCTGGCGCAGGTACTTGGCGTACGCCCGCAGCACCACGGCCTGCCGCCAGGTCAGCCCGGCGCTGAGCACGAGGGCGTTGAAGCCGTCGTTCTCCGCCTTGCCGGTCCAGGTCGCCTCGAAGGCGTCCTGGAACCGCTCACGGGCGTCGTCCCCGAGGTGGTCGGCGCCCGCCCCCTTGGGCATCCGCAGACCGAAGTCGTAGATCCAGGCCACGCTGCGGTCCGCGCACCGCAGCTCGTACGGCCGCTCGTCGACGACCTCGACGCCGAGCCGCTGGAGCACCGGCAGCACCGCGGACAGGGAGACGGCCTCGCCCTTGCGGTAGATCTTGAACCGGCGCTCCTCGGCACCCGCGCCCACCGGCTCGTACAGGCTGAGCGCGAAGTCCCGCTCCTCGTCGAGCTCCTCCAGGCGCACCAGGTCGGCGACGGCGCCGCGCGGGGAGTGGTCGGCCTTGTAGCCCTCGGCGAAGGCCCCGGAGTAACGGCGCAGCAGTTCGGCGGCGCGTTCCTCGCCGAACTCGACGTTCAGCGCCTCGGCGAAGCCGTCGGCCCAGGAGCGGGCGGCGTCGACGAGCCGGGCCTCGATGCGCTCCTTGTCGGCGTCGGACAGCTCGGGCAGTTCGGTGCCCTGCGGGACGCGGACCACGAAGTGCAGCCGGGAGAGGACCGACTCGGTGTTCCAGGCGGTGAAGTCGACGCTGATGCCGCCGAGCTCCTCTTTGAGGATGTCGATGATCCGCAGGCGCACACCGGTGGTGTAGCGGTCGCGCGGCAGGTAGACGAGGGCGGAGTAGTAGCGCCCGTACTCGTCCTGGCGCAGGTAGAGCCGGAGCCTGCGGCGCTCCTGGAGGTAGAGCACCGAGGTCACGATGGACTGGAGCTCACCGGCCGGGGTCTGGAACAGCTCGTCGCGCGGGTAGGTCTCCAGGATCTGGAGCAGGTCGCGCCCGTCGTGGCTGTGCGGCGAGAAGCCGGCGCGCTCCAGGACCTCCTCGACCTTGCGGCGGATCACCGGCACCCGGCGCACGGACTCGGTGTAGGCGGCGGACGAGAACAGTCCGAGGAAGCGCCGCTCACCGACGACGTTGCCGTCCGCGTCGAACTTCTTGACGCCGATGTAGTCCAGGTACGACGGCCGGTGCACGGTGGCCCGGCTGTTGGCCTTGGTCAGCACCAGCAGCTTGTGCTCGCGGGCCTTGGCGCGGGCGTCGGCGGGCAGCCGCTCGAAGGACGGGCTGACCGGGTGGCTCTCCTCGGAGGCGTGGTGCGGGTCGGAGCGCAGGATGCCGAGGCCGGTGCCGGGGACGGCGGCCAGCGAATCGTCCCGGCGCAGTTCGTACTCGCGGTAGCCGAGGAAGGTGAAGTGGTCGTCGGCGAGCCAGCGCAGCAGCTCGCGGGCCTCCTCGACCTGCGGCGCGGGCAGATCGGCGGGGACGGGCTCGCCGGGCAGCGCCTCGGCCAGCGCGGTCGCGGCCTGGCGCATCTTGCCCCAGTCCTCGACGGTCTCGCGGACGTCGGAGAGGACCCGCAGCAGGTCGGCGGTGATCTGCTTGAGGTCGCCGCGGTCGGTCTCGCGGTCGATCTCCACGTGGATCCAGGACTCGACGTGCGCGTCGTGCGGAAGGTCGCGCGTGTCCTGGGGGAGGTCGCCGCCGGACGGGGTGGCGAGCACCTCGATCAGCTTGCCGGTGACGTCCCGGCGGACCACGAACTGCGGGTGGATGACGACGTGGATGCCGCGGCCCTGGCGGGTCAGCTCGTTGGTGACGGAGTCGACCAGGAAGGGCATGTCGTCGGTGACCACCTCGACGACGGAGTGGCTGCAGGTCCAGCCGTTCTCCTCGATGGTCGGGGTGTGGACGCGGACGTTGGCCGTGCCCTGGGGGCGGCTCTCGGCGAGCCGGTAGTGCGAGTAGGCGGCTCCGAAGATGTCGACCGGGTCGCGGTCGGTCAGGTCCTCCGGGGCGGTGTGCAGGTAGTAGCGCTGGAGGAACTCGAGCACGGTGTCCCGGTCGGGCATGCCCTTGTCCGTCGTCCCAGTCGGCAGTTTCCCCCCGGCCGGGCTGTTCTCAGCTACCCGGGCCGCCCTCTCGAGCAGCTCGGCCTTGGCTTCGTCCAGCTTGGTCTGCATGGTCCTCTGGCTCCTGTCGCGCGCCGTTGCGTGACGTAGAAGGAAGTACGGTCTCCGACCTCGTGGTGCGGTGGTACGACACGGGGTGTCCGGTCTGTGCCGACGCTATGCCGTGAGGTGAGAGGAGCGGGGGCTTCTCGGCCGAATTCGACGCGCCCGACGGGTGTGACGCCGCTCTCGGCGACGCCTGTTCCCGGGAGGTACGCAGCGTCCTGGGGGCCCTCTTCGCCCCGTGCCGCCCGCGGAGAACAGCGATTTTCACCCGGTCACGGATGTCGTCCGTGCCACCCGGGCGCACAGCGGGGACACCGAGGTCCCCGCGAGCTATCGCGCTGATCACGCCACCAAGGCTATCGCTCCCTACAGGCCCCCCGTCATGAGCCGTATGTGTACAAAAGCAGGCCATGAACTTTGACGTTCTGCACAGTACGCGTCCTTCAGGCGGCCGCCAGGCGCTCCGCCTCCGCCACGGCTTCCCGCAGGGTGTCCACCACCGGGACGCCCACCGCCTCCAGGCTGGCGCGACCGTGGGAGCCGCCGGTGTACAGGACGGCGCGGGCCCCCACGTGCCGTGCGGCCAGCGCGTCGTCGGCCGCGTCACCGATCACGACCGTGCGCTCCGGGTCGATCCCGGTCAGCGCGCCGAGGTGGCGCACCATGTGCTCCGCCTTGCCGCCCCCGGAGGGTCCGGTCCGTCCGTCGACCCGTATGAAGTGCGCCTCGATCCCGAAGCCCCTCACCAGCGGGACCAGGTCCTCGTGCCCGTACAGGCTGAGGATCGACTGGCTGCGGCCGGCCGACGCCCACCCCGTCAGCAGCTCCACCACGCCCTCGGCGAGCCCGCACCGCACGTGGTGCTCCGTGTAGTGGCGGTGGAAGGTGGTGTCCATCAGCTGCCACTCGGCCGCGCTGGGCAGCCGCCCCATCAGCCGCTCGTAGAACTTGGGCACCGGCACGCAGTACAGCTCCCGGTACCGCTCCAGCGTGAGCGGTTCCAGGCCCAGCTCGGCGAAGGCCGCGTTCGTCGCCCCGATGACCGCGTCGACATCGTGGAACAGCGTGCCGTTCCAGTCCCAGACGATGTGCGCGTCCGTGTGCGTCCCCATGCCCGAAAACGTACCGGCCCGCACTGACATTCGGGAGAACCCGCAGGTCAGCCCACCAGGTTGGGGATCTCCTGGGTGGCGTACCAGAGCAGCTCGTGGTCCTCCGCCCCGTCCACCGTGAGCTGCGCGTCGCCGTCCCCGCCGTCCGCCGCGGACAGCGCGCCGGCGGCGGCCGTCACGTCCGCCTCCGCGTCCGCCGCGTCCACGTGCACCGCGGCCGCCTTGGCCAGCCGTACGGCGCCGGCGACCCGCACCTCGCCGAGGGCTGCCGGGTCGAGGCCCCGGTCGGGGTCGGTCGAGGCGGCGCCGTCGGACACGTCCACGGCGACCACGACCCGGCGGCGCGGCGCACCGGCGTCCGCCGCCAGCAGCCGCAGGGAGGCCAGCGCGGCGCGGCTGAGCGCGGCGTACTCCAGCTCCTCGGTGTCGTCGGAGAGGTACCACTCGCGCAGCGCGGGCGTCACGGCGTACGCGAGGAACGGCCCGTCGCCCAGCGCACCCGTCCGATACGCCTCGGCGAGCCCGGGGAGGGTCAGGGGGACGTAGACGCGCATGTCGGCCGCTTTCGTGTGGTCGGGCTCCGAGGGGCCTTCAGGATACGTGCGGGCGTCCCCCATCGAGTCCCCGCCCACACCCTCGGACACGTCCACCTCCGTCCCGGAATTCACCCGGTACGCCCGCGTGCGCAGGGGACCGAGGTCCCCTTGGATCACTCTGATAGGTGAATTCCCCTGCCCTTCCGGCCCGCCCTCCACCTCCTTGCCACCGCAGGGCACGTCCCCGTACAAGATCCCCAACCACGAAGTTACCGCCCGGTACGGCTCCCCGGCCGCCCCGGGCCCGTCGAACGGGGTCCCCGTGCACAAGGTCATGACCAGAACCCAGCCCCGCCCCGCCCACCGTCCCCCCACCCGCCGAGACCCCCGCCGCCCCGCGGCCACCACACCGTCCCGACCCCCCACGGGCCGCCCCGCACCCATCACTCCCCCCGACGAAGCCCCGTCCCCCACGGACACCACCGCGCCTCCCACGCGCCCGGAAGGGCCCGCACCCACCGCTTCCCCCGACCAGGGGCACCCGGCCCCCACAGGCCCCACAGGCCCCACCGCGCCTCCCACGCGCCCGGGAAGGACCACATCCGCCGCTCGCGCCGGCCAGGGCCACCCGGCCGCCACCGTGCCTCGTACGACCGCAGGAAGCACCGCACGCGTCTCGTCCCCTGACGGAAGCCTGCCGTCCCCCACGGGCACCGCCCCACCCCGTGTCCCCAACGGCAGGGCCGTCTCCGCCCCCTCTCCCGGGGGACGCCGGCCGGCCGCCGCGGCTCTCCCGACCCGGCCCTCCGACAACCGTCCGCCGGCCCGCGCGGTCCGGCGGGCCGTTTCGCCGGTGCCGTCGGCACGGGGCACCCGGGAGGCGTCGGCGGCCGGCGCCCGCCCGCGCGGCACCGACCGGTCTCCCCTCCGTCCCCTCGTCCCCCAGCCGGGACCCACCGACCACTTCGCCGAGCTGCTGCTCGCCGTTCTCAGTGGGCAGCGGCCCGTGCACGCGATGCTGCGGCACACCGCAGGGCGGGCCTACGACGAGCTGGTGCGGCTCGCCGAGCGCGGGCCGCTGCGTACCCGGGGCGTCCGCCCCGTCGTACGTGACATCGGCTGGTTCGAGCCCCGCGAGGGCGCCATCGAGGTGTTCGCCCGGATCGGGGCCGGGGACAGGCTGCGTGCCATGGCCTTCCGGCTGGAACAGGGCCGGGATCTGCGCTGGCGCTGCACCGCCGTGGAGCTGGGCGGCCCGCGGACGCACCGCGTGGACACCCGCTGACCGCACGGCAAAGCCCGAGGGCCGGGCACCCTGGGGTGCCCGGCCCTCGGCCTGTTCCACAACCGCTCACTTCTTGCGGCGACGACCGCCCCGCGCCTGCTTGCGGCGCTCCGCGCGCGTGAGGCCGTCCGCCTCGGAGCGCACCGGCTCGTCCTCGGCGGCGAAGTCGCCCTCGATGGTGCCGCCCTCTCCGTCCACCGTCGGCGCGGAGAAGTGCAGGTTCCGCCGCTGCGGGGCGTCGAGCCCCTTCGCGCGGATCTCCGGACGGGGCCCCGCCTGCGCGGGCACCGCGTCCTGCTTCTCCAGGTCGGCCACCGGCTTGACGTCCTCGACCGGGACCTCCTCGACCTGCTGCTCGACCTGGACCTCCAGGTTGAACAGATAGCCGACGGACTCCTCCTTGATGCCGTCCATCATCGCGGAGAACATGTCGAAGCCCTCGCGCTGGTACTCGACCAGCGGGTCCTTCTGCGCCATCGCGCGCAGGCCGATGCCCTCCTGGAGGTAGTCCATCTCGTAGAGGTGCTCGCGCCACTTGCGGTCCAGGACCGACAGCACGACCCGGCGCTCCAGCTCACGCATGATCTCGGAGCCGAGCTGCGTCTCGCGGGACTCGTACTGGGCGCGGATGTCGTCCTTGATCGACTCGGAGATGAACTCGGCCGTCAGCCCGGCCCGGTCGCCCGCGGCCTCCTCCAGCTCCTCGATGGTGACGCTCACCGGGTACAGCTGCTTGAACGCGCCCCACAGCCGGTCCAGGTCCCAGTCCTCGGGGAAGCCCTCGCCGGTCTCGGCCTGGATGTAGGCGTCGATGGTGTCGTCCATGAAGTGCTGGATCTGCTCCTGCAGGTCCTCGCCCTCCAGCACGCGGCGGCGCTCGCCGTAGATGACCTCGCGCTGCCGGTTCATGACCTCGTCGTACTTCAGGACGTTCTTACGCGTCTCGAAGTTCTGCGTCTCCACCTGCGACTGCGCGGACGCGATCGCGCGCGTGACCATCTTGTTCTCGATCGGCACGTCGTCCGGCACGTTCGCCATGGACATCACGCGCTCGACCATCTGCGCCTTGAACAGCCGCATCAGGTCGTCACCGAGCGAGAGGTAGAAGCGGGACTCGCCCGGGTCGCCCTGACGGCCGGAACGACCGCGCAGCTGGTTGTCGATGCGCCGCGACTCGTGCCGCTCGGTGCCGAGGACGTACAGGCCGCCGTTCTTCTCGACCTCTTCCTTCTCGGCCTTGACCGCCGCCTCGGCCCGCTTGAGGGCCTCGGGCAGGGCGTGCGCCCACTCCTCGATGTGCTCCTCGGGGTCGAGACCGCGCTGGCGCAGCTCCGCCTCGGCGAGGTCCTCGGGGTTGCCGCCGAGCTTGATGTCCGTACCACGGCCGGCCATGTTGGTGGCCACGGTGACGCTGCCCTTGCGGCCGGCCTGGGCGACGATCGACGCCTCCCGCTCGTGCTGCTTGGCGTTCAGCACCTCGTGCTGGATGCCGCGCTTGCTGAGCTGCTGCGAGAGGTACTCGGACTTCTCCACCGACGTCGTGCCGACGAGGATCGGCTGGCCCTTGCGGTGCTTCTCCTCGATGTCGTCGACGACCGCCTCGAACTTGGCGACCTCGGTGCGGTAGATCAGGTCGGACTGGTCCTTGCGGACCATCGGACGGTTGGTCGGGATGGGCACCACACCGAGCTTGTAGATCTGGTGGAACTCGGCGGCCTCGGTCATCGCCGTACCGGTCATGCCGGACAGGCCCGGCATTTCCTTGTCGTTGTGGTCGTGGCGCTTGTAGAGGCGGAAGAAGTTCTGCAGCGTGATCGTGGCGAGCGTCTGGTTCTCGTCCTTGATCGGCACCGCTTCCTTCGCCTCGATGGCCTGGTGCATGCCCTCGTTGTAGCGGCGGCCGGCGAGGATACGGCCGGTGTGCTCGTCCACGATCATGACTTCGTCATCGATGATGACGTAGTCCTTGTCCTTCTTGAAGAGCTCCTTGGCCTTGATGGCGTTGTTCAGGTAGCCCACGAGCGGGGTGTTCACCGACTCGTACAGGTTGTCGATGCCCAGCCAGTCCTCGACCTTGGCGACACCGGACTCGTGGATGGCGACCGTGCGCTTCTTCTCGTCGACCTCGTAGTCGCCGGTCTCCTCGATGCCCTTGAGCGGGTTGCCGGGCTCACCGCGCTTGAGGCGCTTGACCAGCTTGGCGAAGTCGCCGTACCACTTGGTGGCCTGGTCGGCCGGGCCGGAGATGATCAGCGGCGTACGGGCCTCGTCGATGAGGATCGAGTCGACCTCGTCGACGATGGCGAAGTTGTGGCCGCGCTGGACGAGCTCGTCCTTGGACCACGCCATGTTGTCGCGCAGGTAGTCGAAGCCGAACTCGTTGTTCGTGCCGTAGGTGATGTCGGCGGCGTACTGCTCGCGGCGCTGGGCCGGCGTCATGTTGGCGAGGATGCAGCCGACGCTCAGGCCGAGGAAGCGGTGGACGCGGCCCATCATCTCGGAGTCGCGCTCGGCCAGGTAGTCGTTGACCGTGATGATGTGGACGCCCTCGCCCGACAGGGCGTTCAGATACGCGGGCAGGGTGCCGACGAGGGTCTTGCCCTCACCGGTCTTCATCTCGGCCACGTAGCCCATGTGCAGGGCGGCGCCGCCCATCATCTGGACGTCGTAGTGCCGCTGGCCCAGGACGCGCTTGGCGGCCTCGCGGACGGTGGCGAACGCCTCGGGGAGCAGGTCGTCCAGGCTCTCACCGTCGGCGTACCGCTGCTTGTACTCATCGGTGAGGGCCCGCAGCTCGGCGTCGGAGAGGCCTTCGAAGTCCTCTTCGATGGAGTTGACCTGGTCCGCGATGCGGTGCAGCTTGCGCAGGATCTTGCCTTCGCCTGCACGCATGATCTTCGAGAGGACGGACACGGGGGTTGGTCTCCTTGCCGGTCGGGCCTGGGACGGTCGGTTTCCATTTCACTGACTGAGCAACGGCCATCGTATGCGAGGACCCCGCCACGCCGGGAGGCCTGCCGTGGGGGTGACCGCCGGCTGCTTCCCATCCGTTTCACGGCCGCCTCAAAAGGACAACGTCCGGGCTCGTCGGATGGTGCCGTCCCACCCCGGCGAATTGTGCGAAGGGTGACCGTCGCCTCACGCACCGCGAAAGGGATGGCGCCGTCTCCCCCGCGTGAGCAGAATCGGCCGATGGAACCCGTCACGCTCACCACCGACCGCCTTCTGCTGCGCACGGTCGGCCCGCAGGAGACCGACGCCGTGTACGCGATCTGCCAGGACCCGGACATCCAGCGCTGGACCACGATCCCCTCCCCGTACCTTCCGGAGCACGCGCGGGGTTTCACGGAGCAGATCGCTCCCGACGGGTGGGCCGACGGTTCGATGTTCACCTTCGGCGTCTTCCTGCCCACCGGGGAGCTCACGGGCATGCTCAGCATCACCATGCGCTCCCTCGGGACGGGCGAGATCGGCTTCTGGGGCGCGAAGGAGCACCGCGGCAACGGCTACATCACCGAGGCCGCCCTCGCCGCCTCCCGCTGGGCCTTCACCCGGATGTCGGTCGACCGCGTGGAGTGGCGCGCGGAGGTGGGCAACGTCGCCTCCCGCGCGGTGGCCGAACGCGCGGGTTTCACCATCGAGGGGGTCCTGCGTTCCTCACTCAGCAACAAGGGAGTGCTGCGGGACGGCTGGGTGGGCTCCCTGCTCCCGTCCGACCTGGGGCTGCCCTCCACGGCGCCCTACGTTCCCGGGCGGGGATGAGCCCCGGGCCCACCGCCGTTGTCAGTGCCGCCCTCTATCGTGCGGACGTATGACGACCCTTCCGCGTCCGACCACGGAACTGACGGCAGACGAGGCCCGCCGCATCGCCCTGCGGGCCCAGGGCTTCCTCGGCGCCCCGGACCGCCGCTCGGGTGTCCGGGGTGTCCTCCGTCATCTGGGTGCGGTGCAGCTCGACACCATCTCCGTCCTCGCCCGCTCCCACGAGCTCATCCCCTACGCCCGTCTGGGCGCCGTGGGGCGCCGGACCGTGGAGGAGGCGTACTGGAGGAAGGCGTCCCAGCCGCCGCACGCGTTCGAGTACTGGTCGCACGCCGCGTGCGTCCTCCCCGTCGAGGAGTGGCCCCACTTCGCCTTCCGTCGCCGCGCCTACCGCGCCCGCCCGCAGTGGAGCCACGAGCTCCCCGACGACGCCTACGACCAGGTGATCAAGCAGCTCCGCACGCAAGGCCCTCTGACGGCCACGGAATTGGGCGGCGCCAAGCGGACCAGCGAGTGGTGGGACTGGTCCGGCACCAAGGTCGCCGTCGAGCGCGCCCTGATGTACGGCGAGGTGGTGTGCGTCGAGCGCCGCGGCTGGAAGCGCGTCTACGACCTCGCCGAGCGGGCGATCCCCGCGGAGTTGCTGCACGACGAGCTGGACGACGCCGAGTGCCTGCGCCGTCTGGTCCGCCTGGCCGGCCAGTCCCTCGGCGTGGGTACGCGCGCGGACATCGCCGACTATCACCGTCTCAAGGGTGAGCAGGTCGACGCGGTGATCGACGGTTCGGGCCTGGTCCCGGTCACGGTGGAGGGCTGGTCCAAGCCGGCCTGGGCCGATCCGGCGGCCCTGGCGACACCGCCGCGCGGCCGGCACCGTACGACGCTGTTGTCCCCGTTCGACTCCCTGGTGTGGGAACGGGCGCGCACGGAGCGGATCTTCGGCTTCACCCACCGCCTGGAGGCCTATGTGCCCAAGCCCAAGCGGGTGCACGGCTACTTCGCGATGCCCGTCCTCGCGGGCGGCCGGCTCGTCGGCCGGGTCGACCCGGCCCGTGAGGGCCGCACGCTGGTGGCCAAGCAGGTCACGCTGGACGGCCGCAAGGCGGTCCCCGCCGTGGCCCAGGCCCTGGTGGAGGCCGCGGGCTGGGTGGACTGCACGGACGTGCGCGTGGAGCGGGTCGACGCACCGGAGCTGCGTGCGGCCCTCACCCTGGAGCTCGCCCGAACCCTGGGCTGACGCGGGGCGCCGTCACCGGATCTCGAGGATCTTCTCCCGCATCGCGTAGACCACCGCCTCCATCCTGGAGTGCAGCTGGAGCTTCTCCAGGATGTTGCGCACGTGGTTCTTCACGGTGTTCTCGGAGATGAACAGTTCCTTGGCGATGTCGCGGTTGTTCATTCCCGTGGCCACCAGCTTGAGGACTTCGAGTTCACGGTCCGTCAGCCGGGGCGCGGGCACCAGCCGGCGCTCGTCGGTGCGCTGGATCATCGACTTGAACTCGGTGAGCAGTTTCGACGCCATGGAGGGGCTGATCTGCGACTGCCCGTCGGCCACCGCGCGAATGGCGGTGGCCACCTCGTCCGTGGAGATCTCCTTGAGGAGATAACCGGTCGCGCCCGCCTTGATGGCGTCGTAGAGATCGGCTTCCTCGTCACTGATCGTCAGCATGATGATCTTCGCGCTGGGAGCGACCTCCTTGATGGAGGTGCACGCCTCGATCCCGCCCCGCTTGGGCATCCGCACGTCCATCAGGATGATGTCGGGCAGCAGGTCGGCCGCCTTCTCCACCGCCTCGGCGCCGTCCCCCGCCTCGCCGACGACCTGGATGTCCTCCTCGGCCGCGAGCACGATCTCCAGTCCGCGGCGGAACAGCGCGTGGTCGTCCACCACAAGGACTCTGATCGGCTCCTTGCGTGGAGTGTCCGCGTCCGGGCCCATGCCGACGACGCCGTCGTCGGCATCCTCGTCACGCATCGGTCCGAAGCTGTCCGCCATCGTTCCTCCCCCTGAAGGCTGTGGCCTGTGGTCCTGACCATCGCCAACCCAAGGCAACGGCCCACCGATTGAGCCGTTGCAGCCATGATTCCATGCCCGGCCGACACCGGAGTGCCGGTGTGTGCGCCCAGTGGTCGCACACCGGTGCCCCTGGGGGCGCACACGCGCACCAGGGGCACCGGCTCGGCCGTCACGCGGCGGGTCAGCCGCCGAGCGTCCCGCCCGCCTCGGGGGACTGCGTCTGGGTGACCATCGTGTCCGTGCTGAGGTGGATCACGCCGTAGTCATAGGCGTGCCGCCGGTAGACGACACTGGGTTCCTTGGTCTCGGAGTCGATGAACAGATAGAAGTCGTGCCCGACCAGCTCCATTTCGTAGAGAGCCTGGTCGAGTGTCATGGGCGCTGCCACGTGGGTCTTCTCACGGACGATCAGGGGTCCGTCACCCTGGACTTCCAGGGAGCCGATCTTCTTGGTGGGGACGGCTTCCCGCTCCTCCGTGACGGAGCTCGCGCCGGCCCCGTTGAGTGTCGCCGCGCCCGGGACGTGGTCGGGGACCTCGGCGGCCGAGATCCTGCGCGCACCGCGCCGCGAGAAACGCTTGTCGTGCTGCTTGCGCAGCCGGGCGTCCAGCTTCTCCGCTGCCAGGTCGAGCGCCGCGTACGGATCGCTCGCCGCTGCCTCCGCCCGGATCACCGGACCGCGGGAGCGGAGCGTGATCTCCACCCGGTCACAGCGGTCGGCCTGTCGGGGGTTGGGCTCCTTGGACACCTCGACGTCGAGGCTGATCACCTTGCCATCGAGCTTCTGGATCTTCTCCAGGTTCAGCTTCTCGGCCACGTGCTTCCGGAACCGCTCGGGCACCTCGGTCTTGCGGCCCTTGACGACGATGTCCACGCAGAACTCCGTTCCCGGATCACTCCGCCTCGGTGCGGAGCATCTCCCTTTTGCACCAGGCTCCGGTGACGCCCGGAACCTCGGACTCGGTGACGTCCACCTCCCCCATGGGCGAGATCTCCACTCCACCGGTACGGGTGATGACGAAAAACCCGCAACACGGCAATCGGATTCGAGAGGTGTGGCCTGCGGCTTTCCCTCACGACCGAACATATCTCGCCCGGACGGATGTCGTCACCCTCTACCGCGCCATACCTCCATTCTGGAGAATTGACTCTCTCATTACCTGCAACGACGCACGTTCTCAATCAGTTCCGGTTTATTTCGAAAGCATCCGGAGATGCCGCGACGACGGCCGCGCACATCCCATCGACGATCCCGTCGGCGCTGCCCGCGCCCGCCGTGACCGGCGGCCGGCCGGACCACCGGCCCGCCCACTGTTGAGCTGGTCCGTTCCGCTGTTCTCCTCTCCTTTCCCCTGTCTCACCCCAGTACACGAACGCGGGCCCCGAAATACTCGATCCGGCGCCCCGATCCGGCGATCCGGCCCGCGACCGCGCCCGTACGGCACGCGCCGCCTCCGCCAGCGACGCCCCGGTCGTCATCAGATCGTCGACCAGAACGACCCGGCCTGCCGAGAGCAGCCGGCCACACCCCGGGGCCACCGCCAGCGCGCCCGCGAGATTGGCCAGCCGCTGACGGGAGTCGAGCCCCGACTGGTCGGCCACGTCCCGTCGCTGCCGCAGCGCGGGAAGCACTTGTGCGGGTACCCCTGCCCGTCGCAACTCACCCGCCGCCGCGTACGCGATCCGCCGCGCGGGATCATGGCCACGCGCCCGCACCGCCCGCCGCGCGGAGGGCACGGGGACGAGCAGCACCGGGCCGCCGCCCGCGCACGGCGCAGGGACCGCTCCCAGCCCCGCCCGCACCGCTCCCGCCAGCGCCTCGCCGAGTGGTCCGGAAAGGGCCAGGGCGCCCCGCTCCTTGTGCGCCAGCAGCGTGGCGCGCACCTCGTCCGCGTACCGGGCCACCGCGTGCACCGGCGGCAGCCCGGCCGGCTCGGGCACGGGCCGCACCCGGCACGGCACGACCCCGCTCAGCGCCGTACGGCACCGGGCGCAGAGCACCGTACGAGGTCTGCCGCAGCCGCCGCACTCGGCCGGGAGCACCAGGTCGGTGAGGTCCTGCCACCAGTCCCGCATGAGCCCACTGTGCCAACGCCCGCCGCACCCGGCCACCCCTGTGGATAACTCGGGGGACGGGTCCGGCCGGCCCGGCTCACCCCGGATAGACCGGCGCGGTTCCCTCCGTCACCTTCTGCCACTGCGCCCCCGTGGGCAGCCGTACGATGCCGTCCACCGAGTAGGCCATCAGTGGTGCCTGTTCGTCCTCGGAGGCGGTGACGGCCTTGACACCGGTGAGGGCGGCGGGCGGCGGCACGTCCGGCGTGGAGCCGTCGACCTCGACGTACTTCATCTGCTCCACACCTCCCTGCTCGCGTCCGACCACCACGAGTCGGCTGTCTCCGGCCCAGGACATGGCCGTGACCTGCTCCAGCTCGGGCGTCGCGGAGCGCGGGTCCAGCACGGTGACCGTCGGCCGCTCGCCCGTCCCGCCGTTCCGGTCGATCCGACCGATCATCAGGGAGCGCCGGTCGCCCTTCTCCACGACGAGCGCGATCCGTACCCCGTCGGCAGCCACCCGGACCGCCTGCACACGACCGTCCAGCCCCGGCGTCCGTACCTGGACCGGCTCGCCCGAGCCCTCCTCCAGGAGGTACAGCCGAGGGTCGGCGGGGGCACTGTCGGCCACCCACAGTCCGCCCTGCGCGTCCCAGCTGGGCGTGGTCAGCCTGTCCTCCTCGGACTTGCCCGTGCTGCGCAGTACGGGGTCCCCGAGGGGACTCCCCGCCACCAGCGGCGCGACGAACAGCGACTTGCCGTCGATGGCGACCCCGGCGGCGGTGCGCTCGTCCCGGGCGACCGCCACCGACCGCAGCGCCTTCTCGCCCTCGCCCAGCGCCCCGGGCGCCGGCGTGGGCTCGGTGTCGCTGCTGCCCGCGGTGATCCGCACGAGCCGGTGCTCGTCGTCGACGAAGTACAGATGGTCGGGCCGGCCCAGCGCGCCCCGGGTGGCCACGGTCTCGGCACCGTCCTGGGTGAGCGAACACAACTGCCCGCCGTCGGCCCGCAGCTCGACCTCCTCCACCGCGGGGCTGAGCGTGCGCAGCGTGAACAGCAGCTGGGCCGCCATCTCCTCGCACCGGCCGGTGCCTACCTCGGCCGCCTTGTCGTTGAGCGGCACGGTCAGCCTGCCCCGGTCGTCCGGGGTCAGCGGGCCGGCGTCCTTCCGCAGCGCCGTCCCCGTGGGGAAGCCGGTCCTGACGGCGGGGTCCAGCCAGGTCGCGGGCCCCTCGATGAGGGAGCGCACCATCTGGGTCGTGGGGTCCACATGACTGCGCACGTAGACGGGGTCGGCGACCGTCATCGGCGGTGATCCCACGCTGTCCGAGGCGAAGTAGTACTTGTTGACGGACATGTAGTTGCGCTGGAAGTCCGACTTGCCCATGACGACGCCCTGCGGCACCGCGTCGATGCGCCACTGCTCGCTCTTGGCGTCCTTCGTGAGACGCACCAGCTCGTCGTAGGACCCGGAGGCGGGCGCGTACGACTGCTGCGCGTCCACCGTGGCGACCTTGGTCCCGGTCAGCGTGTAGGACAGGGACCCGGTGTCCTGCCGGTCCGTGCTGTCGGCCTCGGCGCCCGGCCCGTCCGACAGCACAGTGGTGGACAGCTCCGGCTTCCAGGCCTTCGCCGCCTCGCGGGTCAGATACTGGCGCGCGGTCTTGTAGTCGGGGTCGTCACTGGTCAGCGCCTCCAGAAAGCCCTGCACGATCTGCGTGGGGGTGGCGTCCTCGCTGGGCGGCATGGCGAACACCCGCACCTGTGCGTCCTGCCGTGGTGTCGACTCGACGCCCCGCAGGTCCCCGCTGTCGGGCATCGAGGCGCACCCGGCCAGCAGAACGACCCCACTGGCGGCGTACGCCATCGTCCGCACCAGGGTCCCCCGGCCTCGCTCACCGCCGCCCACGCGAAGCCTCCCCGTCCCTGTCCACGTCCCGCGCCACACTCCGACCGCCCTCACCACCGGCCGCCCCGGCCCCGCGCTCCGACTCCCGGTCGGCCTCCGGGTCCCGGTCACGACCATCGTCCGACTCCCGCGCGGAGCCGCCCTGCCCGGCCCGGACGCCCGGACCCGGACCGTCGCCGCTCGTGGCAGAAGCCTCCGCACCCCCGTCGTGCCCGTCGTCCGGCCGTCCCGCGGAACCGCCGTCTGCCTCCGGGAACTCGTCATCGCCGCCCGCGGTCCTGCTCTGCGCCCCGGGTGTCATCCGCGTGCTGCCCGTTCGTGCCGGTGGGGCGGGCCGGGCCACCACGCGTGCGCCGTTGCCGGGCAGTGCGGTGGGGTCGGCCGTCGGGGTGGCGGCCGCCTGCCTCAGCGCGAACGGATCCCGCGCCGACCCGTCGGTGCCCACCTGCTGCGCCGACACCGTCGCGCGCTTCTCGCCGTCCCCGCCGCCGCGCGGCAGACCGGCGTCGTCCAGCCCCCGGTTGCGCCGCGAGTCCTTGGGCTCCAGCGGTATCGGCGATCCCCTCAGCGGCTCGTCCGCGGTCCTGGGCAGCGTCAGCCGGAACTGCGAGCCGCCGCCCGGCTCGCCCCACGACTGGAGCCAGCCGCCGTGCAGCCGCGCGTCCTCCAGGGCGATGGACAGTCCCAGCCCCGTACCGCCGGTGGTACGCGCGCGTGCCGGGTCGGCCCGCCAGAAGCGGCTGAAGACCCGGGTCGCCTCACCGGGCTTGAGCCCGACGCCGTAGTCGCGCACCGCCACCGCCACCGCCCCGCCGGCCGCGGCGAGCTTGACGACGACGTCCTTGCCCTCGCCGTGCTCCACCGCGTTGACGACCAGGTTGCGCAGCACGCGCTCCACGCGCCGCGCGTCGGCCTCGGCGACGACGGGCTGCTGGTCGCCGACGATCCTGATCCGCGTGCCCTTGCGCTCGGCGAGCGGCTCCGCCCCGCTGACCACCCGCCGTACGACCTCGCGCAGGTCTATCGGCTCCGCCTCCAGCGCCGCCGCGCCCGCGTCGAACCGGCTGATCTCCAGCAGGTCCGCGAGCAGCGACTCGAACCGGTCCAGCTGGTCGGCGAGCAGCTCCGCCGACCGCGCGGTCACCGGGTCGAAGTCCTCGCGCGCCTCGTGGATGACGTCCGCGGCCATCCGCACCGTCGTCAGCGGCGTCCGCAGCTCGTGCGACACGTCCGACACGAACCGGCGCTGCATCCGCGACAGGTCCTCGAGCTGGTTGATCTTCAGCTGGAGGTTCTGCGCCATCTTGTTGAACGCCTCGCCGAGCCGCGCGATGTCGTCCTCGCCGGTGACCTTCATACGTTCCTGCAGCCGCCCCGCGGACAGCCGCTCGGCGATCCCGGCCGCCATCCGCACCGGCGTGACGACCTGGCGCACCACGAGCCAGGCGATCGCCCCGAGGAGCACGACGACGAACAGCCCGGCGGTCGCCAGGGTGCCCTTGACCAGGCTCAGCGACTTCTCCTCCTGGGTGAGCGGGAAGAGGTAGTACAGCTGGTACGGGTCGCTGTTGGGGTCGTTGACCTGCTTGCCGATGACCAGGCCGGGCTGGGGGTCCTTCTTGGTGTCGTAGACGATGCGCGTGTAGCTCTGGGCCGCCGACGCGCTGGTGTCGATCCTCTCCCGCAGCTCCGCCGGCACACTCGCCGTCGGATTGACCTCACCGGAGGCGCGCGGTCCGCGCCCGCTGCCGCTCTCGTCGCCCGCGGGCAGGGTCACCACGTCGAAGGCGCCCTGTCCACCGCTGGAGAGCGACTCCACGAGGTCGCTCATCCACTGGATGACGCTCTGCGAGGGACGGCCGTCCACCGCGGTGCCGTCGTCGCCCGTGACGCTCACGGCCTCCTCGGCCTGCTGTTTGGCCACCGCGAACCCGCCGGTGGCCTGGCTCTGCGACGCCTTCACCTTGGCGTCCAGCAGGCCGTTGCGCACCTGGCCGATGACGACGAAACCCAGCAGCAGGACCACGCCCAGCGACATCAGCAGCGTGGTGACGACGACCTTGAGCTGGATGTTGCGCCGCCACAGCCGCATGACGGGCAGCAACGGCCGGCGCACCCAGCGCACGAACAGCCGGATCACCGGGCTGCCCTGGACTCCGCCCTGCAGCAGCCCACCGTCGAACAGGCGCCCCCGGCGGGAGCCCGAAGTCTTCCGGCCGACAGGCCGCCCCGGACGGCCCCCGGACCGGCCGGGCGCCGAAGCGGCACTGTCCCCGGACATGTCAGCTCGGTCCTGCCTTGTATCCGACACCACGGACGGTCACCACGATCTCCGGCTTCTCCGGGTCCTTCTCGACCTTGGAGCGCAGCCGCTGCACATGTACGTTCACCAGCCGGGTGTCCGCCGCGTGGCGGTAGCCCCAGACCTGCTCCAGCAGCACCTCACGCGTGAACACCTGCCACGGCTTGCGGGCGAGCGCGACCAGCAGGTCGAACTCCAGCGGCGTCAGCGCGATCGACTGTCCGTCCCGCTTCACGGAGTGCCCGGCCACGTCGATCACCAGGTCACCGATGGCGAGCTGCTCCGGCGCCGGCTCCTCCGACCTGCGCAGCCGCGCCCGGATACGGGCCACCAGCTCCTTCGGCTTGAACGGCTTCACGATGTAGTCGTCGGCCCCGGACTCCAGGCCCACCACGACATCGACGGTGTCGCTCTTCGCCGTGAGCATCACGATCGGCACCCCGGACTCCGCCCTGATCAGGCGGCACACCTCGATGCCGTCCCGGCCGGGCAGCATCAGGTCCAGGAGCACCAGATCGGGTTTGGCCTCGCGAAAAGCGGCCAGCGCCTTGTCGCCGTCGGCTACGAAAGACGGCTCAAAACCTTCACCGCGCAGCACGATGCCGAGCATCTCGGCCAGTGCGCTGTCGTCGTCGACGACAAGGACTCGTCCCTTCATGAACTACATCATCCCATTAGCTAATAGTTACCTGGCGTGACCTGGCACACAGGGCGGCCAAAGCCTCGTTCGTCACGGGCGAAACGGCACCCTCTTCGGTGACGATCGCCGTCACCAGCTCCGGTGGCGTCACGTCGAACGCCGGGTTGTACGCCTGCGTCCCCAGGGGCGCCACCGGAATCCCCCCTCCCGCTTCCGTTCCGGCCACCGGCACCTGCGGTGCTGTGACCTCCGTCACCTCGTGCCCGGGGCGCTGCTCGACCTCGATGGACGCCCCGTCCGGCGTCCCAGGATCCACTGTCGTCACCGGTGCCACCACGATGAACGGCACATGGTGGTATCGCGCGAGCACCGCGAGCGGATAGCTCCCCACCTTGTTCGCCACCGAACCGTCGGCCGCGATGCGGTCCGCGCCGATGAGCACCGCGTCCACCTCGCCCGCCGCGAACAGCGATCCCGCCGCGTTGTCGGTGAGCAGGGTGTACGCCATGCCGCTGCGAGCCGCCTCGTATGCCGTCAGGCGAGCACCTTGCAGCAACGGACGCGTTTCGTCCACCCACAGACGCCTGAGCCGTCCCACCCGGTGCGCCGCCAGCGCCACCGCGAACGCCGTCCCCTCACCGCCCGACACCAGCGAACCGGTGTTGCAGTGCGTGAGGATCCGGTGCCCGCCGCCGGGCAGCAGCTCGTCGAGGAGCGCCAGCCCGTGCTCGGCCATCCGGGCACTGGCCTCGGCGTCCTCCCGGTGCAGCTGCCGTGCCGCGGCCAGCGCCGCCCCGGCCGCCTGCCGGGCGTCCCCGCCGCGGGCGAGGACGGCCCGGTGGGCGGAGTGCGCCCGGCGTACGCCGACGGCGAGGTTCACCGCGGTGGGCCGGGCGCTCTCCAGCGCCGCCGCCGCGTCGTCCACCTCGTAGCCCCGTACGGCGGCGAGCGCGACACCGTAGGCCCCCGCGATGCCCAGCAGGGGAGCACCTCGCACGGCGAGCGAGCGGATCGCCTCCACCAGCGCCGGCGCATCCGTACAGACGAGTTCGACCTCCTCGGCCGGCAGCCTCGTCTGGTCGAGCAGGACCAGGACGGGGCCTTCGGGTGGCTCTTCCCAGCGCAGTGCCGGGATCTCGGTCGGCCGCTTGTTGTCGCCGCTGTGTGCGTACTGATCAGCCATGCGGCCAGTCTGCCCCCTGTAGCGCGGACAATTGAAGGTACGCAGCCCTCACCTCGGCAGGTCGGTTGGTGACCACCCCATGGCACGATGGCTGCCAAGCTGCCGCCGCGACCGCGGACGGGCACCGTGAAGGAGCGACGATGAACGACACTCCGGGCTGGGCCTCGCCCGGATCCGCCCCGTCCGAAGGGCAGGAACCGGGCACGTCCGGCCCTGCCGAGCCCGCCGACCGTCCAGACCCCCGGCACCCCGCCGACCAGCCCCGGCAGCCGGACCAGGCCCCGCAGGACCCGGGCGTGAAGTGGTCGAAGGAACAGCCACCGCCCGGCCAGTGGTCCGCACCCACCGGCCCGCCCGCCCCCACGGGCCCCGGCCAGGCGCCCCCGCCGCCCGGCCCGGGCTGGGGCACCCCGCCGCCCGGCGGCCCCGGCGGTTACGGCGGCGGCCACGGAGGCCCCGGCGGGTACGGTGCCTGGGGCGGCGGCTGGGGAGGCCCCCCGCCCGCGGCCAAGCCCGGTGTCATCCCGCTCCGCCCGCTCGGCGTGGGCGAGATCCTCGACGGCGCCGTCTCCACCATGCGCACCTACTGGCGCACGGTCCTCGGCATCTCGCTGACCGTCGCCGTCCTCACCGAGATTGTCGTCGTGCTGCTCCAGGGCCTCGCCCTGGACACCTCCAGCACCGCGGCCCTCAACGACCCCAGCGCCACCCTCGGCGAACTGACCGACGCCATGGGCGACGCCCTGCTCAACTCCGGCGTGGTCTTCCTGGTCACCCTGGTCGGTACCGTCGCCGCCACCGCCCTGCTCACGACCGTCACCAGCCGCGCGGTACTCGGCAAGTCGGTCACCACCGGCGAGGCCTGGCGCGACGCCCGCCCCCAGATCGTCAAGCTGTTCGGCCTGATCTGCCTGCTGCTGCTCATCACCGTCGGCATCATGGCCGTCGGCGCACTGCCCGGCTTCCTCGTCACCCTCGCCTCGGACAGCGGGGCGGGCATCGCCCTCACCGTCCTGGGCCTGATCGGGGCCGTCGTCGTCACCCTGTGGCTCATGATCCGCCTGTCGCTGGCCTCGCCCACGCTGATGCTGGAGAAGCAGGGCATCGTCAAGGCGATGAGCCGCTCCACCAAACTGGTGCGCGGCTCCTGGTGGCGGGTCTTCGGCATCCAGCTGCTCGCGACGATCATCGCGAACGTCATCGCGTCGATCATCATCATCCCCTTCACCTTCCTCGCCGCGGCCGTCGGCGGCGACGGCGACGGCGTCACCGGCTTCCTCAACAGCGCCGGCGGCGACATAGGCTGGACGTTCCTCATCATCAGCGGCATCGGCTCGGTCATCGGCGCCATGATCACGTTCCCGATCACGGCCGGCGTCACCGTGCTGCTCTACGTCGACCAGCGCATCCGCCGCGAGGCCCTCGACCTGGAACTGGCCCGCGCCGCGGGCGTCCAGGACCACGGCCCCGGCACCACCCCGGGGAGCTGATGGCGTGACCGCCACGGGGGGAGTTCTCACATCCGTACAAGCACTGCCCACGGCCGCCGACACGGCCGTACGCCTGCTGCTGCGCGGCGACGAGCCGCCCGTCACCATCCCGCGCGACCCCGCGCGTGAGGCGGCCCGGCGCGAACTGTCCAAAGGCATGTACCACGAGAACGACCCCAGTTGGTTCCAACAGGCCCTCGACACCTTCTGGGAATGGGTCGGCAAACTGTTCGGCGCCGCCTCCACCGCGACACCCGGCGGCACACTCGGCCTGGTCGTCATCATCGCGGCAGTGATCGCCGTTCTGGGCGCCCTGTGGTGGCGCCTGGGCACCCCGCGCCGCCAACCGACCTCGGCCCCCACCCTGTTCGACGACCGCCCCCGCAGCGCCGCCGAACACCGCGCGGCCGCCGAGGCGCACGCCGCCCAGGGCCACTGGAACCAGGCCGTCCAGGAACGCATGCGGGCCGTCGTCCGCGCTCTGGAGGAACGCGCCCTGCTCGACCTCCGCCCCGGCCGCACCGCCGACGAGGCCGCCGCGGAGGCCGGCCGCGTCCTGCCCGTCCACACCACCCGGCTGCGCACCGCCGCCCGCGCCTTCGACGACGTCGCATACGGCGGCCGGGCCGCCACGGAACAGTCGTACCGGCGGCTCGCCGAACTCGACCTCGACCTGGAGCGCACCAAACCACAGCTCGCGACCAGCGGCAGCCACGGCACGGACACCGACGCCCGCCAAGGAGCCGCCGGATGACGACCGAGGTCACGCTCCCGTCCACCTCGGCCTCGCCCACCGCCCGCCAGGTGTGGGCCCGCGCGCGAGGCATCGCCCTGGCGCTGATGCTGCTGATCGCGGCGGCCGTCGCCATCGCCGTGGTCCGCTCCGACACCCTGCACGGCGAACTCGACCCGCGCTCCGCCGACCCCTACGGCAGCCGCGCCGTCGCCGAACTCCTCGCCGACCGCGGTGTGGACACGCGCGTGGTCACCACTCTCGCCGGGGCCACCGCCGCGGCCGGCCCCGACACGACCCTCCTGGTCGCCGTTCCCGACCTTCTGACCGGTCCTCAGCAGTCGCGGCTGCACTCCGGCGTCGCAGGTTCCGGCGGCCGCACCGTCCTGGTCTCCGCCGGCAGCGCCTCCGTGGAACGGCTCGCCCCCGGCGTCACCGCCGACCCGGCCACCAGCTTCGACTCCACCCTCTCCCCCGACTGCGACCTGCCCGCCGCCCGCCGCGCGGGCACCGCCGACCTGGGCGGCATCCGCTACACCACCACCCACCTCACCGCCGACGAGTGCTACCCCAGCGAGCGCCTCGCCACCCTGCTGCGCATCCCGGCCCCCTCCGGCGACGGCGACACCGTCCTCCTCGGCGCGCCCGACATCCTCCTCAACGACCGCCTCGACGAGCACGGCAACGCCTCGCTCGCCCTCCAGCTCCTCGGCTCCCGCCCCCATCTGGTCTGGTACCTCCCCTCGCTCGCCGACGCCTCCGCCACCTCCGAGGAGGGCGCACGAGACTTCTTCGACCTGCTCCCCTCCGGCTGGCTGTGGGGCACCCTGCAACTCTTCATCGCGGCAGCCCTGGCAGCCCTGTGGCGGGCACGCCGACTCGGCCCCCTGGTGCCCGAGAAACTCCCCGTGGCGATCCGCGCCTCCGAAACCGTCGAAGGACGCGCCCGCCTCTACCGCAAGGCGAACGCCCGCGACCGCGCGGCCACCGCTCTTCGCTCCGCCACCCGCACGCGCCTCGCCCCCCTCGTAGGCATCCCCGCGACCCAGGCACAGGCGCCCGAGGCCCTGCTCCCCGCGCTGTCCGCCCACCTCCGGGGCGACGGGCAGTCCCTGCACGCCCTCCTCTTCGGCCCACCCCCGGGCGACGACGCAGCACTCATCCAGCTCGCCGACCACCTCGACGCCCTCGAAAGAGAGGTACGCCGTCCATGATGGACCCGACCACTGACAACGCCGCGCACACCGGGGACCCGGCTGCCGCCCGGGCCTCCCTGGAGGCCCTGCGCGCCGAGATCGCCAAGGCCGTGGTCGGCCAGGACCCCGCGGTGACCGGCCTCGTCGTCGCCCTGCTCTGCCGCGGCCACGTCCTCCTCGAAGGTGTCCCCGGCGTCGCCAAGACCCTCCTCGTCCGCGCCCTCGCGGCCACCCTGGAACTCGGCACCAAGCGCATCCAGTTCACCCCCGACCTGATGCCGAGCGACGTCACCGGTTCCCTGGTCTACGACGCCCGCACCGCCGAGTTCTCCTTCCAGCCCGGCCCGGTCTTCACCAACCTCCTCCTCGCGGACGAGATCAACCGCACGCCCCCGAAGACCCAGGCCTCCCTGCTCGAAGCCATGGAGGAACGCCAGGTCACCGTCGACGGCACCCCCCGCCTCCTCCCCGACCCCTTCCTGGTCGCCGCGACCCAGAACCCGGTCGAGTACGAGGGCACCTATCCCCTCCCCGAGGCTCAGCTGGACCGCTTCCTCCTCAAGCTGACCATCCCCCTGCCCTCCCGCCAGGACGAGATCGACGTCCTCACCCGCCACGCCGAAGGCTTCAACCCGCGCGACCTGCGCGCCGCCGGCGTACGCCCTGTCGCGAACGCCGCCGACCTGGAAGCCGCCCGCCGCGCGGTCGCCGATACCACGATCTCCCCCGAGATCACCGCCTACGTCGTGGACATCTGCCGCGCCACCCGCGAGTCGCCGTCCCTCGCCCTCGGCGTCTCCCCGCGAGGCGCCACCGCGCTCCTGGCCACCGCCCGCGCGTGGGCCTGGCTGACCGGCCGCGACTACGTCATCCCCGACGACGTGAAGGCCCTCGCCCTGCCCACGCTCCGCCACCGCGTCCAGCTCCGCCCGGAGGCCGAAATGGAAGGCGTCACGGCCGACTCGGTCATCAACGCGATCCTCGCCCACGTCCCCGTCCCCCGCTGATGGCACTCACCGGACGCGCCGCCCTGCTCGCGGCCCTCGGCTCCCTTCCCGTCGGTATCTGGGAACCCGGCTGGACCGGCATCCTCGCCGTCAACGCCCCCCTGGCGGTGGCCTGCGCCTGTGACTTCGCCCTGGCCGCCCCCGTACGCCGCCTCGGTTTGACCCGCTCCGGCGACACCTCGGTACGCCTGGGCGACACCGCCGACGTCACCCTGACGATCACCAACTCGTCCGGCCGTCCGCTGCGCGCCCGCGTCCGCGACGCCTGGCCCCCCAGCAGTTGGCTGTCCGGCACCGAGGTGGCGGCCTCCCGCCACCGTCTGACGGTCCCCCCGGGGGAACGCCGGCGCATCACGACCCGCCTGCGCCCCACTCGCCGCGGCGACCGCCACGCCGACCGCGTCACCGTCCGCTCCTACGGCCCTCTCGGTCTCTTCGCCCGCCAGGGCACCCACAAGGTCCCGTGGACGGTACGCGTCCTGCCGCCTTTCACCAGCCGCAAGCACCTGCCGTCCAAACTGGCCCGGCTGCGCGAACTGGACGGCCGCACCAGCGTGCTGACCCGAGGCGAGGGAACGGAGTTCGACAGCCTGCGCGAGTACGTCCCCGGCGACGACACCCGTTCCATCGACTGGCGCGCCACCGCCCGCCAGTCCGCGGTCGCGGTACGCACCTGGCGTCCCGAGCGCGACCGTCACATCCTGCTGGTCCTCGACACCGGCCGCACCTCCGCGGGCCGTGTCGGTGACGCTCCCCGCCTGGACGCCTCCATGGACGCGGCACTGCTCCTCGGGGCCCTCGCATCCCGCGCCGGCGACCGCGTCGACCTCCTGGCCTACGACCGTCGCCTGCGCGCCCTCGTCCAGGGCCGCACGGCGGGCGACGTCCTCCCGTCCCTCGTCAACGCCATGGCCACACTCGAACCCGAGCTCGTCGAAACCGACGCCCGGGGTCTGACCGCGACGGCACTCCGTACCGCGCCCCGCCGGTCGTTGATCGTGCTGCTCACGACACTCGACGCCGCCCCCATCGAGGAGGGCCTGCTCCCCGTCCTGGCCCAGCTGACCCAGCGCCACACGGTTCTCCTTGCCTCGGTGGCGGATCCGCACATCGCCAGGATGGCCAAGGCACGCGGAAACACCGACGCGGTGTACGAGGCAGCGGCGGCAGCCCAGGCCCATACGGAACGCGACCGCACCGCGGAACAACTCCGCCGCCATGGCGTCACGGTCGTGGACGCGACCCCGGAGGAACTGGCGCCGGCACTCGCGGACGCATATCTGGCTTTGAAGGCGGCGGGACGTCTGTGATGCGCAAGGGAGGCAGATCGGGATTTCGAAAGCCCTGCCGGCCCTGAAACGCAGAAAGCCCCCGTGCCGGTGGCACGGGGGCTTTCTCCAAGAATTGTTCGGCGGCGTCCTACTCTCCCACAGGGTCCCCCCTGCAGTACCATCGGCGCTGTAAGGCTTAGCTTCC
>NZ_JBIRTN010000021.1:0-162192 GCF_044334705.1 Streptomyces sp. NPDC020731
CTGCAGGGGGGACCCTGTGGGAGAGTAGGACGCCGCCGAACAATTCTTGGAGAAAGCCCCCGTGCCACCGGCACGGGGGCTTTCTGCGTTTCAGGACGGTTCCACCAGTTTCGTGTCGTACGCCAGGATCACCGCCTGGATGCGGTCCCGTGAGCCGGTCTTCGCGAGTATCCGGCCCACGTGGGTTTTCACCGTGGACTCGGCCAGGTGGAGTCGGGCGGCGATCTCGGTGTTCGTCCAGCCCTTTCCGATGACCGTGAGGATCTCGCGTTCCCGCTCCGTGAGGGCGGACAGACGTGCGTCGTCGGGGGAAACGGCCACGGTGCCGTCGCCGGTCGGCAGGTGCTGGGCGTAGGCGTCGAGGAGGCGGCGGGTCAGGCTGGGGGCGACGACCGCGTCCCCGGTCGCCACGGAGCGGATGCCGGAGAGGAGTTCCTCCGGCTGGGCGTCCTTGACGAGGAAGCCGGAGGCGCCCGCGCGGAGGCCGGCGTAGGCGTACTCGTCCAGGTCGAACGTCGTCAGGATGAGGACGCGGGTGCGGTCGCCGGTGGCGACGATGCGGCGGGTCGCCTCGATGCCGTCCAGGCCGGGCATGCGGATGTCCATCAGGACCACGTCGGGGTGCAGCTCCGCCGTCATGCGGACCGCTTCGGTGCCGTTCGCCGCCTCGCCCAGGACGGTGAGGTCGTCCTGGCTCTCCAGGAGCATGCGGAAGCCGAAGCGCTGGAGGGGCTGGTCGTCGGCGATGAGGACGGTGGTCACTGCGGGGATTCCTCCGGAAGGTGCAGACGGACGCGCCAGCCCTGCTCGGGGTGCGGGCGTGGGCCGGCCTCAAGTGTGCCGCCGTACAGGGCGGTTCGTTCACGCATGCCGGGGAGGCCGCGGCCGTCCGCGGGGGTGGTCGTCGTCGGGGTTCCCGTGTCGGTGACGGTGACCGTGACGGCGCCCTTGTCGCCGTAGATGATGGAGATCTCGGAGGCCGCGTCGGGGCCGGCGTGCTTGAGGGTGTTGGTGAGGGCTTCCTGGATCACACGGTAGACGGTGAGCTGGCGGCCCGGGGGGAGGGCGGCCCGGCCCTCGATGTCGGCGCGGACGGGCAGGCCCGCGTTGCGGACGCCGTCGATGAGCCGGTCCAGGTCGGTGAGGGCGGGCTGGGGGGCCAGCTCCGCAGGGTGGGCCGCTGTCCCCTCGTCCCTCAGGACGTCCAGGAGGCGGCGTAGCTCGCCGAGGGCCTGGCGGCTGGTGGTGGCGATGGCGTCCAGGGCCTGGGCGGCGCGTTCCGGGGACTTGCCGGCCGCGTACCTGCCGCCGTCGGCGAGGCCCGTGATGACGGAGAGGTTGTGGCCGATGATGTCGTGCATCTCGCGGGCGATGCGGGCACGTTCGGCGGCGGCCGCCAGCTGGGCCTGCTGGTCGCGTTCGATCTCCAGGCGGCGGGCACGGTCCTCCAGGGCCTCGGTGTAGTTCTGCCGGGTGCGGACCGTGATGCCGATGAGGACGACCACGAGGACGGACGTCAGCTGGGAGCCGATCTGCTGGCTCCATTCGCCCTCGCCGTAGCGGGCCGTGGAGATCACCACGGGCGTGAGCACCAGGGCCGGGGCCCACCACAGATTGCGCAGGGGGAGGCGCAGGGTGATGTGGTAAATGACGACGAGCTGGAGGAGTGCCGCCTGGAGTGTGGCGCCGGACCAGGCGTTGACCAGGGCGAACGGGGTCATGGCGAGCAGGACCGGTGCGGGATGGGTGCGGCGCCGCAGGAGGGGGACGGACAGGCCGAGGCTCAGGGCGAGGAGGAGAGGGCCGGGGGTGTCCGGGTTGTGGGTGACGTTGCGCCAGCCGTCACCCGCGTAGTCGATGAGCGCGGCCATCACCCAGAAGCCGGTGAAGTGCAGGTCCCACAGCAGCGGGTGGCGCCGGTCGAAGGCGCGCACCCGCTGGTTGACGCGTTGCAGGTGCTGGGTGAGGGGTTCCGTCGTCCGTACTCCTGTCGTCGGAGCCTCCTGGTCGTTCGTCACGACGTCCATGGTCGTGGGTGCGTCCGCCGGGGGGAACACGGTGGGTGGCACGGCGTCAGACGTCCCGGTGGCGCAGGGAGGCCGCGGCCACGGCGAGGGAGGCCGCCGCCCACAGGACGAGGGCGAGCAGGGCCGTGCCCGGGGAAGCGCTGTCGGCGGCGGTGAGGGACTGCAGGGCCTGGGCGGGGAAGTGGTCGACGGCGTCGTCGACGACGGCGTACGGGAGCATCGTCAGGACTTCCGGCACGATCATGAGGAGGCCGATGTACGCGCCGGTGGCGAGGGGGATCGAACGGGTCACGGCGCCGAAGCCGAGGGCCGTCACGGCGAGGAGGGTGAGGGCCGCCGCGTTGCCGGTGAGGCCGCGCAGGACGCCGGGGTCGCCGAGGGCGGCGGACTGGTCGGTGCCGGCGAGGAAGGCCTGGGCCAGGGGGAAGGCGAGCAGGTTGGTCAGCAGACACAGGGGGAAGGCGACGGCGGCCAGGACGGCGGCCTTGGACCACAGGACGGGCAGGCGGCGCGGTACGGCGGTCATCGTGGCGCGGATCTGGCCGGTGGAGTACTCGCCGGCGGTGGCGAGGATGCCCAGGACGGCCAGGGTGACGGTGGCGAACTGGGTGCCGAGGAGGACGAAGACGACCGTGTCGAGGCCGCCCTCGCCGGTGCCGTCGTAGGCGGCGCTGATGCCGACGCCCATGGCGAGGGTGAGGACGCTGGTGGCGACGAGGTTGACCCAGGTGGAGCGGAGCGTCCACAGCTTGTGCCATTCGGAACGCAGGACGCGGGCCGGGGTCACCCGGTGGGGCCGGCCGGTGGTGGCGGTGGTCATGCGGCTGCTCCTTCCAGGGCGGCGGGGTACTCGACCGCGTCGTGGGTGAGGGCCATGAACGCCTCCTCCAGGGAGGCGGTGTTCGGGGTGAGTTCGAAGAGGGGGATGCCGTGGGCGGCGGCCGTGCGGCCGATGTGTTCGGCGTCGGCGCCGTGCACGGTGAGGCTGCCGGGGGCGTCGGTGGTGACGGTGGTGCCGGGCGCGGTGAGATGGCGTACGAGACCGACGGCGTCCGGGGTGACGACCTTGACGGTGCCCGTGCCCGAGTGGCGTACGAAGTCGGTGACCGTGGTGTCGGCGAGGAGCCGGCCGCGGCCGATGATGACCAGGTGGTCGGCGGTGAGGGCCGTCTCGCTCATCAGGTGGGAGGAGACCAGGACCGTACGGCCCTCGGCGGCCAGGGACTTGAGGAGGTTGCGGATCCACCGGACGCCCTCGGGATCGAGGCCGTTGACCGGCTCGTCGAGGATGACCGTGGCCGGGTCGCCGAGGAGCGCGGCGGCGATGCCGAGGCGCTGGCTCATTCCGAGGGAGAAGCCCTTGACCCGGCGGTTCGCCACGTCGGTCAGGCCGGTGAGGTCCAGGACGTGCTCGACGCGGCTCTTCGGGATGCCGTGGGTGAGGGCGAGGGCGCGCAGGTGGTGGTGGGCGGTGCGGCCGGGGTGGACGGAGCGGGCCTCCAGCAGGGCGCCGACCTCGGTGAGGGGTGCGGGGTGGGCGGCGTAGGAGCGGTCGCCGACGGTGGCGTGGCCGCGGGTGGGGGCGTCCAGGCCGAGGATCATCCGCATGGTGGTGGACTTGCCGGCGCCGTTCGGGCCGAGGAAGCCGGTGACGGTGCCGGGGCGGACGGTGAAGGACAGGTCGGTGACGACGGTCCGGTCGCCGTAGCGCTTGGTGAGGTCCTGTGCCGTAATCATGCTTCGATGCTCGTCCGCGCGGGGGCGGCTGGCGTCGGACCGCGGGCCGTATTCCGGGTGAGGGCGGTGGTACCCCGGTACTACGGTGGCGGCCATGAGTGCCATGTCCTTCGAGGAGTGTGTGATCCGGCCGGTGCGCGCGGAGGAGTGGAAGGCGGCGAAGGAGCTGCGGCTCACCGCGCTGCGGGATCCGGTCGCGCGTCTCGCCTATCTGGACACCTACGAGGAGGCGGTGGCCCGGCCCGACTCGTTCTGGCGGGAGCGCACGGCGAACGGCGCGCGGCAGTTCATCGCCGAGACGGCGGACGGGCGCTGGGTCGGCAACGTCGCCGTGCTGATCGAGGAGGCCGGGACGACGGACTGGGCCGGTTCCCCCGTCGAGCGGCGGCAGGGGCATCTGGTGGGGGTGTACGTGGCTCCAGGGCATCGGGGGAGCGGGCTGACGAAGGCGCTGTTCGATGCCGCGGTGGAGTGGGCATGGGAGTGCGGGGCGGAGCGTGTGCGGCTCATCGTGCACCCGGAGAACGCGCGGGCGCTGGGTTTCTACCGCAAGGCCGGGTTCGTGGAGAGCGGGGTGACCGTGCCGCCGGCGGACAGGCCTGAGGAGCGGGAGCTGGAGATGGTCCTCGAGCGCTGAGGCGTCTACACCGGTAGTTCGTCGTGGGGCCAGCGGGCCCTGCCCTGTTCGCGGGAGCGGAGCAGCGCCAGGGTGGGCATGCCGCGGTCCACGCCGGTGCCGAGCAGCTCGGGGAGCTGGGGGAGCGGGGCCACGGCCGCCACGTCGTCCAGGACGAGGGTGAGTGGTGGGTCGAGCCGACCGGAGGATGACCGTTCGGCCATGCGCCGGCCGTGCTCGACCACGTGTGAGGCGAGGGCCGTCAGCAGGGGCATCGCGCCCGGGCTGGTGCGGGGGTCCTCGATGGATTCACCCACAACGTAAAGCGTGCCCCCTTCGTGGACGAAGGAATCCAAGGCGAGGGCATCGGTTCGGTTGGGAGTGCAGGCCTCGCGGACGTTGACCGTGGAGAGCGTGGCCAGGGCGCGGGTGGTCAGCTGCTGGGCCATGTCCCGGCGCTCGGGGTGCGCGGTGAGGGCCGCCTCGAGCTCGCCGGCTGCGCCGGGGGCGGCCTTGGGGCTCGTACGGAGGATGCGTACGGCGTCGTGGATCTGCAGGCCCTGGGACCAGCGGTGGACGTGGCGGATCGTACGGCCGTCGACGGCGGCGGCGTGCACGTAGCTGCGGAGCAGGATCTCCGCGGTGTCGCTGACCGCCTGGTCGAGGCGGGAGGTGGGGCGGACGGGGGCGAGGAGCGCTGCCGCGCGGGCGATGGCGGTCTGCTTGTCCTCGCAGCCGGCCGTGGGGGACCAGTGGAGGCGGGCCGGGGTGTCGCAGAGGTGGGTGGGGTCGTAGAGGTGGGTGGGGCCCAGTTTGGCGCGGGCGTCCTTGGTCTCGTGCCAGAGGGTGGGGTTGGAGGTGAGGACGAGGACGGGGCCCTCCGCGTCGCGTACGGCCTGGGCCGCGGTGGAGTGGCGGGTGGCCGGGGGGCCGTAGTGGAGCCCCGTGCCTTCGGCGCGGGGTGCTTCCCATCCGCTCGCCCGTTCACCGTTGGCCGCGAGCGCGGGCACGGGTTCTTCCCGCGCCGGAGCTTCCTTCTCCGGTGTTCTCGGTGTCGGTACCTCGTGCGGCTGCTTCGGTTCCGGTTCCGGCTGCCGTTCGAGTCGCCGCTCGGGCTGTGGCTTCGGTACCCCCGCCGCCGCCCGCTCCTCACGGCGTCGTACCCGTCCCGCTCTCCAGCGGGCCACCGTGCCCAGCACGAACACCGCCAGGACGGTCAGGACCATCAGCTGGCCGATGAACAGGCCCCAGAAGAGGCCGTACCCCGAGAGGGCGGACTCCGGGGTGTCCGGCCAGGCGCCGGGGAGGTTCTGCGGATCGGCGACGAGGTGGCGCAGGGCCACCGGGGTGCGGGTGAAGGTGACGCCGGACGGCCAGTGGCCGTGGGCGAAGAGGCCCGCGAGACCCGCGGCCGTCCACACCATCGTGGTCATGCCGAGGAGGAACGCGAGGATGCCGATCAGCAGCCCGTCGGGGATGCCGCCGCCCTGGCCGCCGGCCCGGTCGTGCTCACGGTGATCGTGCGGTCTCACGCGTCCTCCCCCTACGCCACCGTCGATTCGGAGTCGCCGACGTGCTGCTCCACGAAGGCCGCCGCCCGTTCCTCCGCCTCCAGTTCGGCGGCGCGCAGGGCGTCGTCGGAGAAGTCGGCGGAGGATTCGGTCATCGCGCGGTCGGTGAAGACCAGCGGGCGTTCGGTCTCGGTGACCAGGTGTTTGACCACCTGGACGTTGCCGTTGACGTCCCACACCGCGATACCCGGCGTCAGCGTCGGAATGATCTCCACCGCCCACCTGGGCAGGCCCAGCACCCGGCCGGTCGCCCTCGCCTCGTCCGCCTTCTGGGCGTAGATGGTCCGGGTCGACGCCATCTTCAGGATGGCCGCCGCCTCCTTCGCCGCCGCCCCGTCCACCACGTCGGACAGATGGTGGACGACCGCGACGAACGACAGACCGAGCCGTCGGCCGAACTTCAGCAGCCGCTGGAACAGCTGGGCCACGAAGGGGCTGTTGATGATGTGCCAGGCCTCCTCGACCAGGAAGATGCGCTTCTTCCGGTCGGGGCGGATCCAGGTGTGCTCCAGCCACACACCGACGATCGCCATGAGGATCGGCATGGCGATGGAGTTGCGGTCGATGTGGGACAGGTCGAAGACGATGAGCGGCGCGTCGAGGTCGATGCCGACGGTCGTCGGGCCGTCGAACATGCCGCGCAGGTCACCGTCGACCAGGCGGTCCAGCACCAGGGCGACGTCCAGGCCCCACGCCCGTACGTCGTCTATGGCGACGTTCATCGCCTCCGCCGACTCCGGTTCCGGGTGGCGCAGCTGCTCGACGATGTCGGAGAGGACCGGCTGGCGTTCGACGATCGTCTCGTTGACGTAGGCGTGCGCGACCTTGAGGGCGAAGCCGGAACGTTCGTCCAGGCCGTGCCCCATCGCCACCTCGATGATGGTCCGGAGCAGGGCGAGCTGCCCGGTGGTCGTGATCGACGGGTCCAGCGGGTTGAGCCGGATGCCCTGGTCGAGCGCGGCCATCGGGTCCAGGCGGATCGGCGTTATGTCCAGTTCCCGCGCGATGAGGTTCCATTCACCGGCGCCGTCCTCGCCCTGGGCGTCCAGGACGACGACCTGGCGGTCGCGGAAGCGCAGCTGGCGCAGGACGTACGTCTTCTCCAGGGCCGACTTGCCGTTGCCGGACTCGCCGAGGACCAGCCAGTGCGGGGCGGGCAGCTGCTGGCCGTAGAGCTGGAAGGGGTCGTAGATGTAGCCCTTGCCGGAGTAGACCTCGCGGCCGATGATGACGCCGGAGTCGCCGAGGCCGGGGGCGGCGGTCGGGAGGTAGACCGCCTGCGCCTGGCCGGTGGACGTGCGCACCGGCAGTCGTGTCGTCTCGACCTTCCCGAACAGGAAGGACGTGAAGGCGTCGGTGACGACGGACAGCGGATCCCGCATATCGGCTCAGCCCCTACCTTCGAATGCCGGTGGCGAACGGGAGTGTGTTCACGAACGCGCGGTGGTGCTCGCGGTCGCACCACTCCAGCTTCAGGTACGACTTTCCGGCCGACGCCCGTATGGTCCGCTTGTCGCGGGCCAGGGCCTCGGGGTTGCGGGAGGAGACGGTGATGTAGCCGACCAGGTTGACGCCGGCCGCGCCGCTGGCGAGGTCCTCGCCGCGCTGGTCCAGGCGGCTGTGCGCGGCCATGTCGCGCGGGTCGACGGTGCGGTTCATCTTGGCGGCGCGGGACGCCTCCGCCACGTCGTTGGTCTTCTCGGTCAGCATCCGCTCGATGGCGACCTCGGTGGGTTCGAGGTCCATGGTGACGGCGACCGTGCGGATCACGTCCGGGGTGTGGACGAGCAGCGGGGCCAGGAAGTTGACGCCCACCGGGGTCATCGGCCACTCCTTCACCCAGGCCGTGGCGTGGCACCAGGGGGCGCGGGTGACGGACTCGCGGGTCTTGGCCTGGAGGTAGGTGGGCTCCATGGCGTCCAGCTCGGCCGGCCAGGCGTTGCGCTGCGACATCGCCTGGATGTGGTCGATCGGGTGGTCCGGGTCGTACATGCCGTGGATCAGCGAGGACAGCCTGCTCTGGCCGAGCGGCTGCCGTACGCGGATGTCGGCCTCCTGGAGCCGGGAGCAGATGTCGGTCAGCTCGCGGGCCATGACGACGGCGAGCCCCGCGTCCCGGTCCACCTTGCGGCCGCCCTGGCTGCGCATCGCACGCGCCATGGTGTTGGCCTCGGCGGCCAGTTCGCGCGTGTAGTGCATGCAGGCGACGAGGTAGGCGCGGTGCTGCTCGCTGCTGGTCGACACCATCGACTGGAGCTGCTCGTACGACTGCTGCAGCCACGGCGGCGACTTGTCGTCCCCGCGGACGGTGACGTCCTTGGCGTGGGCGTCGGGGTCGGCGGGCAGGGTGCGGGCGAGCATCTGGATGCGGGTCACGAAGCCGTCGCCGTTGGCGACGTGCTTCAGGAGCGTGCCGAAGCGGTCGACGAGGGCTTCCTGGTCCTCGGAGTCGCGCAGGCCGACGCCCGGGCCCTCGATCTCGATGGCGGCGGTGACGGTCTTGCGGTCCGCGTGCAGCAGTACGGCGATCTCGTCCGGCCCGAACGGCGCGGCGAGCCAGGTGATCCTGCCGATCCCGGGCGGCGGCCCGATCTCCACCTCACGCCCGTCGAGGCGGGTGCCGGCCTCGGCGGCACCGGAGCGGTAGGTGGTGCCGCGGCGCACGGTGCGCTTGTAGCTGCGGTTGATCTCGAACCATTTGTAGAAGGTGCGGTGCTTGTACGGCACGTACACCGCGGCCAGCGCCAGCATCGGCAGGCCCGCGAGCAGCACGATCCGCACGGACAGGACGGGGACGAGCAGCCCGCACATCATGCCGAGGAACGCGCCCACGACGATCAGCGCGATCTCACCGGTCTCGCGATTACGGCCGACGATCGCGTTCGGCCGGGCGCGGCCGATCAGATACGTACGGCGGGGCGTGACCGGATGGGACAAGTGGGACTCGGTCGTCAACGCCCTTCACCTCCCGTGCTGTTGGTGCTGCTGTTGCGGGTGTTGCTGGCGTGGGGGGTGTTCACCGGGCTGCTCGAGCGGGGCGCGGGGGCGGCGGATCCGCCGCTGTTCGACGGGCGCGAGCTGTGCGCGGCGACTCCGCCGGAGGCGGGGTTGGAGGGGCGGGGCGCGGATCCGCCGCCGTTGTTGTCGGCGCGGGTGCTGTGGGTCTTGATGCCCTGCGCGACCAGGGTCGCCGGGGAGCTCATGACGGCGGCGGCCTTGCCTTCGGCGCCCTGCATGAGGCGGTTGTTGCGGGAGTTGGCGATCTCGTCGCCGAAGCCGGGGACGAAGCGGTAGATCATCGCGCTGGCGAAGATGGCCAGCAGGATGATGGCGAGGCCCGACACGATCGCGGCGAGCGAGTCCGGACCTTCGTCCGCCGCCAGCGCGCCGGCGAGGCCGAGCACGATGACGATCACTGGCTTCACCAGGATCACTGCGATCATCACACCCGCCCAGCGGCGGACGTGACCCCACAGGTTCTTGTCCACCAGCCCCGCGTACACGACGACACCGAGCAGGGCACCGACGTACAGGAGCACCGCCCGCAGATACAGCTCCAGATAGAGGATGCCCGCCGCGAGGATCGACACCAGCGAGACCAGGATCAGCATGATCGGGCCGCCGCCGATGTCGTTCCCCTTGGACAGGGCCCCGGAGAACGTCCCGAAGAACGTGTCCGTCTGGTTCCCGGTCGACTTCGCCAGCACGTCGGAGACGCCGTCGGTCGCCGAGACGACGGTGTAGAGGATCAGCGGTGTGAACGCCGATGCGAGCACCGTCAGCCACAGGAACCCGATGGCCTCGGACATGGCCGTCGTGAACGGCACACCGCGTACCGCGCGCTTGGCGACCGCGAGCAGCCAGAGGAGGAGTGTCAGGATCGTCGACGCGGCGAAAACGATCGCGTATTGCTTCAGGAACTGCGGATTCGTGAAGTCGACGTTCGCCGTCTCCTGCACGGCGTCGCTGAGCTTGTCGACGGTCCAGGAGGCGGCGTCGGCGCAGCCCTGGGCGAGGGACGCGAGGGGGTCGAGGGTGGTGGTGGGGTCGTTGAGGGTGGAGGAGCCGTCGGTCGAGGCACCGCTTTTGCCTCGTTCGCAGTAGTCCTTGGCGGGGCCGCGGATGAGGTCGCAGGGATCGCTGCTGTCCGTCGGAGTCGGGGTCGGAGTCGGGGCGGCGGCGGCTCGCGCGGCGAACAGCACCGCCGTGGTCTGCACAGCGGCGACGGCGGCCGTGAACTTGAGGAAGCGGTGGTTAGCGCGCATACGTGAACCCTCCGTACTCCTCGACAGCCTTCGTCATGTCGTCGGCGGTGGAGGCTTTCTGGTCGCGCCCGACCGGGACTGGTCCGTCCTTCTGCTGGAAGTCGGTGACCTTCCAGTCGTTGTCGATCCACTTCAGCTGGTACGTGGTGGTGTACCAGCTCTCGGTCACCGGGTTGGTCGAGTCCTCGCCGGACAAACCGAACAGCGACGTGTACCAGACCTCGATGGAGGCGTCGCTCGCACTGGACGCCGTTACCTTGGTGCCTACGGGGACCACCCGAGAGACGAAAGTCTGTCCAGCGGGTGCTTGGCCGTTCTTGTCGAGACCGATGTTGGCCAGGAACTCCGCGTTCGAGTAGGCCTGATCCAGGTCCGCCTGTCGGGCTGCGGCGGCATCAGGGGCGTAGACGGTGGTGACGATCTCGCGTCGTCGGTCCGTGTTGAACATCTCGGCGGAGCCCAACACCACCGAGTAGTTCGCCGCCGCGCTCTCCGCCCCCTGCCGGTCGTGGGCGAAGCCCGACGGGATGCCGGCCGCCTTCGCGTCCACCGGCTTCTTGCCCGAAGGGGCCGTCGCCGCCGACTTGGGGGAGTCGCCCGCGTCGCCCTCCTCCGCGGCGGAATCGCCGCCTCCACGGTTCGCGAAGGCGATCGCCGCGATCAGGAGGACCACCACGCCGACCACCGTCACCAGGCTGCGCGACGACGAACGGCCGCCTCTGCGCGCGCCGCCGTACGGATCGCCGCCCCTTTCCGGCAGGCGGGTGCGGGTCTGACCTGTGTCGTCTCCGAGACTCATGCCGCGTACGCCCCCTCAGCGTCGTGCGGAAACACCTCGTACTCCGTGTACTCCATGTACGACGGTAGCCGTGCTGGTCCCCGCGCGGGCGCGGTGTGGTGACTGGACATCAGGGAAACGCAACCTCAGCCGGTGGGCGCGACGGGCGGGTGGGATGGAGGGGGTGGCCGGGCGTGCCCGGTCGGGAGCGATGGGGCGGGGTTACACGGCCATTCCGTACACGATGGTGAACAGCGTGCCGAGCGAGCCGATGATGAAGACGCCCGTGAGCCCCGCGATGATGAGGCCCTTGCCCTGTTCGGCGCTGAACGTGTCCCTCAACGCGGTGGCGCCGATGCGCTGTTTGGCGGCCCCCCAGATGGCGATGCCCAGGCAGAGCAGGATGGCGACCGCCATGACCACCTCGATCATGATCTTGGCCTCGTTGCCCAGGCTGCCGAAGGGGCCCCAATCCGGAGCGATCCCGCCGATAATGGTGTTGATGTCTCCCTCGTCGGCCGCGAAGAACATGTAAGTCACCGCCCCTGTATGGGTAGTTCCGCGTCCCCTGCGGTGGTGCAGAGGTCAGGCCTTATTGTCGCCGACGATGACGCTGTCGCATGTCGACTTGGCGTCATCCGTTGGCGGGTTTCGTACGAATAGCTTGCCACCGGCGCGCGCCGGACTGCGGGAGAGGCGCGCTCCGGCGGGTGAGAAGTCGTATCGTTACTCTGTGTATCACGCAGAGTGACGCCGAGCAATGAAGTGGGACTCCTTCTTGAGGGCGAGGAGGAGCAAGTGGAATGCGTCACGGCTGGTGGTGAGTACGGCTCCGCCGGGGTCGGCGGACTCGGCTATGTGGACCGTCTGCGGGGTTGTGGCTACGTGCACGCAGGAGTCGCCCTCGCCGCAGTGGGTCGACTTCTGCCAGGTGAGCTGGGCCATCTCGGATTCCTTCAGAGGTCTTGGGCGATGGTGTGGATGAGGTCTCGCGACTTCTCGGGGGCGAGGGCTCGGGATTCCACCCGGTCCAGGACGGCGCGGTACTTGTCGAGCTGGGCCTCGGCATCGAGGAAGGTGGGGCCGTGCGACTGATCGAGGTGGACCGTGTCGAGCTGGGGCACGGGCCCGCGTGAGTAGAAGATCGACTGCCCCGACCCCGGGAAGCCTCCGGCGGCGAACGGGATCACCCTGATGGTGATGTGATCGCGCTCGCTCATGTCCATCAGGTGCCGCAGTTGCGCGCCGGCGACGGCGGGCCCACCGAACTGCATGCGCAGGGCGGCTTCGTGAATGAGTGCCAGGTACGGCGTCGGGGAGTCCCGGTAGATCACGGTCTGGCGCTTGATGCGGAACGAGACGCGGTGCTCGATGTCCGGCGGTGCGAGTTCGGGCACGACCTGGCGGAACAGCGACCGAGCGTGATCGTTGGTCTGTAGCAGCCCAGGGATGTGGACGGTCACAGAGCTGCACAGGTGGGTGGCGTGGTGTTCGAGCTCGGCCAGATCGAGCAGCGCGGGCGGCAGGAGGTCGCGGTACTCCTCCCACCAGCCGCGCCTGCGCTCGCCCGTCATCCCGGCGACGGCCTCGACGAGGGTCTTGTCGGCGCAGTCGTAGTGACAGGCCATGACGCGGACGCGCTCGGGACTCACGCCCGCTCGTCCCGCCTCCATGTTGCTGATCTGGTTCGGCTTGACGCCGAGGAGTTGACCGGCCTCGACGGCCGTCAGGCCCGCGCGCTCCCGGAGTTTGCGCAGTTCGGCGCCCAAGCGGAGCTGACGACCCGTCGGGTTGCTTCGCACGGGCTGGTCCGCCTCCTTGCCGTGCATGTCATTCAGACGAGTGCAGTATGTGGGTTTTAACGAGGATCGTGTAAAGACTTTTACGGACCCGGCTAACTTAGTTGCGGGTGCCCCGCTCAGAAGCGCACCGATCGACGGGTCGGCATGCCACTGGGCAACTGTTCGCACTCACCCAACTGACCTCACTGGTCGGAGACTTCCATGTCCACCGTATCCCCGCCCTGGTCGTACACCCTGCACCTCTCGCGCGATCCACGCTCACCGGGGATCACCCGCTCCACCCTGCGCTCCGTCCTGGCCGTCTACGAACTCGGCGAACTCGCCCCCACGGCCGAGCTGCTCGCCTCGGAGCTGCTGACCAACGCGCATCTGCACACCGGCGGTCCGTACGCGCTGCACATCCGTCCGCTGGAATCAGGCCGGCTCCGGCTCGGTGTGTGGGACGAGGACTCGACCATCCCGTCCGGTCTCGGCGCCGGTTTCGTCCACGGCGCCATGCCGCACGCGGCCTCGGAGGGCGGACGGGGGCTGGCGCTCGTACGGGCGTGTGCCGACGCCTGGGGTGCGTCGCTGCTGGGCGGTGAGAGGGGATCATCGGGCGGGAAGGTCCTGTGGGCGGAGTGTGGTTGGGGCGGTCCGTGATCCAAAGGGCGGCCCACATCAACCGATTCGTGTGGCAAGGTCGGTCGACGTGGACGCACTGAGAACTCAGGACCCCGCGCGGATAGGCGCGTACACGCTGCTGGCCCGCCTGGGTGCGGGCGGGATGGGGCAGGTCTACCTCGGGCGGTCGCCCGGCGGCCGGCTGGTGGCGATCAAGGTGATCCGGGACGAGATCACCGATCACCCCGAGGCACTCGCGCGTTTCAGGCGCGAGGTGGAGACCGTGCGCCTGGTCCGGAGCGCGTACACCGCGAACCTGATCGACGCGTCACTGGACTCGGCCCCTCACTGGCTGGCGACCGAGTACGTGTCGGGTCCGACGCTGAGCAAGGCCGTGGGGGCGCGTGGGCCGATGCCGGCCGAAACCTGCCGGCGACTGTTCGCGGCACTCGCGGAAGGGCTCGCGGCGGTGCACGAGCAAGGGGTCACGCACCGGGACCTCAAGCCGCAGAACGTGCTCCTCGCCGCTCAAGGGCCGCAGCTCATCGACTTCGGCATTGCGCGGGGAGTGGGGCAGACGGCACTCACCGAGGCGGGATCCGCCCCGGGCACGCCCGGCTTCACCGCGCCCGAGGTGCTGATGCGCAATGAGGTCGGGCCCGCCGCGGACGTGTTCGCGCTCGGGGCGACGATCGCGTACGCGGCGACGGGCAGGCCCCCGTTCGGATCCGGTGAACCGGCCACGGTCAGCTATCGCGCGGTGCACGAACCGATCGAGCTCGCCGGTGTGGAGCCCGAACTGGCCGGCCTGATCCAGCACTGTGTGGCCAAGGACCCGGTGGCGCGTCCGCAGCTCGCCGAGGTGATCGCGCGGTGCCGCGTGCTGGCGGCCCTCGTCGAGGACCCCTTCTACGCGGGACTGGCCGGCTTGGCCGAGGCGCTGCCGGCGGCGGCGCCGGTGGCCGTTTCACCGCCGCCGGTACATCCGCCGGCGACGGGGCTGCACGACCTGCCGACGTCCGCGTCCACGCACGCGCCCGGGTACACACCCACGCAGGTGAGTCCTCCGGCCCCACCGGCGCGGCGCCGTCCCGCGCCCTGGCTCATCGCCGTGACGGCGGGGCTCGTGGTCGGAGCGGTGACGGCGGCGTTCTTCCTGCTGCCCGGCCGGGGCGAGGGCGACGCGGACGTGGACGGCAAGGAGACGGCCGGAGCCGCGCGCCCCGGTGCCACGTCGAAGGCCCCCACCACGCAGGGCAGCGAGCAGCCGGAGGCCCAGCCGCCGGCCTACGTGCAGGCGACGAATCCGAACCGTGACTACTGGACGCCGGACGCCGGTTCGCAGGACGGCCGGGGGAGGTGTCAGCTGCCCCCGGAGGAACGCAACCAGTACTTCCAGGCTTCCGTCTCCGACGCGGAGTCCGACGCGCTGTACACCTCCGGCAAGGGGCGGATCGGGATTCGTCTGGGGAACGTCGTCCCGGAGGACGGGGCGTCGTACTACGTGTCGGTCGCCGTCAAGCCGCCGCACGAGATCGATGCGGACACGGGCCGGCCGATCGAGGGCGCACGGTTCGAGAACGTGAGCCTCGGTTACACCAGCAAGCCGGTCGACCTCTACGAGGGCCTTCGCAACGAGGCATCCGCTCCGTGGGTGTGGCTGACGTACCCGGACGACTTCCAGGAGGTCATGGACGGCAAGAAGTACGCGGACGCCATCCCGGTCGAGAACGACCCCGGCAACTGGACCGTGCTCTTCCTCCACGTCCAGGGGCCGAAGCAGTACGCCAGCATCGACTGCCGCGGATTTGTCGCGAAGTAGCTCACACGGACGCTCTTCAGGCTGGTAAATGACCCATGGACCGGGCTGCGGTAGGGGAGAGTTGGAGCGTGCGAAAGGTATGGGTGGCCGGTGGCGCCGCCATCGGGTTGGGGCTGAGCTTCGTCATGCTGCTCGTCGTCGGTGTCTACGTCGTCGCCGGCAACCTCGTCAACGGTGTGGGCGGCGCGGGCAAGGCACTCGCCAAGGGGTCGGTGCCCGCCGCCTACCAGGCGCTCGTCCAGAAGTGGGGCAACCACTGCCCGGCCATCAACCCGGCGTTGCTCGCCGCGCAGCTCTATCAGGAGAGCGGGTGGGACCCGGACGTCGTCAGTCACGCGGACGCACGGGGCATCGCCCAGTTCATCCCCGGCACCTGGGCCGCCCACGGCATCGACGGCGACGGCGACGGCGACCGTGACATCTGGGACCCGAATGACGCGATTCCATCGGCCGCGTCGTACGACTGCGAACTCGCGAAGTACGTGAAGGACGTACCCGGGGACGTAACGAACAACATGCTCGCCGCCTACAACGCCGGTGCATACCGGGTCATCGAGTCGGGTGGTGTGCCCGCGATCACGGAGACGCAGAACTACGTCAAGAGGATCCGGTCACTGGAGGAGAGCTTCGCCGCGCCGGTGGGGCGGGTCGATCCGACGGAGCAGGCCGCCGGGGCCATCGCGTACGCGCAGAAGAAGCTCGGCACGTTGTACCTGTGGGGCGGTAACGGCACGCCTGAGCAGGGCGGACGGTTCGACTGCTCGGGGCTGACCAAGGCGGCGTACGAGAGCGTGGGGATCACACTGCCTCGGGTGGCCAACGACCAGTACAACGCGGGGCCGCACCCCGGGCGGGACGAACTGCTGCCGGGCGATCTGGTGTTCTTCTCGGACGACCTCACCAATTCCCGGGCCATCCGGCATGTGGGTATTTATGTCGGCGGCGGGTACATGATCGACGCGCCCCGAACCGGGGCCGTGATCCGATTCGACCCGATCGACACGCCTGACTACTTTGGTGCCACCCGTGTCACCGAGGATGGCGCGAAAGCGCTCCCCACCACGGTGTGAGCGGAGCGTTAACCCTCCCCCTGAACTGCGGAGACGCATCTCTCTTCGATAACGTCTGCGTGATCATTCGGTGGAGTGTGGAACGTATCAACGGGGACCGTGCGTTCCTGTTGTCGTAGCCGAGCGGACGAGCGGATCTACGAACCACGGGGGTGGCAGGAGCGGCGTGCGAACTGTGCGCCGGGAGACATGACGAAGGGGCCGCAGCACCATGGCTGGACTCGCCGAATCCGGGTCGAACCCCGACGTCGACCTGCTCTACGACATCAATGGCCTGGCGAAGGCCGCACCACCGTGGTTCGACCACCTCATGGAGTTCGTGGGTGAGTTCGGCCTGTTGTTCGCCTTGCTGGCGCTGCTGGTGTGGTGCTGGTGGGGCGTCAGGCGACGGGGTGGCGAGGACGCGGCCCCGACCGTGGCGGCCCTGGTGTGGGCCCCGCTCGCGGCGGGCGTCGCGGTCCTGGTGAACGTGCCGATACGCGGGTTCGTGGAGCGGCGTCGGCCCTTCCTGGACCATGAGGGGCTCGAGGTCCTGGTCGACGGCAAGAACGACTACTCGTTCGTCAGCGACCACGCGACGCTCTGCATGGCGCTGGCGGTGGGCCTGTTCCTGGCCAACCGGCGGCTCGGGATCATCGGCCTGGTGCTGGGGCTGCTGGGCGGGTTCATCCGGGTCTACATGGGTGTGCACTACCCGACGGACGTCGTGGGCGGGCTCGCGCTCGGTACGGCTGTCGCGTTGCTGCTGTCGCCGCTCGCCATGGCGCTGCTGACGCCGCTGATGCGGGCGGTCGAGCGGTCGCCGCGGGGTGGATGGCTGGTCTCCGCGCGGGGGCGGGCCGAGCGGGGGCGGGTTGCTCCGGGGAGCACGCGGAGCGGGCCGGCCGGGGCCGAGGAGCGGGACCTGGCGGCCTGAGCGCCCACCGCTTCTGCTGGGCGGGGGTGTTCGCGCGGCCCGGCGTTCGCGGGGTGCCTCCCCCACTCTCGGCTGCGCTCGAGCGGGAGGCGCTCCCACCGCCCACCCGTGCCGCCCTGGGGGTACCTTCCAGGCTCTTGAGGCACTGGGGGAGGCACGATCGCCCGCGGTTTCGGGGGAGGAGGGTGTCACTCCCCCGTGTGGTTCCGGGCGTCCTTTCTGGCCTGGCTTCTGGCTCTTCTGGCTGGGCCTCGCCAGCCGCAGGTGCAGTGGGCCGTGCAGAAAGGGCCCTGTTCGGTGGTGGTCGTGGAGTGGTGGGCGGGGGTCGGCTCGTCGTCCTGGTGCGGCACGTCGACCACGGTAACGCCCCGCCCGTCGGCGTGACGGGGCCACTTACCGGTCGTTAACCGGACATGGCTCGGATGCGCGGCATGGTGGCTGGGTTCGGGGTTGTGTGCTGTCTGGGGCTCGGGGGCGTGGGCTGTGCGAGAAGCGATGCCATGACCCAAGGGGCTCCCGTCGGGGATCCGGTGCGGGTGCTGCGGCAGGCCGCCGACGCGCTGGTGGACGCCGGCAGTTCCAAGGCGCGCACGTCCCTGGAGATGGCCACCGGCGGGACCCGGGTCACCATCCGGGGCGAGGGTGTGTACGACTACCGCAAGCGGCTCGGGCGGCTGAAGGTGCTGCTGCCGCAGGATCCGGCGGGGGACACCGTACGGCGGCCCATCACCGAACTGCTCGCTCCCGGGGCGCTGTTCATGAAGAACCGGGGGGCCGGAGTGCCCGCCGACAAGTGGGTGCGGGTGGACACCGGGACGCTGTCCGACGGGAACCTCGTCACCGGAGGGGCCACCGATCCGTTCGCCGCCGCCGAAGTGCTGCGCGGGACGTGGTCGGCGACGTTCGTGGGGCGGACCGAGGTCGCCGGGACGAAGGTGCGCCATTACCGGGGGACCGCCGACCTGCGGCAGGCCTCGCGGGATGCCTCGGACACCAACCGGGAGGCGCTGGGCGCGGCGGCGAAAGGGTTCGCCACCGCGCGGGTGCCGTTCGACGCCTACCTCGACGACGAGGGGCGGATCCGCAAGCTCCGGCACCGGTTCAGCTTCGTCAACGGCCGGCAGGACGAGCCCGTCGCGGTCGCCTCGACCACGCTGCTGTACGACTTCGGGGTACCGGCCGACGTACGGCTTCCCGCGGGCGAGGACATCTACGCGGGCCGGATCGCCGAGGAGTGAGGTCGGGAGTGACCGGCCTGAACTAGCCCTTCCGTGCCATGCGCGGTGCGTAGGGCGCTCCCTACTCTAGGAAGCCGGTGACGACAGAGGTGAGGTGAGGCGCGTGGCACCGCTCGGCGGTGGGACGATTCCGGTTCAGGACCACGTGGCGCTCGCCGAGATCGAACTCTGCGGGGAGTTGATCATCGCTGCCTCCAACGCCGAGGAACGGCTCAGCCTGGAGAGCATCGACGAGGTGCTGAGGGTGGCCGAGGCGCGGGGGGAGCCGGACCGGCCCTGAGACCGGTCAGGGAGACCGGCCCTGAGACCGGTCAGGTCCGGAGCATGCGGGCGATGGCCTGCGTCGCCTCCTTGACCTTCGCGTCGATCTCGTCGCCGCCCTTGACCGCCGCGTCCGCGACGCAGTGGCGCAGGTGCTCCTCCAGCAGTTGCAGCGCGAACGACTGCAGCGCCTTGGTGGAGGCGGACACCTGGGTGAGTATGTCGATGCAGTAGACGTCCTCGTCGACCATGCGTTGCAGGCCGCGGATCTGGCCCTCGATGCGGCGCAGGCGTTTGAGGTGTTCCTGCTTCTGCTTGTGGTAGCCGTGGACGCCGCGGTCGTGGTCGGTCACGATGTCCGCCGCGTCCGGGGAGGAGGGCGCGTTCGCGCCGGTCTCGGTGGTCGTCATCGCGTCCTCCTGGTGCACTGACGGGCGACATATACCCCTGGTAGGTATATGGTAGCGAACTCTGCTGGGTATAGGCCTCTTGGCCGGTGCCATGCGCTGCGGCCGGAAACGGACCTCGGACCGCCCCCGTACTCATCACTCTGCCCGATGGGCGACACTGGTGGGCGGCCCGTTAGTCGTGGCCGGATGATGCGCCTAGCATCAGCCTGACCGAAACCGATGCTCACCGAGGACCCCACGTGCGCTTTCGTCTGACCCCCAGGGAGACGAGCTTCTACGACATGTTCGCCGCGTCCGCGGACAACATCGTCACGGGCTCGAAACTCCTGATGGAACTGCTCGGGGCGGACCCCTCCGCCCGGGCCGAGATCGCAGAGCGTATGCGGGCCGCGGAACACGCAGGTGACGACGCCACGCATGCGATCTTCCACCAGTTGAACTCCTCGTTCATCACGCCGTTCGACCGCGAGGACATCTACTCCCTCGCCTCGTGCCTCGACGACATCATGGACTTCATGGAGGAGGCCGTCGACCTGGTCGTCCTCTACAAGGTCGAGGAACTGCCCAAGGGTGTCGAGCAGCAGATCGAGGTCCTGGCGCGGGCGGCGGAGCTGACCGCGGAGGCCATGCCGCATCTGCGCACCATGGAGAACCTCACCGAGTACTGGATCGAGGTCAACCGGCTGGAGAACCAGGCCGACCAGATCCACCGCAAGCTGCTGGCCCACCTCTTCAACGGCAAGTACGACGCGATCGAGGTGCTGAAGCTCAAGCAGATCGTGGACGTACTGGAGGAGGCGGCCGACGCCTTCGAGCACGTGGCGAACACGGTGGAGACCATCGCCGTCAAGGAGTCCTGAGCCCTTCATGGACACCTTGGCTCTGGTCGTGACCATCGGCGTCGCGCTCTTCTTCACCTACACCAACGGCTTCCACGACTCGGCGAACGCGATCGCCACGTCCGTGTCGACGCGGGCACTGACGCCTCGGGCGGCGCTGGCGATGGCGGCCGTGATGAACCTCGCCGGTGCGTTCATGGGCTCCGGGGTCGCCAAGACCGTCAGCGAGGGTGTCATCCAGACACCCGAAGGCTCCAAGGGGATGGGGATCCTCTTCGCCGCGCTGGTCGGGGCGATCGTCTGGAACCTGGTCACCTGGTACTTCGGGCTGCCGTCGTCGTCGTCCCACGCGTTGTTCGGGGGCATGGTGGGGGCGGCGCTGGCCGGGGGGACGACGGTGTACTGGCACGGGGTGGTCGACAAGATCGTCATCCCGATGTTCGTGTCGCCGGTGATCGGTCTGCTCGCCGGTTATCTGGTGATGACCGCGATCATGTGGATGTTCCGGCGGTCCAATCCGCACAAGGCGAAGCGGGGCTTCCGTATCGCGCAGACGGTGTCCGCGGCCGGTATGGCGCTGGGGCACGGTCTGCAGGACGCGCAGAAGACGATGGGCATCGTGGTGATGGCGCTGGTCATCGCGGATGTCGAGGAGTACGGCGATCCGATCCCGGTGTGGGTGAAGATCGCTTGTGCGCTGATGCTGTCCGCGGGGACGTACGCCGGTGGGTGGCGGATCATGCGGACGTTGGGACGGAAGATCATCGAGCTGGATCCGCCGCAGGGGTTCGCCGCCGAGACGACGGGCGCGTCGATCATGTTCGGGTCCGCGTTCCTGTTTCACGCGCCGATCTCCACCACGCATGTGATCACTTCGGCGATCATGGGTGTGGGGGCCACCAAGCGGGTCAACGCCGTGCGGTGGGGGGTGGCCAAGAACATCGTCCTCGGGTGGTTCATCACCATGCCGGCGGCGGCCGCGGTGGCCGCGTTGTCGTACGGGCTGGTGAATCTGGCTGTGCTGTAGCCGGTCGGGTGCTCGGCGTCGGTGCTGGGCGGGGAGTTGTCGCGCAGCAGGGACACTCGCAGTCACGCGGGTACGTACGTGGAAGGGCCCGCCCCCGGGAGTCGGGGGCGGGCCCTTCTGTGCCTCGCGGTGGCACCGCCATGCAGCACCGCGAGGAGTTCGGCGGTCTGGGAGATGTCGTTTGGATCTTGCCGGGGTCGCGGGGTCCGGCACGCACCTCCGCGGCGTTGTCGTCGGTCCTCGACGCCCCGCGTCGACTCCCTCCTCCGCCTTGCAGTCGCACGCACCGGACCCCGCCCGGCTCGGCTGTGAGGCGCCGTCGCCCGAAGCCGGCCTGATCCAAACGGCACCCCCTAGCCGAAGCGGCCGGAGATGTAGTCCTCCGTGGCCTGGACCGACGGGTTGGAGAAGATGCGCTCCGTGTCGTCGATCTCGATCAGCTTGCCGGGCCGGCCGACGGCCGCCAGGTTGAAGAAGGCCGTGCGGTCCGAGACGCGCGCCGCCTGCTGCATGTTGTGCGTCACGATGACGATCGTGAAGCGCTCCTTCAGCTCGCCGATCAGGTCCTCGATGGCGAGGGTGGAGATCGGGTCCAGGGCGGAGCAGGGCTCGTCCATCAGCAGGACGTTCGGCTCGACCGCGATGGCGCGGGCGATGCACAGGCGCTGCTGCTGACCACCGGAGAGGCCCGAGCCCGGCTTGTTCAGACGGTCCTTGACCTCGTTCCAGAGGTTGGCGCCCCTGAGGGACTTCTCGACGACGTCGTCCAGCTGGGACTTCTTGTACTTGCCGTTCAGGCGCAGACCCGCCGCCACGTTGTCGTACACCGACATCGTGGGGAACGGGTTCGGGCGCTGGAAGACCATGCCGACCTCACGCCGTACCGCCACCGGGTCGATGCCGGCGCCGTACAGGTTCTCGTCGTCGAGCATGACCTTGCCGTCGACCCGGCCGCCGGGCGTCACCTCGTGCATGCGGTTGAGCGTGCGCAGGAAGGTGGACTTGCCACAGCCGGAGGGGCCGATGAAGGCCGTCACGGAACGGGGTTCGACGGTCATCGAGATGTCCTCGATGGCCAGGAAGGAGCCGTAGTAGGCGTTGAGGCCGCTGACGTCGATGCGCTTGGCCATGGTGATCACTTCTTCTTTCGGGTCGGGGAGGTCTCAGCGACCGGCCACGCGGCGGAGCCGCATCGATGTCACCGTGGTGCCTTCCAGCGGGCGATGCCGCGGGCCACGAGGTTGAGGATCATGATGAACGCGATGAGCGTCAGGGCCGCCGCCCAGGCACGGTCGAACGCCGCGCCGGATCCACCGCTGTTGGCCCACTGCAGGTAGATGTACATCGGCAGTGATTCCTGCGGGTCCTGGAACGGGTTGGCGTTGATGAAGTCCGTGCCCCAGACCAGCAGCAGCACGGGGGCCGTCTCACCGGTGATACGGGCGATCGCGAGCATCACGCCCGTGATGATGCCGCCGATCGACGTCGGCAGGACCACCTTCAGGATCGTGCGCCACTTCGGCACGCCGAGCGCCAGGGACGCCTCGCGCAGCTCGTTCGGGACGAGCTTGAGCATCTCCTCGGTGGAGCGGACGACCACCGGGATCATCAGGATCGACAGGGCCAGCGAACCGGCGAAGCCGGACGGGCCCATCTTCAGGATGAGGACCCACAGGCTCAGGATGAACAGACCCGCGACGATCGACGGGATGCCCGTCATGACGTCGACGAAGAAGGTGACGGCCTTGGCGAGCTTGCCGCGCCCGTACTCGACCAGGTAGATCGCGGTGAGCACACCGATCGGCACGGAGACCAGGGTGGCGAGGCCGACCTGCTCCAGGGTGCCGAGGATGGCGTGGTAGATGCCGCCGCCGGGCTCGGCGTCGGCGACCACGCCCATCGAGTGGGTGAGGAAGTAGCCGTCGAAGACCTTCACGCCGCGCTCGGCCGTCTCCCAGAGGAGGGAGGCCAGCGGGATCAGGGCCAGGAGGAAGGCGACCCACACCAGGCTGGTCGCGGTGCGGTCCTTGGCCTGGCGACCGCCCTCGATCTTCGCGGAGATGGCGTAGGAGCCGACGACGAAGAGGACCGCGGCGATCAGCGCCCACTGGATGTCGCTGTTCAGGCCGGCCGCGGTGCTGATGGCGTAGCCCAGGACGAGGGAGCCGGCGGCGACCGCCCAGGCGAACCACTTGGGCAGGGTCGCGCCGCGCAGCGAGCTGCGCCGGGGGGAAAGGGTTGCGTGGCTCATGCGTTGGCCCCCGAGTACTCCTTGCGGCGGGCGATGATCAGGCGGGCCGCGCCGTTGACCAGCAGGGTGATGACGAAGAGCACCATGCCGGAGGCGATCAGCGCGTCCTGGCCCATCACGGTGGCCTCGTTGAACTTGCTGGCGATGTTCTGGGCGAAGGTGCCGCCGCCCGGGTCGAGCAGGCTGGCGCTGATCTCGAAGGACGGCGAGAGCACCATGGCCACGGCCATCGTCTCGCCGAGCGCGCGCCCGAGGCCCAGCATCGAGGCGGAGATGACACCGGAGCGGCCGAAGGGCAGCACCGACATACGGATGACCTCCCAGCGCGTGGCGCCGAGGGCCAGGGCCGCCTCCTCGTGCATCCGCGGGACCTGGCGGAAGACCTCGCGGCTGACGTTGGTGATGATCGGCAGGATCATCAGGGCGAGCAGGATGCCGACGGTGAGCAGCGAGCGCGCGGGGCCGCCCTCCCACGCGAAGAGGCCGGTCCAGCCGAGGTAGTCGTCGAGCCAGCCGTAGAGGCCCTCCATGTGCGGCACCAGGACGAGGGCGCCCCACAGGCCGTAGACGATGGACGGGACGGCGGCGAGCAGGTCGATCACGTACGAGATGGGACCGCCGAGGCGGCGGGGGGCGTAGTGCGTGATGAACAGGGCGATGCCGACCGAGATCGGGACGGCGATGACCATGGCGATGATCGACGACACGACGGTGCCGAAGGCCAGGACCGCGATGCCGAACTCCGGCGGGATGCCGCTGGGGTTCCACTCGAAGGACGTGAAGAAGTTGGCCTCGTCCTTGCTGATGGCCAGCGAGGCGCGGTAGGTGAGGAAGGTCGCGATGGCGGCCATGAGGACCAGGACGAAGATGCCGGATCCGCGGGAGAGCCCGAGGAATATCCGGTCACCGGGGCGGGTGGCACCGCGTGCGGCGCCCTTGTCCTCGGGCGCGGCCGGTCCGGGCGCGGGGGGCGCGGCGGGTTTCTGTGTGGTGATGTCCATCGGGTTCTCCGGTCTGCGGAGCCACCGGGTCGGGCGGCTCGGTCGGAGCCGTCCGGGGGGCCGGGGGCTCCTGTTGGCGGTGCACCGGACGGTGCGGCCCACCCCCGGTCGGGGATGGGCCGCACACTCGGATCAGCTGAGGCTCGAGACGGTCTCGCGGACCTTGGTGATGATCTCGGTGGGCATCGGGGCGTAGCCGGCGTCCGCCAGCAGGCCCTGGCCGTCCTCCGAGGCGATGTAGTTCAGGAAGGACTTGGTGGCGGGCAGGGTCTCGGCCTTGTTGCCCTTGTCGCAGACGATCTCGTACGTCACGAGGACGAGCGGGTAGGCACCGTCGGCGTCCGGGGTGTAGTCCAGCTCCAGGGCGAGGTCCTTGCCCGTGCCGACGACCTTGGCCGCGCCGATGGCGGCGGTGGCGTTGTCGACGGTGGCCTTGACCGGCTCGGCGGCCTCGGTTTTGATGTCGACGGTCTTCACGCCGTCCTTGGCGTAGGACAGCTCGAAGTACGAGATGGCGCCGGGGGTCTGCTTCACCTGCTGGGCGAGGCCGGAGGAGCCCTGTGCGGACTGGCCGCCCTTGGCCTCCCAGGACTTGCCGCCCTCGTACTTCCAGTCGGCGGGCGCGGCGGCCTTCAGGTACTTGGTGAAGTTGTCCGTGGTGCCGGACTCGTCGGAGCGGTGGAAGGCCTGGATCTTCAGGTCGGGGAGCTCGGCGTCGGGGTTGAGCTTCGCGATCGCCTCGTCGTTCCAGTTGGTGATCTTGTTGTCGAAGATCTTGGCGAGGGTCGGGGCGTCCAGGACGAGGCCGTCGACGCCCGTGACGTTGAAGCCGACCGCGATCGGGCCGCCGACCATCGGCAGGTCGATGCCCTGGCCGCCGGAGCAGATCTTCTTCGAGGCCTCGATCTCCTCGGGCTTCAGCGCGGAGTCCGAACCGGCGAACGCGGTCTGGCCCTGGGTGAAGGCCGTGATGCCGGCGCCCGAACCGGTCGGGTTGTAGTTGAGCTGCACGTTCTTGCAGGCCGCGACGTACTGCTTGACCCAGGCGTCGATCGCGTTCTTCTGGGCGGAGGAGCCGGAGGCCTGGAGCTGGCCCTTGGCGTCACCGCAGTCGATGTTGCCGGCCTGCGCGGTGGCGGAGGCGTCGCCACCGTCGCTGTTGCCGGTGTCGTCGGAGCCGCACGCCGTGAGGGCCAGGGCGCCGGAGACGGCGAGAGCACCGAGAGCGAGGGCCCGCCGGTTCTTGCGCTGAAGCTTCACTTGAGTTCCTTCCAGTGGCCGCCGTCCTGAATTCGGCGGCGTGCGAAGCGTGGGTGATGCGGTCACCCCCTCTTTCTTCGGGCGCTCCGCATCGCGTAAGGCCGAAATTAGGCAGAACAGGTGAAGGAGCCGATTGGCGTACATGAACGCGGGGTGAACCCCTGTGGACGGTGCGGTGAGGTCACGGAACGCTCACGTCGAGGACACAGGGGGATACCGGGCGGGAACGGGACACTCACCGTGCCGGGCGGAGGGTGGTGAGGAGGGCGTCCACCAGATCGGCGTCCCGGGGCTCGGTGAGGCGGGCGCGGGCGGCTTCCGGGGGGAGCCAGAGGACGCGGTCGACCTCGTCGTTGGGGGTGAACGTGCCGGAGACGGCTTCGGCCGCCCAGTAGCGGACCCGCTTGGGGCGGCCGTTCGCCAGGTAGTGCGCGCTGGGGAGTTCGGCGGCCGGGACGGCGGTGTGGCCCGTCTCCTCGGCGACCTCGCGCAGGGCGCCGGCCAACGGGGGCTCGCCGTGCTTGAGCTTGCCCTTGGGCCAGGACCAGTCGTCGTACTTCGGCCGGTGGACGAGGCAGAGTTCGAGCTCGCCGGTCACGGGGGAGCGGCGCCACAGGACGCAGCCGGCGGCCTGGACGGTGAGGGTGCGGTGCCGCGCGGAGCCGGGGGTGCTCACCGTGTGCCTCCCTATGACGTGCCGACGGCTTCCTTCCGCCAGGCCCGCTGGAACGCGTACCGCGCCGCCTCCACCTCATGCCGCTGGTCGGCGTGGAGCACGCCCAGCGCGTACGCCGTGGCCGGGGCGATCCGCGGGGTGCGGGCCGCCTGCGCGGCGGCGGCCGCGGCCTCGGAGGCGTCCCGGTGCCGGTCCAGTGCCTCGCCGGCGGCGAGGAGGCCCGGGCCCGGGCCGGTCTGGAGGACCTCGAGGGCGTAGCGGTGCAGGCGCAGCAGGAGCCGGACCTGGTGCCAGGGGGCGTCCTGCGGGTGCGGGGCGGGGTCCGGGGAGAGTCCGTGGATCAGCGCCTCGGCGTTGTACGGGCTGCCCGCGGTGAGCAGGGGCAGCGCGGCGACGGCATCGGCGAGCCGCTCGCGCGCGGCGTCGGCGAGCGGGCGCAGGTCGGCGTGGGCCGCGGCCGGGGACAGCGGAACCTCGCTGGCGAGCACGGCCACCCTGTCGGCGACGGCGTGGAACCGGGAGGAGCCGAGGGCCTGCAGCGCGGTGGAGTGCGCACGGGTCCGGGCGAGGGTCAGCTGCCGGTCCAGCAGTGCGCCGGCCTTGGCGGCCCCGACGGTCAGGTTTCCCCGGTCCGGCGCGGGGGCTGTCGCGGGGGCGGTGACGGTGGTGGCCCTGCGGCCGGGGGGGTTCGGGACGGTGACCATGACGGTCGCCGCGGCGGTGCGGAGACGGCGTGTGGGGTGTCCGGCCCCGGCTTCGCCTTCGGCCGGGGACTTGCTCCCGCCCGCACCACCCGTGCGGGTTTCGTGGTCGGGTGCGGGTGGCCCCTGCGGGGCCTTCTCGCCGTCGGCGCCGTGGGCGGCTGCGGCGGTGCCGGGGGCGCCGCGTGTCATGCCGGCCGGGGCCGGCGTGCGGGGCGTGGCCGCCCGCCGGGCCGGAAGGGGTGGTGCTCCCGACAGGCGGTGCAGGGCCAGGAGGAGCTGGTCCAGGCGGGACGTGCAGGCGTGCTCCAGGGCCAGGGTGCCGGAGACCCAGGCCAGCTCGGGACGCATCGCCTCCGACCAGTCGGGGTCCAGGACCGGCTGGAAGGTGTGCAGACTGGCGCTGACACGGCGGGCCGCGCGGCGCAGCGCGCGGCCCGCTTCGACGGAACCCTCCGACGCGCCCGCGCCCGCACCGGTCTCCCGGTGGAGGCGCAGCGCGCGGAGGAACTCGGTCGCCCGCTCCCGCAGATAGCCGGCCAGGGCGTCCGCCGGTACCGGACCGGCCGTCGGGTCAAGGTTTCGCTGTGCCACGCCGGCGCCTCCGGGCGTCTATGAGCATCTCCTGGACGTTGCGCAGGGGCTGGCCCTCCGCGTCCGTCGCGTGCCGGGTCCACTCGCCGTCCGCGGCGAGGTGCCAGGACTGGGTGGTGTCCGACATGCCGGTCTCCAGCAGCCGGTTCAGGGCCGCCCGGTGAGCGGGGTCGGTGACCCGTACCAGCGCCTCTATACGGCGGTCGAGGTTGCGGTGCATCATGTCCGCGCTGCCGAACCACACCTCGGGCTCGCCGCCGTTGCCGAAGGCGAACACGCGGGAGTGTTCGAGGAAGCGGCCGAGGACGGACCGTACCCGGATGCTCTCCGACAGCCCTTCCACGCCGGGCCGGAGCGCGCAGATGCCGCGCACCCACACGTCCACCGGCACGCCCGCCTGCGACGCCCGGTAGCAGGCGTCGATGACGGCCTCGTCGACCAGCGAGTTGGCCTTGATGCGGACATAGGCGGGACGCCCGGCGCGGTGGTGCTGGGCCTCCTTGTCGATGCGGGAGATCAGGCCGTCCCGCAGGGACTTGGGGGCGACGAGCAGACGGCGGTAGGTCTCGCGGCGGGAGTAGCCGGAGAGCCGGTTGAACAGGTCGGAGAGGTCCGCGCCGACCTGCGGGTCGGAGGTGAGCAGCCCGAGGTCCTCGTAGAGGCGGGCCGTCTTCGGGTGGTAGTTGCCGGTGCCGACGTGGCTGTAGCGCCGCAGCGTCTCGCCCTCCTGGCGGACCACCAGGGACAGCTTGCAGTGGGTCTTCAGACCGACCAGGCCGTACACGACGTGGCAGCCGGCCTCCTCCAGCTTGCGCGCCCACTTGATGTTCGCGTGCTCGTCGAAGCGCGCCTTGATCTCGACCAGCACCAGCACCTGCTTGCCGGCCTCGGCGGCGTCGATGAGCGCGTCGACTATGGGGGAGTCGCCCGAGGTGCGGTACAGCGTCTGCTTGATGGCCAGCACGTCGGGGTCCTCGGCCGCCTGCTGCAGGAACGCCTGCACCGACGTGGAGAACGAGTCGTACGGGTGGTGCAGCAGCACGTCCCGGCTGCGCAGGGCGGCGAAGACGTCGGGCTGCGAGGCCGACTCGACCTCCGCCAGGTCACGGTGCGTGCCGGCGATGAACTTCGGGTACTTCAGCTCGGGCCGGTCCAAGCCGTGGATGCGGAACAGACCGGTGAGGTCGAGCGGACCCGGCAGCGGGTACACCTCGGCCTCGCCGACCTTCAGCTCGCGCACCAGCAGGTCCAGCACCTCGCGGTCGATGGACTCCTCCACCTCCAGCCGCACCGGCGGCCCGAAGCGGCGCCGCATGAGCTCCTTCTCCAGCGCCTGGAGCAGGTTCTCCGTGTCGTCCTCCTCGACCTCGAGGTCCTCGTTGCGGGTGAGCCGGAAGGCGTGGTGCTGCAGCACCTCCATGCCCGGGAACAGCTCCTCCAGGTGCGCGGCGATGACGTCCTCGATGGGGACGTACCGGCCGGGGGAGCTCTCCAGGAAGCGGGACAGCAGCGGCGGCACCTTGACCCGCGCGAAGTGCTTGTGCCCGGTGACCGGGTTGCGCACGACCACGGCCAGGTTCAGCGACAGACCCGAGATGTACGGGAAGGGGTGCGCGGGGTCGACCGCGAGCGGGGTGAGGACCGGGAAGATCTGGTGCCGGAAGAGGGTGAACAGGCGGGCCTGCTCCTTCTCCGCCAGTTCGTTCCAGCGGACCAGGTGGATGCCCTCCTCCGCGAGTGCGGGGGCGACGTCCTCGTGGTAGCAGGCGGCGTGCCGGGCCATCAGCTCGCGGGAGCGGGCCCAGATCATCTCCAGTACCTCGCGCGGCTGGAGACCGGAGGCGGAGCGGGTGGCGACACCGGTGGCGATGCGGCGCTTCAGTCCGGCCACGCGGACCATGAAGAACTCGTCCAGGTTGCTGGCGAAGATCGCCAGGAAGTTGGCGCGCTCCAGCAGCGGGGTGGCGGGGTCCTCGGCGAGTTCGAGGACGCGTTCGTTGAACGCGAGCCAGCTGCGCTCCCGGTCGAGGAAGCGGCCCTGCGGAAGCGGGGTGGCGCCGTCGGTCAGGGACTCCTCGTAACCGTCGAGGTCCGCGTCGATGTCGGGTTCCAGGTCGGAGACCGATCCGGCCACGGTGTGCGGGCGGTGAGCGGCGATGGAGCCCACGGAGGGCTGCGGGTGCTGTACCTGTGCCTGGGTGTTGGGCTGGCTCATGACCCCATTGTTCCGCGCCACCGGTGTCCCGGGCGCGTCGGAAAACGCGGGTGGGAGCGGGGGTGGCCCTGGGGCGCCTCCGTTCCCCCCGTTCACCCTTCGGGGCGGTGAGGGCTCGGGCACGGCGGGATTCATTGGCCGAGCGTCGCAAGCCTGTCTGAATCGATGGTTACGGAGACATGACGTCCCGGATATCGGGCGGCGGCTCGCGGGGGTGGGCGGGCCCCGGCGCGGGGAGCCGTACGTCCCTCCCCGGCCGGGAGGGACGTACGGGCGCGCGTCAGGCCGTGCGGCGGCGCAGCAGCCGGAAGGCCGCGTAGGCCAGCAGCGCGGCGACGGCGAGCAGGATGCCGGAGGCGACCAGTTGGAGCGGCCAGTAGTGGGCGGCGGGGTGGAGGTCGCGGTAGAAGCTGACGGCGTCGAGGTCCGCCAGTGCCGCCTCGCACTCGGGCATCATGCTGCTGTAGCAGGGAGTGGCCAGCCGGTCGCCGTCGGCGGTCAGGACGCCCTGGCCGACCCAGAGGCCCGACCCGACCGGACCGTCCCGCAGGCTGCTTACCTCGGTGACCGAGGGCCACAGATGCGGCAGGGCGGTGTCGACGGCCGCCCACAGCGCTCCGAGCGTGACGGTGGCCGCGGCGAGCGCGGCCAGGGCGCGGCGCAGCAGCAGCCCCGCGAGGGCACCCGCGGCCAGTCCGGCCAGGGCGAGGGCCATCGGGACGGTGCCGTCGGCGTAGAAGGTGGCGGTGTCGGACCACGATCTGGCGATGTCGGTGATGCCCTCGGCCCTTGCCCGGGCCAGGCGGTGCAGCCAGACCAGGAGACCCGTCGCGGCGACGGCCAGTACGGCCGGGAAGGCGAGCCGGGAGGCCAGCCAGCGGGCCGGGGAGACGCCCTGGGTCCAGGCGAGGCGCACCGTGCCGGACTCCGTCTCGCGGCCGGTCAGCGAGCCGCCGGCCCAGGCGGTGATCAGGAACGGCACGGCGAGCACGGCGAAGGTCGTGTAGGTGTACACGTCCCTGTGGCGGACGGCCGCGTTCTGGTCGTAGGAGCAGTGCGAGGCGGAACCGCAGGCGCCGTACTGCTTCCAGGCCGTCTCCGCGGCGTCGGTGAGCGGGCCGCCGAGCCACAGCAGTGCCGCGCCGGTCAGCAGGACGAGGGCCGTACCGGTGAGGAGGGCCGGGCGGTGCAGCCGTATCAGCCAGCGCAGCTGGCGGGGGGCGCGGGCGGGGCCGGTGGAGGGCACGGCCGGGGCGATGGTCGGGGTGGCGCTCACGCGGCGGCCTCCGTGCTGTCGGGTGCCGCGTCCAGGGCGGGGGCACCGGGGTTGCGCAGGTAGGACAGGACGAGCTCCTCCAGGGACGGCGCGCCGGTGCGCCAGTCGCCGGGCAGCGGGCCGGCCGGGCGGACCAGCGCGCTGAGCCGGCGGCCGGTGGTGCGGGACTCCACGACCTCGTGCCGGGACAGGTCGGTCTCCGCCGGGGCGGACACCCGGGTGTGGGCGGCCAGCAGGTCGTCGATCTCACCGGCGAGACGGACTCGGCCGCCGCCGATCAGCAGCAGGTGGTCGCAGGAGTCCTCCAGCTCGGCGACGACGTGCGAGGACATCACGATCGTCGTGCCGTGTGCGGCGGCCTGCCCCATCAGTACGCCCATCAGCTCGTGCCGGGCCAGCGGGTCGAGGTCGGCCATCGGCTCGTCCAGGAGCAGCAGTTCGGGCCGCTTGGCGAGGGCGAGGGCGAGGGCCACACGGGTGCGCTGGCCGCCGGAGAGCGCGCGGATCCGCTTGCCCGGATCCAGGTCGCCGCCGGCGACGACCCGGTCGGCGGTGTCCGCGTCCCAGCGGCCGGGGTTGAGATCGGCGCCCATGCGCAGCGTCTCGGCGATGGTGAGCTGCGGGTACAGCGGCTTGTCCTGGTCGACGAAGCCCACCCGGGGGCGGGCCGACGCCGGGTCCGTGCCGAGGACGGCGATCGTGCCCTCGGTGGGGGCGAGCAGCCCGGCGGCGATCGCGAGCAGTGTGGACTTGCCCGCGCCGTTGGGGCCGACGACGGCGCAGACGCGGCCGGCGGGCAGCCGGAAGGAACAGTCGCGCAGCGCCCATGCGGCGCGTCGGCCGAAGCGCTTGCCGAGCGCGCCTGCCTCGATGGCCGGGACGGTCATGACGGGTCTCCCTGGGGGGTGTTCGGATGTGCGGGGCCCGGCGTCGGTGCCGGGTAGTGCGTTTCGAGTACGGCGGTGAAGAGCGCGGCCACGTCCTCCCGCTCCAGGCCGGCCGCACGGGCCCGCGCCGCCCAGTCCTCCAGCTCCGCGCGCAGTGGGGAGTCGGCGGGGGCGGCGCCCAGGGAGCGCCGTACGAAGGTGCCGAGGCCGCGCCGGGCCTCCACCAGGCCCTCGCGTTCCAGCTCGCGGTAGGCCTTCAGCACGGTGTTGGGGTTCACGGCGGTGGCCTCGACGACCTCGCGGGCCGTGGGCAGCTTGTCGCCGGGCTCCAGCAGGCCCAGACGCAGGGCCTGTTTGGTCTGCTGCACGATCTGGACGTAGGTGGCCACGCCGCTGCGCCGGTCGATCCGGTAGTCGACCATTCGGCAACCACCCTTTCACTAATTGAGTAGTGAAAGGGTGGTGCAAGAGGGTGGGAAAGTCAATCGCCCTCCCGTGAACCGATCGCCGGGGCCCGTGCGATGAGGGGACGTGAGCGGAACGAGAAGCGACGGGGAGCTGTTGCGCGCCGTCGAGGCGGACGGGGACCGGCGCGCCTTCGAGGAGCTGTACCGGCGGTACGCGCCGTGGCTGACCGCCCGGATGCGCGGCCGGTGCGCCGACGCGGGCATCGTCGACGACGTCGTGCAGGAGACGTTCCTGGCGGTGTGGCGGGGGAGCGCGCGGTACCGGGAGGACGGGGACGCGGCCGGCTGGCTGTGGCGGATCGCCTCCCGCCGGCTGGTCGACGCCCTGCGCGGCGCCGGCGCGCGGGGCCGGCTGCGGCAGACGCTGGCGCGGCTGCGGCACCGGGACGAGGTGTCGGCGGAGGACCGGGTGCTCGCGGGGGTGGAGCACGGGGACCTCGCAGGCGCGCTGGTCCGGCTGTCGCCGGAACTGCGCGCGGTGCTCCAGGCCACGGTCGTCGACGGGCTGACCACCCGTGAGGCCGCCGTCCTGCTCGGCATCCCGCCGGGCACGGTCAAGACGCGGGCGATGCGGGCCCGCAGGCAACTCCGGGAGGCGCTGGCATGACGTACGGAACGACGGGCTGGCACGTACCCGAAGACGACCTGCGGGCGTACGCGCGAGGTGACCTGGAGCCGCCCGTGCTCTGGTCGGCCGACACCCACCTCACCGCCTGCGCGCACTGCCGCGCCGTCCTCGCCGAGGTGAGCGACCCCGTGGCCCTCGACGCCGGATGGGACCGGCTCGACGCCGAACTGGACGCGCCCCGGCCGGGACTCCTGGAGTCGCTGCTCCTGCGGCTCGGCATCGCCGACCACACCGCGCGGCTGCTCGCGGCCACCCCGGCGCTGCGCCGCTCCTGGCTGGGCGCGGTCACCGCCGTGCTCCTGCTCACCGTGGCCGTCACCGCCGGTCACGGCACCGGCGGCTCCCCCACCCTCTTCCTCGCCCTCGCCCCGCTGCTGCCGCTGGCCGGGGTCGCGCTGTCGTACGGGCCGACGCTGGACCCGACGTACGAGATGGCGGTCGTCGCCCCGATGCACGGCTTCCGGCTGCTGATGATCCGCACGGTGGCGGTGCTCGGCGCCGGGCTCGGCCTCAACGGGCTGGCCACCCTCGCCCTGCCCGGGTACGGGCTGCGCGCCCTGACCTGGCTGCTGCCCGCCCTCGCCCTCACCGCGAGCGGACTCGCGCTGACCGCCCGGCTCGGCCCGGTGCTCGCCCCGTCCCTCGTCGGCGGCGGCTGGATCGCGCTGCTGCTCACGGCGGACGCCGTGCGGGCCGGCGGGGACGGCCCGCTCGCCCCGTTCACCGCGGCCGGGCAGGGCGTGTCGGCGGTGGTCGCCGTACTCGCCGCCGGGCTGCTCGTCCTGCTCCGGGACCGCTTCGACCTCAGTCGGGGCAACGCGGTCTGACCGCACCCGACTTCATCCACCTGTACGGGAGTTCCCTATGACCCCCACCGTCTCCGCCTCCGGGCTGAGCCTCCGCTACGGCGGCACCCGCGCCCTCGACGACGTGTCGCTGCGGCTGTCCGCCGGCGTCACCGGGCTGCTCGGGCCCAACGGCGCGGGCAAGACCACGCTGCTGCGGGTGCTCGCCACCGCCGTACCGGCCGACCGGGGCGCCTTCACGGTGCTCGGCCACGACCCGGGCACCTCGCGCGGCCGGCAGGAGGTCCGGCGCCACCTCGGCCATCTGCCGCAGACGCCCGGTTTCCACCCCGACTTCACCGCCTTCGAGTTCGTCGACTACGTGGCGATCCTCAAGGAGCTCACCGACCGCCCCGCCCGCCACCGCGAGGTGCGCAGGGTGCTCGCCGAGGCCGGCCTCGGCGACGTACGCGGCAAGCGGATCCGCAAGCTGTCCGGCGGGATGCGGCAGCGGGTGGCGCTGGCGGCGGCGCTCGTCGGTGACCCCGCGTTCCTCGTCCTCGACGAGCCCACCGTCGGACTCGACCCCGAACAGCGCATGCGGTTCCGCGAGTTGATCGCGCGGGCCGGTGAGGGCCGCACGGTGCTGCTGTCCACGCACCAGACCGAGGACGTGGCGATGCTCTGCCACCGGGTCGTCGTCCTGGCCGACGGCACCGTCCGCTTCGACGGCACCCCCGCCGAGCTGACCGCACGGGCCGCCGGCCGGGTGTGGAGCAGCGCCGAACGCGAACCCGGCGCGAAGGCCGGCTGGCGCACCGGACTCGGCGCCTTCCGCAACGTGGGCGACCCGCCCGCCGGCGCGGACCTCCTCGAACCCACCCTGGAGGACGGCTACCTGCTCACTCTCGACGGCATGGACACGGAGGCGGCCGTATGACCACGCTCACCACCGGGACCCCGGCCGTCACGGTCACGGCATCCGGTCCCCGCGCGTCCTGGGCGGCCGTGTTCGCCCTGGCCCGCTTCGAGACGCGCCGGCTCCTGCTGCGGGTGCCGGTCCTCATCGCCTTCGCGGTGTACCTCGGCTGGACGGTGTGGAAGACCCGCACCTCCTGGGACGGCTTCCCCGCGCTGCAGGACGCCGACCGCGCCACCCAGTCGCCGCCCCTGCTCGTCGGCCTCGCGGTGCTGCTCTGCGTCAACCAGGCCGTGCTGCGCTCCCGGCGCCACGACACCGACCGGCACCTCGCCGTGCTGGTGGTCCGGCCGTGGCGCCGTACGGTCGCCCATCTGCTGTCCGTCGCGGCCGTCGCGCTGCTCACCGGGGTGTGCGTGCTCGGCCAGTTCACCTGGGAGGCGCTCAAGCCCGGCGCGGTCGGACACGGTTCACCGGGTGAACTGCTGGCCGGGCCGCTGTCCGTGCTGCTGCTCGGGGCTTTCGGGGTGCTGCTGGCCCGGCTGCTGACCTCCCCCTTCACGGCCCCGCTGCTGATCGTCCTCCTCCTGTTCTTCCTCATGCTGGCCCCCGGCCCCGGCAGCGAGGGGTGGACGCGGTGGCTGGCGCCGACGGTCGGCGAGAACACCACCAACACGCTGCCGTCCGAGCTGCTGGGCCGCCCCGCCGCCTGGCACGCCCTCTACCTCACGGGCCTCGCGCTGAGCATGGCCCTGCTCGCGGTGCTGGTCTCCGGGGGCGCGCGGCTGTGGACCGTCCGGGCGGGTGTCGCCGGGGCGGTGGCGCTGACCCTGGTGGGCGCGGTGGCCCAGGCCCAGGGCGTGTCGCCGGAGACGACCGAGGCGCGTACGCGCTTCTCCGCCACCCCTCAGAAGGAGCAGCGGTGCGCCGAACGGGACGGCGCGACGTACTGCGCCTTCCCGGAGTGGGGAGCGCGCACCGACGACTGGCACCGGGTCCTGGACGGCGTGCGCTCCCTGGCGGGCGGCACCGCGCGGGAGCGGCCGCTCGTCGTGCGGCAGCGGGTCGAGGCGCGCTACGGCCTGGACGGCGACGCGGCGATCGACCCGGCCACCCGCCCCGGCGAGGTCACCGTCGGCACGGCCTGGGGCGGCAACCGGGTCCCGGAGTTCGCCACCGCCGTGGCCGGTGTGCTGGTCGCGGGCACCGAGGAGAAGGCGGGCGCGATGTGCGACGGCCGGATGGTCACCGTGATGTGGCTCGCGCTCGCCGACCGGCCCGACCCGATGGCGGACCTGCGGCGGGTGCGCCTGGACGACAGCGACACCGGCTCGGCTGTCGTCCTCTCGCAGACGAACCCGCTGTCCATGACCGCCGCGCAGACGGAGGTGGTGCGCGAGCTGCTGCAACGCCCGAAGGGCGGGACCGCCGCGAAGGTGAGGGCGCACTGGGCCGAGCTGACGGCCCCGAAGGTGACGACGGACCGGGTCGCGCGACTGCTGGGCCTGGACGAGCCGGAGGCGAAGGAGGAGTGCCGGTGAGGACCGTGGACGTGGCCCTGCTGCGGCCGACCGTACGGACCATGCCCTGGAGGGCGATCGGGGCGGCCGGCACCCTGGGCCTGCTGCTCGCCGCCGCGCCGGGGCTGATGGGCGACGAGGCGACCGGTTGGCTCGCGCTGAACGCGCTGCGGGCGTCCGCCGTGGCCTTCGCGCTGGGAGCGGCCTTCGTGCTGGACGACCCGGCCCGGCACACCACGGCCGCCGTCCCCACCCGGCGGGCCGTCCGCCACGGACTGCGCGTCCTTCTCGTGGCCCCGGTCGCCGCCGTGTGGTGGACCGCCGCACTGCTCCTGGTGCCCGGGCCCGTACGACCTCCGGCCGCAGGGATCACCCTGGAGGCGGCGACGGTCCTCGCCCTCGTCCTGTCCGGGGCGGCGCTCGCGATCCACCGTGGGGACGGCACCCGGCCGGGTCAGGCGGTCGCCGCGCTCCTGCTCACCCTGGCGGTCCTGGGCCCGCTGCTGACCCCCGGGAGCTGGGCCCTGTTCACGGCCCCGGACGACGCGAGGTGGGCGGCGGCCCACGACCGGTGGGCGGTACTGCTGTGCGCGGCGGTGGTGGTGGGCGCGGTGTGCGCGACGGAACCGAAGCGCCGCGTCACCTTCCGCGGGCTCAGGTCTCCGTCCGGTACATCAGGTCCGTCTCGTGCGTGACGAAGCCCAGCCGCTCGTAGACGGAGACCGCCGCCTTGTTGTCGGCGTCGACGTAGAGCATGGCCGTCGGCAGCCCCTCGGCCGCCAGGTGCCGCAGCCCGATCGTGGTGAGGGACCTGCCGAGGCCGCCGCCCTGGGCGCCGGGGCTCACGCCGAGGACGTACACCTCACCGAGGCGCTCCGCGGCGTGCGCCTTGGTCCAGTGGAAGCCGAGGAGCCGGCCGTCCTTCTCCGCCAGGAAGAACCCCTCGGGGTCGAACCACGCCTCGGCCTTGCGGTCGTCCAGGTCGCGCTGGGTGAGGGCGCCCTGCTCGGGGTGGTGGGCGAACGCGGCGGCGTTCAGCGCGAGCCAGGCGGCGTCGTCCCGACCCGGTACGAACGTACGTACGGTCACGCCTTTCGGAAGCACCGGATCGGGCAGATCGAGGCCGGCCAACGGCCGCCGCATCTGCCGCAGTTCCCGGAACAGCGTCATCCCGAGGACCTGCGCGAGATGCCGGGCGGCGGAGTGACCGCCGTGCGCCCACACCCGCAGCCGCTTCCCGGAGGCGGCGAGCAGCGCCGAACCGAGCGCCCGCCCGTGCCCGTTGCCCCGGTAGGAGGGGTGCACGACCAGCTCGGCGGCCGGGGGCTCCACCGGATCGGTGTCCTCCAGCTGGGCGTATCCGACGAGCTCGTCGTCGACGGAGAGCAGCAGATGCGAGACCCCGTCCCGCTCGCCGCCGCGCAGCTGCAACCGCCCCTGCTCGGACACCGCCTGCTGTCCGTCGGTCCGGGCAGCCTCGGCGAGCAGGGCGAGAACCGCCCCGGTCTGCTCGGGACCGAGCGCGGCATACGTCTGGAGCGAGCGGGGGCGGCCGGGCCGTGCGAAGTCGTCGCTGGTCATGCGTACGAGACTAAGGGGAGACAGCCACAAAACGGACGGCGACGATGTCGGCGAAAGATAAACCAGGCTGTGACCCTGAATACTCTGTCGCGCTACGCGCGTTGACTCTAAGCTGCGCCGGTACCCACTCGGACCCACAGGGGGGCGCATGCCAGCCACATCCCCGGCGCACCACCAGCGCCGCAGACGCCGTACGAACCGTCTCCTCGCGACCGCCGCCGGTGTGCTCACCGTCGGCGCGCTGGCCGCGGCAGCCCTGCCCGGGTCGGCGAGCGCGGACGAGAACCACGGCGGCAAGGGCGAGACGCACGGCCACCACCCCGGCCGCTACCAGGACGTGCAGCTGCTGTCCTTCAACGACCTGCACGGCAACCTGGAGCCGCCGTCCGGCTCCTCGGGCCGGGTCACCGAACTCCAGCCCGACGGCACGACGAGGACCATCGACGCGGGCGGTGTGGAGTACCTCGCCACCCACCTGCGCAAGGCGCGCAAGGGCAACCGCTACTCCGTCACCGCCGCCGGCGGCGACATGGTCGGCGCGTCCCCGCTCATCTCGGGCCTCTTCCACGACGAGCCCACGATCGAGGCGCTGAACAAGCTCGACCTCGACGTGACGAGCGTCGGCAACCACGAGTTCGACGAGGGCGCGAAGGAACTGGGCCGCCTCCAGAACGGCGGCTGCCACCCCACCGAGGGCTGCTACACCGACAAGGAGTTCAAGGGCGCCGACTTCCCGTACCTGGCGGCGAACGTCCTGGACGAGAAGACGAAGAAGCCCGTCCTCGAGCCGTACTGGGTGTGGAAGAAGCAGGGCGTCAAGGTCGGCTTCATCGGCGTGACCCTGGAGGGCACCCCGGACATCGTCTCGGCGGAGGGCGTCAAGGGCCTCGCCTTCAAGGACGAGGTCGAGACGATCAACAAGTACGCCAAGGAGCTGCAGCGCCAGGGCGTGAAGTCGATCGTCGCCCTCATCCACGAGGGCGGTTTCCCAGCGTCCTCCTCCTACAACTACGACTGCGACTCCCCGGGCGCGGGCGACGGCATCTCCGGCCCGATCGCGGACATCGCGAAGAACGTCTCGCCCCAGGTGGACGCGCTGGTCACCGGCCACACCCACAACGCGTACGTGTGCACGATCCCCGACCCGGCGGGCAAGCCCCGCATGGTCACCTCGGCCGCGTCCTTCGGCCGCCTCTACACGGACACCACGCTGACCTACGACCGCGCGACGGGTGACATCGCCCGTACGGCCGTGAAGTCCGCGAACCACGTGGTCACCCGGGACGTCCGCGAGGCGCGCGACATGACCCGCCTGATCGACAAGTGGAACACCCTCGCCGCCCCCATCGGCAACCGCGCGATCGGCCACATCTCCGGCGACATCGTCAAGGACGGCACCGAGTCCCCGCTCGGCGACCTGATCGCCGACGCGCAGCTGGCGTACGGCAGGACGCTGGACGCGGAGACCGACCTGGCGCTGATGAACCCCGGGGGCATCCGCGCGCCGCTCACCTACGCGGCCGGCGGCAAGGAGGGCGACGGTGTGGTGACCTTCGCCGAGGGCTTCACCGTGCAGCCGTTCGCCAACACGGTCAACCTCCAGGACTTCACCGGCGCGCAGGTCATCCAGGCCCTGAAGGAGCAGGTCGGCGGTCCGAACGAGGCGGCCCCGAAGATCCTCCAGATCTCCTCCGGCCTGACCTACACCCTGGACCTGACGAAGACCGGCGCGGACCGCGTGGTCACGGACTCGATCAAGCTGAACGGCTCCGCGATCGACCCGTCCGCCACCTACCGCGTCGCGACGAACAGCTTCCTCGCGGGCGGCGGCGACGGCTTCCCGACCCTGGGCCAGGGCACGAACGACCTGGTCGGCGAGGACGACCTGACGGCCCTGGAGCAGTACCTGACCGCCAACTCGACGGCGACGAACCCCATCGCCCCGCCGAAGGCGGACCGCATCACGATCGTGCGGTAGGCGACGGCGGGGCCGGTACGAGGTGTGCTCAGCGCTTCGTACCGGCCCCGACGTGTGCCACCCCCTCTTTCGGGTAATGCGATCGGGTGAGCCTGTGCGGGCCGCTACGGCATGGCTATGGTGAAACCATGGCAGAGCACACCACCATTCAGGTGTCCCGGCAGACCCGCGACCACCTCGCCCAGGTCGCGAAGGAGCGGGGCATGACCCTCGGGCAGCTGGTCGAGCAGCTGGCCTCCGAGCAGCCCACCGCGGAGCAGATCGCCGAACGGGTCGCAGCCGACCGGAAGGTCGTGCGCGAGGTCATCGGCCTCGACCTCAGCGATGAGGATTTCGACCAGGCTCCTGACGTGCTCGGGAACATCTACCGGATCGCCGCCGAGAAGGCCCGCGTGGCACGGGGTGCGGCTGCGTGATCATCCTGGACACGGCTGCCACCCGCGCTCTCGCGGACGGACACAAGACGCTGAACCTTCTCGCGGGCAACATGGCCCGCACCCCGGGTGACCTTCTCCGGATTCCGGCTCTCTGCCTGATGCAGGCGGAGTCGGAGGACGCGGGCGCGGCACAGCGTGTGCTGTCCTTCTCATCGGTCGTGGTCGACGATCTCGGCACCGTCGCCTCGGTCAGTGTCGGAAGCATGATCCGCGACGGTTACGGCGGCGCGGACACCTGCCACGCCCTGTACTGCGCCCTGCCGCGTCCGGACTTCACGGGCATGTCCATTCTGCTGACGAACCGTGAAGAGGCCTACCCACCCGGAGTGGTCACGGTCGACATCGACTCCCCCGGAATGCTCGGCTTCCACTGATCCCTCCCGGGACTCCACGGCCCGCGGCCGGGCCGTTCGTGCGGCATCCACACCGTTCGTCTCGGCGGTGGATCAGGACGCCGCAGGCGTCCGGTCGGCCGTACCGACCGCTCCCTGCGGCGCGTCCTGCGGGGGACGACGGGCGCGGCGGGTCACGCTTCGACGGACGGCCGTCGACAGGAGGTGAGCCGCATGCTGGTGCTCGGACGTTCGCAGGTGGAGGAACTGCTCGACCTGGACGCGCTGATCGACGCGCTGGCCGGGGCGATGGCCGATCTCAGCGCCGGACGCGCCTTTGCGCCCGGCCGCATCGCCGCACTCGTCCCCGAACGCGAGGGCTTCCTGGCCGCTATGCCCGGCTACGTGCCCTCGGCCGGGGTGCTCGCGAGCAAGCTGGTCTCCCTCTTCCCGCACAACGCCGGCACCCGGCTGCCGACCCACCAGGCGCTGATCGTGACGTACGACCCCGGCACGGGCGAACCCGTCGCACTGCTGGACGGCACGGCGATCACCGCGGCCCGCACCGGCGCCTGCTCGGCGCTGTCCGCGCGGCTGCTCGCGCGGGCGGACGCGTCGGTGCTGGCGGTCCTGGGGACCGGTGTGCAGGCCCGTTCCCACGCCCACGCGATGTGCAGGGTGCGCCCGATCGGGCAGATCCGCGTCGCCGGCCGGAACCCGGCGAAGGCGGCCGCCCTGGCCGAGGAGCTGTCGGCCGAACTGGACACAGAGGTGCGGGCGGTGGCCGGCTACGCCGAGGCGCTCGACGGCGCGGACATCGTCGCCGCCACGACCCATGCCGTGGACCCCGTCGTCCGCCGCGCCTGGATCACCCCCGGAACGCACATCACGTCGGTGGGCTACAACCCGGCCGGCCGCGAGATCGACGACGCCACCGTGGCCGAGGCCCTGGTGTGCGTCGAATCGCGGGAGGCCGCGCTGGCCCCGTTCCCGACCGGCAGCAACGATCTGCTGACGCCGATCCGCGACGGTGTCATCACACCGGACCACGTCCACGCCGAACTGGGAGAGCTGGTCGCGGGCAGCAGACCGGGCCGGGAGTCGGCCGACCGGATCACCCTGTACAAATCGGTCGGCGTGGCGGTCCAGGACGCCGCCGCCGCGGCCCTGGTCCTCGCCGCGGCACGCGAGAAAGGGGCCGGCGGGGAGATCACCCTGCGCTAGGCGCCCTGTCCGGGCCACACCACCGCCTGCGCGACGATCACCCGCTCCCCGTCGAAGGTGACCGACGGCCCTTCGTGCAGCACGTATCCCATCTCCAGGGCCTCACTCACACGGTGGCAGAACGCCGAGTCGTCGGGCCCGGTCAGTACGCGGTAGACGGGCAGCCCGTCCGGCGGTGTCGACATGCGCCCAGCGTGTCACGCGGCTCACTCGAGCGGACAGGGGATGCGCGCTCCCCTGCTGGCCGCGATGCGCAGCGTCTCCCCCAGCGACTCCGTCGCCCTGGTGAGCGCGAAGCGCACGGCCCGTTCACCGGCCTCGGGATCGTCGAGCAGGGCCCGCGAGCCGGCGAGTACCAGCCGGCCGGAGTCCAGTGTGGACGGAGCAGCTGTCGCACCTGGTGGAATCGACGGAACTGCCGATGGTCGCCCTTCCGGTTGTCCTACGGTCTCGTCAGGGACGCGGCTCTGAGTCCGACGGAGTCGACGACGTTCATCAAGCGCCTTCTGGAGGAGTGCAGATCATGAACCGGACCCCTGACTTCACCACCGCTGTATGGCGCAGGTCGTCCTACAGCGACGGGGGCGGAACGAACTGTGTGGAGGTTGCTGACGGCCACGCCGACATGGTCCCCGTGCGGGACAGCAAGGTCCCGCACGGCCCCGTGCTCGTCTTCGGCGCGGCCTCGTGGACGTCCTTCGTCACGGAGCTCGGCAGTCGCCGACGGTAGTCCTGGCCAGGGGTTTCGACATAGCCTCACGGGCTGTGAAGATCGCACGGTTGATATGGGGCGGCTCGCGGGAAGCGGCCACCTTGAAGCAGCTCCATCTGCTGCTGCGGGAAGGCAGGTTCGAGGAGGCCGAGGACGGTGACCGGCCGGCAGCCGTGTGGGCGATGGCGTACTTGTGGCCGTGGAGGTGATGGGTGCGCAGCAGTGCGCGGGCGGCCTCGACCTCCTCACGGGTGAGCTCGTCGTCACCGGTCTCGAAGTCGGCGACGATCTCGCGAAGCTTGTCCATGGCGACCCGGTGGTCGAGGGCTTCGGCCACGTAAGCGGAGAATCCACCAGGACTGACGTGAGCGCGCACAGCCTCGGCGAGGTCTTCGGGCAGGCTGATCGAGTACTTCTTGCTACCGCTCATGCGGTTGATCCTGCCGGCGGTGGTAAGGGTGGGCGGCCCCACACCAAGGACGGCGTGGGGCCCGTGGCGAGGGGTGGGTCAGGACGCCGTGGGGGTCCAGCCGGCCAGCCAGTCGCCGACCTCCTGGTCGGCTGCCTGGGCGTCCGTCAGGTGGGGGCGGTTGCCGCTCGCCGAGCCCGAACCGGAGCCCGTGTTCCTGTACTCGGCGAAGCGGTCGTCCTTCCAGGAGAAGCCGCTCATGTCGGTCCAGGGCGTGGTGCGGACCGCGGCGCTGAGGCTGGTGTTGCGGACCGTGGTCTGCGGGTCCAGGGAGGCGTCGCCACCGGCGTGCCAGGGGCGGCCGAGGTAGAAGGTGCGGTCGGAGACGCTGCCGCCCACCGTCGAGTTGGCGATGAGGATGCCCTTGCGGTTCGCGGCCGTGCTCGGGGCCGTGACGTAGCCGGCGGAGGAGCCGTCCCAGCGCTTCTTCAGCGTGATGACGGAGCGGTCGATCACCGCGGTGGCCCGGCCGAAGATGAAGTCGACGTTCCCGACGACGTAGGAGTTGGTGACGTAGACCCGGCCCAGCCTGTCCTTCGCGGCCGTGTCCAGCAGGAGCGTGTCCTGGTCGCCCTCGACGATGACGCCGTCCAGGAAGACCTTGTCGGCCGCCGTGCGCAGGGCGACCGCCTGGTGGCCGGAGAGGGACTGGTTGGCGCCCTCGTCGAAGTCGTTGGAGATCGTCAGGTTGCGGGCCTGGAAGTCGTCGGCCTCGACGGCGACCGTGGCGCTGCCGGAGGTGCCGTACGTGCCCGAGCCGTCCGGCTTCTGCGTGCCCGCCGCGTTGTTGAAGACGATCACCGTGTCCTTGCGGCTGCCGCCGGTGCCCTGGAAGGTGACGTGCGGCTTGTTGGACGGGACCTTGACCGTCTCGCGGTACGTGCCCGGTTTGATGGAGATCACCACGCGGGAGGCGTTGTTCGCGGGGACGGCGTTCACCGCCGCCTGGACCGTCCTGTACTGGCCGGTGCCGTCCTTGGCGACGGTGAGCGTCGTGGCCGCCGCGGCCTTCGTCGAGACCTCCGCCGACGCCGTCGTGCCGATGGAACTCCGAGGGCCCGTACCCGACTTGAGAAGGGCCGGCACGTCGGCCGCCTTGTCGAGCGTGTAGGAGTAGTACGCCTTCGGGTCGAACGCCGTGCCGCCGCTCTCGTTGCGGCCCGACGTGCCCGAGAAGACGTTGCCGCGCTGGACGATCGTCGCCGTCGAGTCCTTGATGACCGGGTTCTTCATGCCCTGGAAGTAACTGTTCTCCAGGACCATCCTCGTGCCGCCGCGCGAGTAGTTGCCGTACGAGGAGCCGATGTCCGTACCGGACACGTCCTCCAGGAAGTTGTTGTACAGGTGCGCGTGCGCGCAGTTGTCGGTGGAAGGGTTGCGCTGTTCCGTCTCGCGGATCCAGTTGTGGTGGATCGTGATGTCGGTGAGCACGTTCTCGGTCCAGCCGATGCCGAACGTCTTGTTGTTGTGGCTGAGTCTGTTCCAGGAGACGGTCACGTACGTGCTGTCCTTGCGGACGTCGATCAGCCCGTCCGCCATGTTCCGCAGGTCGTTGTGGTCGATCCAGACGTGGTGCGCGCCGTCCATCTGGATCGCGTCGAAGTCGTGCTCCTTGTCGTTCCAGACGCCCTGGTAGGCGTCCCGGACCGTCAGGTTGCGGATGATCACGTTGTGCACGCCCTGGCCGAGGAAGAAGCCGCCGCCGACGATGTGCCCGGACGTGCCGGAGCCCACGATCGTCTTGTCGGAGGCGACCCTGATCTCCTTGCCGACCGGGTTCATGGTGATCGTCCCGGCGACGACGATGACGTACGGCTCGGCGGCCGTGGCGTACTTCTCCAGGTCCGCCTGCGTGCGCACGGTGACGGTCCGGCCGTCCCGGCCGCCGTACGTGCCGTTCTGGCCGAGCGCGTCGACGGAGGCGAAGCCGTCGGCGGTGGCGGTGGCCCAGGCGGGGACCGCGGCGGTGGCGGCGGCCGCTGTCGCGGCGGACGCCTCCTGCTGGGGGACGAGGTCGGTGCCGTAGGCCAGGAGTCCGGCGGTGGTCAGGGCCACCGGGAGGCCGATGGCCAGGAGCTTCCCGGGCCTGCGGTGCCGGGCCCTGCTGCGGTGCTCGCTCATGCGGCGATCCGTTCCGTGCGGGGGAGGGGACGCCGTTCGGTCGCCGCCCGGCACGGAAAGGTTGCCGCCGCCTCCGCCAAGCCCTGTCGTCGAATTCCCGCCCGCCCTCCGGGCGGACGGCGGGAATTCGACGACAGGACTAGGGCACCTCGGGCGGTGGGGTCGGTGCGCCCGGCAGCCGGATCGTGGCCGTCGTGCCGCCGCCGTCCGCCCGGGTCAGGGACACCTCGCCGCCCGCCTGCTGCACCGTACGGGCCACGATGGACAGGCCGAGGCCGGAGCCCGGGAGGGCGCGGGCGCTCGGGGAGCGCCAGAACCGGTCGAATACGTGCGGGAGTTCGTCGACGGGGATGCCGGGACCGTGGTCGCGGACGGTGAGGACGCCGTCGACCAGGCGTACGTCGACCGTGCCGCTCGCCGGGCTGAACTTCACCGCGTTGTCCAGGACGTTGACCATCGCCCGCTCCAGGGCGGACGGCTCCGCCCGTACGTACCAGGGGTGGACGTCCGCCGTGATCGTCAGCTCCGGGCCGCGCAGCCGGGCGCGGCGCAGGGCCGACTCGACGACGTCCTGCCAGGCGACGATCTGCGCACGGCCCGCGTGCTGGCCGGTGTCCGGGCGGGACAGCTCCTGCAGGTCGCCGATGAGCGCGGCCAGCTCCGTCATCTGCGCCTTCACGGAGGCGAGCAGGGCCCTGCGGTCGTCCTCCGGGATCGGACGGCCCGTCTCCTCGCTGCGGGTGAGGAGTTCGATGTTGGTGCGCAGGGAGGTGAGCGGGGTGCGCAGCTCGTGGCCGGCGTCCGCGATCAGCTGCTGCTGCAGGTCGCGGGAGCTGGCGAGCGCGGACGTCATGGAGTTGAAGGAGCGGGAGAGACGGGCGATCTCGTCCTCGCTGTCGTCGCCGACGGGGATGCGGACGGTGAGGTCCTCGGTCCGGGCCACGTGCTCCACGGCCCGGGTCAGTTCGTCCACGGGGCGCAGGGCGGTCCGGGCCACCCAGAGGCCGGCGGCGGCGGCGCCCACGACCCCCGCGCCGGCGACGAAGACCAGCACCAGCGCGAGGTTGCTGAGGGAGCTGTTCACCTCGCTCAGCGGCCGGGCGGCGGAGACGGCGACGTCCCGCAGGCCGGGCACGGTGTAGGTGAAGACCCGGTACTGCCCGCCGTCGGACCCCGTCGCCTCGTGCAGCGCGTCGGTGGACGTGCCCTCGGCCACGGCGCGGTCGGCGTCGGTGAGCGGGACCTCCTCGGTGCCGATGATGAGGCAGCTGCCGCCCTTGCCGTCCACGAGCTGTACGGACGAGCCGAAGGGGTTCTCCTCGTGGGTGACGGGGTCGTGGGCGCACAGACCGGTGCGCAGGTCGAGGTACTTGCTCACCTGCTGCCCGTCCATGCGGTTCGCCTTCAGGGCCTCGTCCAGCGAGCTCACCAGCACGCTCTTCACCACGAACCAGCAGGCCACCGCCACCGCCGCCACCGCGAACGCCACCGCCGCCGCCACCAGCAGCGACAGCCGGGCCCGGATGGGCAGGGCGCGGACGCGGCGGACCAGCCCGCTCACTCCGCGCCGCCCTGCCGCAGTACGTACCCCACCCCCCGCACCGTGTGCACCAGGCGCGGCTCGCCGCCCGCCTCGGTCTTGCGGCGCAGGTACATGACGTACACGTCGAGCGAGTTGGACGAGGGCTCGAAGTCGAAGCCCCAGACCGCCTTCAGGATCTGCTCACGCGTGAGCACCTGGCGCGGGTGTGCCATGAACATCTCAAGCAGCGTGAACTCCGTGCGGGTCAGCTCCACCCGCCGGGTGCCACGCGTGACCTCGCGGGTCGCCAGGTCCATGCGCAGGTCGGCGAAGGAGAGGACGTCGTCCGACTCGGCGGAGGCGGCCAGCGCCGCCGCGTACGAGCTGCGGCGCAGCAGGGCGCGGATACGGGCGAACAGCTCGTCCAGTTCGAACGGCTTGACCAGGTAGTCGTCCGCGCCCGCGTCAAGCCCGGTCACCCGGTCGCCGACCGTGTCGCGGGCGGTCAGCATCAGGATGGGCGTGGTGTCGCCGGTGGCGCGGATGCGGCGGGCGGCGGTCAGGCCGTCCATGCGGGGCATCTGGATGTCCAGGACGAGGAGGTCGGGCCGGTAGGCCGCCGCCTTCTCCAGGGCGTCCGCGCCGTCGACGGCGACCTCGGTGCCGTACCCCTCGAAGGCCAGGCTGCGCCGGAGCGCTTCGCGCACCGCCGGCTCGTCGTCGACGATCAGGATGCGCTGGGGGTCACCTTCTGCGGGGCTCATGGACTCGGGGTTCCTCACGGCTCTCTACGGTTTCCGGCCTTCAGCCTCGCACGTCGAGCGGGCGGCCGGTCAGGTCGTCGAGCCGGAGCGCAGCGCCGACAGGTCCGACTTGACCGTGTTGACCGGGATGGCGAAGCCCAGGCCCACGCTGCCCGCGTCGGACGAGGACGAGCCGCTCGCCGACGAGTACATGGCGGAGTTGATGCCGACGATGTTGCCGTTCATGTCGATCAGCGCGCCGCCGGAGTTGCCCGGGTTCAGGGACGCGTCGGTCTGGAGCGCCTTGTACGTGGTCGTGGAGCCGCCGGTGTCGCCGTTGAACTCCTGGCCGCCGTACTCGAACGGCCAGCCGCCGCCCTGCTGCCGCTGCTGCTGCTGGCTCTCGCTCTCGTCCGTCGAGACCGTCACGTCCCGGTCGAGGGCCGAGACGATGCCGCTGGTCACCGTACCGGTCAGGCCCTCGGGGGAGCCGATCGCCACGACCTGGTCACCGACCTGCACGCCGTCGGAGTCGCCGAGGGTGGCCGTCTGCAGGCCGGAGGCGTCCCGCAGCTTGATCAGGGCGAGGTCCTTGCTGCTGTCGGTGCCGACGATCTCCGCCGTGTACGTCTTGCCGTCGCTGGTGCGCACCTTGATGGACGAGGCGCCGGACACGACGTGGTTGTTGGTGATGATCTCGCCGTCGGACGTGATGATCACACCGGAGCCGGTGGAGGAGCCCGCGTTCGAGGTCGCGTTGATCTCGACGATGCTGGGGGTGACCGCCTTCGCCACGCCGGACACGGTGCCCTTCTGACCGGCCGGTACGACGTTGGTGCTGGTCGAGCCGGCGGCCACGGTGTCGTTGCCGGTCAGCTCCTGCACGCCGTAGGCGGTGCCGCCGCCCACCGCCGCCGCGACGATCGCCACGGCGGCGAGCAGGGCCGCCGGGCCGCGGGCGCGCTTCTTCTTCGCGGGCTGCGGCGTGGGCTCCTGCACGGGCTGCGGCGAGGGCAGCGGGTACGCCGGCGGTGCGTACGCCGGCGGGGGCGGCCACTCGGGGTTCACCTGGTGGGGGCTGCTCTCGTACTCGCCGCTGGGGCGGGGGCTCTCGGTCATGGCTCCGAGCCTCGCGCCCGACGATGAGAGCGAGCTGAGTGTGTGCTGAGAAGCCCGGCAGAACCTCGTATGCCCGATATAAAGGCCGTCGGGTCCGGTCGCCGTGCCCGGCCGCGGGGCCCGGTTACCTGCAGCCGCAGGAGTGGCGTACCACCAGGCGGGACGGGTACACCTTCAGCCGTTCGCGGCGGGAACCCGCCACCCGTACGCCGTCGTCCAGGACGAGGTCGACCGCCGCGCGGGCCATCGCCGAACGGTCGGAGGCGACCGTGGTCAGCGGCGGGTCCGCGAGTGCCGCCTCCTTGATGTCGTCGAACCCGGCGACCGCCAGCTCACCGGGGACGTCGAGGCGCAGCTCACGCGCGGCGCGCAGGATGCCGATCGCCTGGTCGTCGGTGGAGCAGAAGATCGCGGGCGGGCGGTTCGGGCCGGACAGGAGGTCCAGGCCGACACGGTAGGCGTCGTAGCGGTTGTACGGGGCTTCGAAGAGGCGGCCCTCGGTCGGTATGCCGGCCTCCTCCATCGCGCGCCGCCAGCCCTCGACGTGGTCGGAGACCGGGTCGCCGACGGCGGGGGTCTGCGCGGTGCCGCCGACGCAGGCCACGTACTCGTTGCCGTGTTCCAGCAGGTGGCGTACGGCGAGCTGGGCGCCGCCGAGGTCGTCGGTGACGACGGCGACGTCGTCGATCGCCTCCGGGCGCTCGTGCAGCAGGACCACCCGGGCGTCCCACGCCTCGATCTCCGCGGCGGCCTGGTCGTTGAGCGCGTGGCTGACCAGGATCAGGCCGGAGACCCGCATCCCGAGGAAGGCCCGCAGATAGTGGACCTCGCGCTCGGCGATGTAGTCGGTGTTGCCGACGAGCACCATCTTTCCGCGCTCGGAGGCGGCCTGCTCGACCGCGTGCGCCATCTCGCCGAAGAACGGCTGGCGGGCGTCCGGGATGATCAGGCCTATGAGGTCCGTGCGCCGCGAGGCCATCGCCTGGGCGACCCGGTCCGGCCGGTAGCCCAGCTCCTTGATCGCGGCGAGGACGCGCTCGCGCGTGGCCGGGGCGACCGGCCGGGGTCCGTTGTTGATGACATAGCTGACGACGGCGGTGGACGTCCCTGCCAGCCGCGCCACATCATCCCTGGTTACCTTGGCCACGCGCGGAGTCTACGCGGATATACCCGGGGCGGGCAGGGCGCATCACAGCCTGGATGAGGCCGCTTCCGCGGTGTCCGTCTTCTCCTTGGTCCTGCCGTCCTCCGCGGCGCGCGCCGGTTTCTCGGATTTCTCGGGCTTCTCGGGAGTGACGAACCGGTAGCCGACGTTGCGGACGGTGCCGATCAGGGACTCGTGCTCGGGGCCGAGTTTGGCGCGCAGGCGTCGTACGTGGACGTCGACCGTGCGGGTGCCGCCGAAGTAGTCGTAACCCCAGACCTCCTGGAGCAGCTGGGCGCGGGTGAAGACCCGGCCGGGGTGCTGCGCGAGGTATTTGAGCAGTTCGAATTCCTTGAAGGTCAGGTCGAGGACCCGGCCCTTGAGCTTCGCGGAGTAGGTCGCCTCGTCGACCGACAGGTCGCCGTTGCGGATCTCCATCGGGGAGTCGTCGTTGACGATCTGCTGGCGGCCCATGGCGAGGCGCAGGCGTGCCTCGACCTCGGCCGGGCCCGCGGTGTCCAGGAGGACGTCGTCGATGCCCCAGTCCGCGGTGACGGCGGCCAGGCCGCCCTCGGTCACGACCAGGACGAGGGGGCAGCCGGGACCGGTGGAGCGCAGCAGCTGGCACAGGCTGCGGACCTGCGGGAGGTCGCGCCGGCCGTCGACCAGGATCACGTCGGCGCCGGGGGTGTCGACGAGGGCGGGGCCCTCCGCGGGGGCCACGCGCACGTTGTGCAGCAGCAGGCCGAGGGCGGGAAGCACCTCCGTCGACGGCTGGAGCGCGTTGGTCAGGAGCAGCAGAGAGCTCATCGCACCCCATCGGTTCGGGTCGTCGTCGTTCGCTCGTGCACGGTTCGCTTGCCCATAACGTCTGATTCCTCCTCGGTCCCTGCGAGGACGTCTGTGGCATTGCTGCGTGCGTTCGACGGCCCGTACACCGGCGGTTTCCCGCGTCGTATACAACGCTTCCGAAAGCACAAAAGGACCCGGGGGCTTCACTGCCCGAGTCCTCTTCGCAGCAGAATAGCCGACATGAGCACCGGTCGGGCAGGTCATGTGGCGCGATCCACCGTTCCATCCGCCATTCGTCCATATCCCGAGACGGATGAGGTAACGCGGGACCGTGTGCCTTTGCGGACGTTCTTGCGCACTGCGGACGGGGTGGCGATCGATTCCGTATACGAACCGGGGAGTTCTCCTTCGTGCGATCTTGTTTTCGTGATCGCGCACGGGTTCACCGGGGATGCGGACCGGCCGCATGTGCGGCGGGTGGCGCGGGCCTTCGCGCGGTACGGCGGTGTCGTGACGTTCTCCTTCCGGGGGCACGGGGCGTCGGGCGGGCGGTCGACCGTGGGGGACCGGGAGGTGCTCGATCTCGCGGCGGTGGTGGGGCGGGCGCGTGAGCTGGGATACGCGCGGGTGGCCACCGTCGGCTTCTCCATGGGCGGCTCGGTGGTGCTGCGGCACGCCGCGGCCGGCCGGGACGCCGGGGTCGACGCCGTGGTCTCCGTGAGCGCGCCCGCGCGGTGGTTCTACCGGGGGACCGCCCCCATGCGGCGGCTGCACTGGCTGGTGACCCGGCCGTCCGGGCGGCTGGTGGGGCGGTACGGGCTGCGGACGCGGATCCACCACCGGCAGTGGGATCCGGTGCCGGTGTCGCCCGTCGAGGCGGTGCCCCGGATCGCGCCCACGCCGTTGCTGATCGTGCACGGGGACCAGGACGGGTACTTTCCGCTCGATCATCCGCGGATGCTGGCGGCTGCCGCCGGGGAGCACGGGGAGCTGTGGGTCGAGCCCGGCATGGGGCATGCGGAGAACGCGGCGCCGGAGGCGTTGCTGGGGCGGATCGGGGACTGGGTGGTGGGCCGGGCGGGCTAGCCTGACGGTGTTCACCGTCAACTTGATGAGGATCAGCAGATGGCAAAGGTCACGGTGCGGTACTGGGCCGCCGCCAAGGCCGCGGCCGGGGTGGCCGAGGAGGCGTACGAGGCGGCCACGCTCGCCGGAGCGCTCGACGCGGTGCGCGGGCGGCACCCCGGTGAACTCACGCGCGTGCTGCTGCGGTGCTCGTTCCTGGTCGACGGCGATCCCGTGGGCAAACGCACGCATGAGACGGTACGGCTGGCCGACGGCGGCACGGTCGAGGTGCTTCCGCCGTTCGCAGGAGGGTGAGCGATGACGAACCAGCCGTACGGGGCGTACGACCCGTACCAGGATCCGCAGCAGGCTCAGGGCGCCTGGCCGGGGCAGCAGCAGGCGTACGAGGATCCGTACGCGGACCAGCAGTACACGCAGCAGTGGCAGGGGCAGACGTGGGAGACGCAGATGCAGTCGCCGGTGGCGGCCGCGTACGCTCCGGTCCCTCCTGAGCCCGAGCCTGCTCCGGTTCCTCCGTCGGCTGCCGGGCCCGGGTACGGGCCGGCCACGCTGGGCGGGAACCCGCGTGTCACGGACGCGCAGCGGGCGCGGGCCGAGGGGCGCTCGCCGATCATCGAGCCCGGAATGCAGCCGGCGGTGCTCACCGCGCTGCTGGGGTTGTTGCTGGCCGGTGGGGCGGCGCTGGGAACGTACGCGCTGCTGGTGCCGTTGGTGGTGCTTCAGGGGCTCACGGCGGCGGGCTGGTTCCGGCTGAACGGGATGTGGCCGGCGCGGCAGGGGATCGCGCTGGGGTTCCTCGGCGCGCTGGCCGCGGATGCGGCGCTGCTGGTGTCCGACCGGTCGCCGGCGGCGATCCTGGGGACGCTGGGCGTGTGGGTGCTGCTGGCGCTGGTGCTGCAGCTGCGGTCGCACGCGGATCCCGACGAGCGGATGTACGGCCTGATGGCGACGGTCGTGGCGGCGGCGCTGGCGGTCATGGCGGGCGGGTATCTGGCGGCGGACGCGTCCGCGGTGACCGTGGGCGCGGTCGCCGTGGCGGCGGGGGTGGTGGCGCGGGCGCTGCCGCTGCCGACGCCGGTGTCCGTGGTGGTCGCGCTGCTGGCGGCGGCGGGGGCGGGATTCGCCGTCGACGGTTCGGCGGGTGTGCTGCTCGGGGCGGGCGCGGCGGCCTGCGCGCTGATCGGCCACAGGGCGGCCGGCTACGACTACCCGTCCCGCTTCGTCCACTTCACGGCGGGCGTCTCCCTCCCCCTGGCCGCGGCGGCCCCCGCGGTCCACACCCTGGCTCGCGTCCTCACCTGACGGCCGTGCCGTGGGGCGGGCCCCTTGTCACAAGCGATCTACAATTCCCCGCCCCCCGCCCTCCCCGGCATTACCCTCGCGCAGGGACGGCCGCCCGGTCGTCGACGACCGCCGTCGTCACAGCCAGGTGGGGGAAGACCGCATGCGCGCACTGCGAATACTGCTGATCGTCATGGTGATACTCGGCGGCATCTTCGTGATCGTCGACCGCGTGGCCGTCAGCTTCGCCGAGGGCGAGGCGGCCGACCGGCTGAAGGCGACCGAGAACCTGGCGGACACCCCCGACGTGTCGATCAACGGCTTCCCGTTCCTCACCCAGCTCGCCGGCGGCACCCTCGACGAGGTGCGGGTGGGCATCCAGGACTACGAGGCCGGCACCGGCGACGGCACCCGGACGATCCGCATCGCCGACCTCCGCGCGGACATGAACGGCGTCGACTTCTCCGGTGACTTCAGCTCCGCCGTCGCCGACAGCGCCACCGGCACGGCCACCGTCGCCTACGACGAGCTGCTCAAGAACGCCACGTCCGAGCCCGGCCGGGTGGCCCCCGGAGTCACCGCCCGGGTCGTCGGCCTGTCCGACGGCGGCAACGGGAAGATCAAGGTCGCGGTGGAAGCCACCGTGCTGGGTGCCGAGCTGCCCGAGCCGGTCTCCGTACTCAGCTCCGTGACGGTCGTGGACGGCGACACCGTGCGCGTGAAGGCCGACGCGGTACCGGAGTTCGGCGGGGTCGAGATCGTCGAGTCCAGCGTGCGGCGGATCACCGACTTCGAGCAGAAGATCGACGGACTGCCCGGCGGCATCCGGCTGGACAAGGTCGAGGCCGCGGAGGACGGGGTGGAGATCACGGTGAAGGGTTCCGACGTCCGTCTCGTCGGATAAGGAGGGGTTCGGCGGGGGCGCTGTCCGAGAAGTGAGACGGACGTGTCCGTAGGGCAGGTGTGACTGCGGTCGCCCGAGCGGGCGGGGTGGGGGAATGGCGGCCTCCAGGGGCGTGCATCCCATATCGCGGACGATCGTGTCTCAACATGCGACACGCCGGTGACACGCGTACCCGTCCGTCCTTACGATCGGACCCATGCAGTGTCAGACGAGCGTCCTCCGGTCGAGGGGACAGGCGGATCTCACGAAGCGGCGGGCAGTGGACCTGTGCCGCGTCGCCGCCATGCTCTGTCGCACTTTCTGAGCGGACGCCGCACCGTCCGCATCCCCGCCCCGCTGAGGGCATCCGTGCGCCGACCCCGTCAGGCCGCGCGCACCCTCTCACCCGCACGCCCCGCCGCAACTGCCCCGGAGGAGAAGAAGCATGAGCCGCAGCGACGTCCTGGTAGACGCCGATTGGGTCCAGGAGCACCTGGACGACCCGACCATCGCCATCGTCGAGGTGGACGAGGACACGTCCGCCTACGAGAAGAACCACATCAAGAACGCCATCCGGATCGACTGGACCAAGGACCTGCAGGACCCGGTCCGCCGTGACTTCGTCGACCAGGCGGGCTTCGAGAAGCTCCTGTCGGACAAGGGCATCGGCAACGACCACACGGTCGTCCTCTACGGCGGCAACAACAACTGGTTCGCCTCGTACGCCTACTGGTACTTCAAGCTGTACGGCCACGAGAGCGTCAAGCTCCTCGACGGCGGCCGCAAGAAGTGGGAGCTCGACGCCCGCGAGCTGGTCCCCGGTGACGAGGTGCCGGAGCGCCCGAAGACCGACTACCGGGCCAAGCCGCAGGACGCGTCCATCCGCGCCTTCCGCGACGACGTCGTGGCCGCGATCGGTGCGCAGAACATCGTCGACGTGCGCTCGCCCGACGAGTTCTCCGGCAAGCTGCTCGCCCCCGCGCACCTGCCGCAGGAGCAGTCGCAGCGCCCCGGCCACGTGCCGACCTCCCGCAACATCCCGTGGTCCAAGAACGCCAACGACGACGGCACCTTCAAGTCCGACGACGAGCTCAAGGCGCTCTACGAGGACGAGCAGGTCGACCTGTCGAAGGACACCATCGCGCTGTGCCGCATCGGTGAGCGTTCCGCGCTGACCTGGTTCGTGCTGCACGAGCTGCTCGGCGTGGAGAACGTCAAGAACTACGACGGCTCCTGGACCGAGTACGGCTCCCTCGTCGGCGTGCCGATCGAGCTCGGCCCGGCCAAGTAATCCCTCACCACCGACCTTTCCAGACCCCCAGGAGTACGACATGTGCGGTGCGAAGGCCGGCGGCCCGGACGCCTCGACGATCAAGCCCGGTGAGACCACCATCCAGGGTTCGGTGACACGTGACGGCGAGCCGGTGACGGGCTACGTCCGTCTGCTGGACTCGACCGGCGAGTTCACCGCGGAGGTCCCGACCTCCGCCACCGGACAGTTCCGCTTCTACGCGGCGGAGGGCACCTGGACCGTCCGCGCCCTGGTGCCCGGCGGCACCGCCGACCGCACGGTCGTCGCCCAGCAGGGCGGTCTGGCCGAGGTCGCGATCGCGGTCTGAGGACACGGGAACGGCTGAAAGGGCCGCACCCCACGGGCCGGACGCCCGGGGTGCGGCCCTTCGGCGTGCCCGGACCTACGCTGGACGTATGTACGCGCGCAGGCGGCACGCCTACTTCGCTCTGATGGGCACCTGCATCGGGCTGTTCGTCCTGGCCTGGGGCGTGGTGCGGCTGTGGTCGGTGCCGGCGGCCGTGGGCATGTGCCTGGTGGCCATGGTCATCCCGCCGGTCGCCGCGATGGTCGCCAACCGGCGGGGGCCGGAGGACCGCTGGTGGGACGATCCGTCCGGCGATCCCAAGTCCGACGAGTGGTGGGACGAGCTGGACGGCAAGAGGCGGCCCCGGTAGGGCGGGCCGCTCAGTAGACGAGCGCCTGCGTCCCGTCCGCCATCGCCTCCTGCACGAAGACCTGCGCGCCGGCGATGCGTACGCCCTCGATGACGTCCTTCTCGGTGATGTCGCGGCGGGCCGCGCACTGGGTGCACAGGGTGATCCGGCCGGTGGCCAGGACCGAGTCCAGCAGGTCGGGCAGCGGGGCGGCGTGCGGCAGCTCGAACTCGGCCGCACGGCCCGGCAGGGCGAACCACGCGGACTCGCCGGTGAGCCACAGGGAGACCTCGACACCGCTGGCCGCCGCCACCGCCGCCACCGTGAACGCCTGCGAGCAGCGCTCGGGTGCGTCGGTTCCCGCCGTCACTTTGATCACAAGCTTCTTCGCCATGACCGAATCGTAATCATGATCGCTACAACTTCGGTCGCAGCCTGTGGGTCTCCTGTGCGCGCGTAGACGGAATACGCGCTTCACCTTCTGTGGGGGACGCCTTGGAACAGCCCGAAGAAGCAGCCGACGCCCCGGATGCGCCGGGACCGGCGGATGCGCCGAGACCGGCGGATGTGCCGGAGGCCGGCCCGGACCCGGAATCTCCGGAGGTTCCGGCCCCGGACGCGTCCCGGAAACGCCGGCGGGGGCGGACGGCTGCGCTGATCGCCGCCGCGGCCGTGCTCGGCGTGGTCGCCGGCACCTGCACCGGATACCTCGTACAGGCCGACCGCGAGCCCACCAGGCTGCCGCCGCTGTCGCAGCCGGTGCTCGCACAGTCGAAGGGCGAGGCGCCCGAGCCGTTGTCGGCCGACCGGGACCGCCGCGTGAAGACCGACGGCGACCTGCGCGAGCTGCTGCTGAAGAAGCCGCGCGGCACGCAGGAGCCCGACTGGCCGATGGGCGAGGACGGCTGGATGGACCTCGCCGAGTACGCCGGTTACTACGAGGAGTCCGGCTCGATGTTCGGACAGATGGCCATGGACGGGTTCCGCAGGGCGGCCGTCGTCGGCTGGCTCGACGACGACGACTACAGCGTGGAGATCCGGCTGGTCCAGTTCCGCCAGGAGGAAGGGCTGGCGGCCGCCGGCAACGTCGAGAACAGCCAGTACTGGGCGGACGACGCGGAGGACACGGACAGCTGGGCCGTCCCCGGTACCCGGAAGGGCAGGGCGTACGTCCACAACGACCCCCACGCCGAACCCGGCTACGAGCCCCTGTACGCCGCGGAGGCGCATGCCTGGCGCGGCGACATCTCCATGGAGATCTGGGTGTACGGAAGCAAGCCCGTCTCCAAGAAAATGATCATGGACCTGGCCGAGCGGCAGATGGAGCGGCTGTGAACGAGACGCAGAGCCCGGCACCCCTGCCGCCCGTCCCCGACGGCGCCCCCGCCGCGACTCCCGTGAAGCGGCCCGTGCGGTGGGGCCGTGTCGCGTCCGTCGTCGGCTCCGTGCTGCTGGCCGGCGCCGTCGTCACGGGCGTCGGGTACACCGTGGTGACCGTGGACGGCGCCGACCGCGACGCCGCCGCACCCGAATGGAAGTTCCCCGAGGCGGCGGCCGCAGAGGACAAGGCGCCCAAGGCGCAGGGGCTGGCCGCGATGCTCGTGCCGTACGGGTACGACCACTGGTTCCCGGGGCCCGACTTCGGCGAGTTCGGCTCCGACGCGCAGCTCAGCGGCGCCCGGGCCACGGCGCTGCAGAAGGAGTCGCTGCGCGATCTGCCGCGCTCCCAGCGCAAGCGGCTGGAGAAGGAGATCGACAGCTGGCGCGTCGAGGGCATGGCGATGCGCAGCTACACCAGCGGATCGAACAGCGTCTACAACGAGGACGAGGTCCACACCGTGGGTATCGTGCTCGCCCGGATGGAGAACAAGGCGGCCGTGCGGGACTTCGCGCGGTTCCAGACCGAGTTCCTCGACGCCCTCGACATCTTCCGCAAGGGGCCGGAGATCAAGGGCCACAAGGACGCCCAGTGCTTCCTGCCGCCCGCGGACGCGGAGACCGACCTCGACATGATGCAGTGCTCCGCCCGTGTCGGGAACGTCCTGGTCACCCTCACCGCGGACGGCGCGAAGCCGCTGGACACCAGGAGTGTCGCCGCACTGTTCCGCGAGCAGCTCGACCGTATCGACGAACCGGGGAAGGCCGTATGACCGAGCAGCCGCAGACCCTCGTACCCGCCCCGCCCGCGGAGCCGCCGGCCGCACCGGACGTGGTGGCCGATCCCGGGCCGCCGGTGCGCAAGGACCGCCGGGTGCTGCGCGCCGCCCTGCGCTGGACCGCCGCCGTCGTGGTCTTCGCCGTGGCCGGCGCGGGCACGGCGTACGGGATCACCCGGATGGAACGGACGGACGTACCCGGCCTGGCGACCGCCTCCGACGGACGGTGGGACTACCCGGAGCTGACGAAGCCGCCGCTGCCCTCCGGCAGCCCCGGACCGCAGGCGGAGTCCAACCCGGCCGGCACCCACCACGCCGACCTGCGCGCCCTCCTGCTGCCCGCCCCCGAGGGCGCCGAGGAGAACAAGGCGCTGCGCGGCGAGGACGGCTGGCTGGCGACGGACGACTTCCTCGAGGAGTACGCGGAGGACGACGACCGGGACACCTTCCGGCAGGAGCTCGTCGACAACGGTCTGCGGCACATCGCGGCCCGCGGCTGGACGACCGAGGACGGCACCCGGACGAGGATCTACCTGTTGCGGTTCGACACGGCGGGTGTGGTGGAGGAGGGCTTCTTCATGCCCCACTTCTCGTTCGTCTCGGCCTATCCGGTGCGAGGTGCCGAGAGCGTCGACAACGACGAGTCGTTCCCGGTGAAGTCGGAGGTCGCGGGGGTCCAGCGCTCGGCCCAGAACGAGATCAGGCCCTACGGCGCCGAACACGACCGCCAGGCCTACCTCGCCGCCGGCGACGTCCTCGCCGTCGTGCTGCAGTCCCGGAAGGGGACCGCGCCCGCCGTGCCGTTCCGGCAGACGGTCGTGCTGCAGAGCCAGCTGCTGGGCTGAGGCCCGGCAGGGCGGACCTCGCACGACGGGGGCCGGCCCCGGCCGCGTAAGCTGGGGCCCGGCCCGTGCACACCACCGCACCCCCGCTCAAGGAGCACCCCGTGGAACTCTTCTTCGAAATCCTGTTGGTCCTGGTTGCCGTCGGCGTCCTCGCCTTCGCCGGGCTGACCGTGAAGAAGCTGTACCAGGGCCAGCGCTGATCACCGACGCCAGGAAGTTCCGCTCATGATCGAGATCCCGTCCGACCTGCACAAGGACCTCGTCCCACTCGCCTTCCTGCTCGGCAACTGGGCCGGCGCGGGCGTGCACGACTTCCCCGGCGCCGAGAAGTGCAACTTCGGCCAGGAGGTCACGTTCACCCACGACGGCCGGGACTTCCTGGAGTACGGCTCCCACACCTGGGTGCTGGACGGCGACGGCAACAAGGTCCGCCCGCTGGAGTCCGAGCACGGCTTCTGGCGGATCGACGCGAGCCGCAAGGTCGAGGTCACGATGACCCGCGACAACGGCGTCATCGAGATCTGGTACGGCGAGCTGGCCGACAGGAAGCCGCAGATCGACCTGGTCACGGACGCGGTGGCGCGCACCGCCGCCTCGGGGCCCTACAACGGCGGCAAGCGGCTGTACGGCTACGTCAAGAGCGACCTGATGTGGGTCGGCGAGAAGCAGACCCCCGAGGTCGAGCTGCGCCCCTACATGTCGGCGCACCTGAAGAAGGTCGTCACCCCGGAGGAGGTCGAGCGCTGGGCCAAGGCCCTGCCCGACGACATGCCGGACGACGGGATCGCCTTCTTCAAGTAGGCATTCTTCACGTGGGCCTCCCTCGACGGGGCACGGGTCGCTCTAGACTCGTGGTGTGGTGAGCACCGACTGGAAGAGCGACCTCAGGCAGCGCGGCTACCGGCTGACCCCGCAGCGGCAGCTGGTGCTCGAAGCCGTGGACACCCTGGAACACGCGACCCCCGACGACATCCTCGGCGAAGTGAGGAAGACGGCGTCGGGGGTCAACATCTCCACCGTGTACCGCACACTGGAGCTGCTGGAGGAGCTGGGCCTGGTCAGCCACGCCCACCTCGGGCACGGCGCGCCGACGTACCACCTCGCCGACCGGCACCATCACATCCACCTGGTCTGCCGGGACTGCACCAACGTGATCGAGGCCGACCTCTCGGTGGCCGCCGAGTTCACCGCCAAGCTGCGCGAGCAGTTCGGCTTCGACACCGACATGAAGCACTTCGCGATCTTCGGCCGGTGCGAGGACTGCCTGAAGGCCTCGACCACCGAGTCGTAGGCTTGGGCGTATGAAGAGCCCCCTGTTGACCCTGCCCGGCGCCGTTCCCGCCGAGGGCGTGGACGAAGGCGTGGCCGCCCACTACGGCGACCTGTTCCGCGAACAGCGCGCCCTCGCCGACGGCACCGGTTTCGTCGACCTGTCCCATCGCGGGGTCGTCACCGTCTCCGGTCCGGAACGGCTGGCCTGGCTGCATCTGCTGCTCACCCAGCACGTCAGCGACCTGCCGCCGCACCGCGCCACCGAGGCGCTGATCCTTTCCGCCAACGGCCACATCGAGCACGCGCTCTACCTGGTCGACGACGGGGAGACGGTCTGGGCGCACGTCGAGCCCGGCAGCCAGGAGGCGCTGATCGCGTACCTGGAGTCGATGAAGTTCTTCTACCGGGTCGAGGTCGCCGACCGCACCGCCGACATCGCGGTGGTGTACCTGCCGGCCGGGTCCATCGCGGAGGTGCCGGAGGGTGTCGTGGCGCGGGAGACGCCGTACGGGCGGGATCTGTTCCTGCCGCGCGGCGACCTGGAGTCCTACGCCGGGAAGACCGGGCCGGCCGCCGGGATCCTCGCGCACGAGGCGCTGCGGGTCGAGCAGCACCGGCCGCGGCTCGGCTTCGAGACCGACCACCGCACCATCCCGCACGAACTGGGCTGGATCGGCACCGCCGTGCATCTGCAGAAGGGCTGCTACCGGGGGCAGGAGACGGTGGCCCGGGTGCAGAACCTGGGGAAGCCGCCGCGCCGGATGGTCTTCCTGCACCTGGACGGCAGCGAGGTCCATCTGCCGACACCGGGGACGGAGATCCGGGTCGCGGACGACGGCGCGGAGGGGCGCAGGATCGGGTTCGTCACGACGTCCGTACGCCACCACGAGCTGGGGCCGGTCGCGCTGGCCCTGGTGAAGCGGAACGTACCGGTGGACGCGCGGCTGCTCGCCGGGGAGACGGCGGCGGCGCAGGAGACCGTCGTCGAACCCTGAGCCGTACGGCTCAGATCTCCAGCAGGACGGTGAACGGGCCGTCGTTGGTCAGCGACACCCGCATCTTCGCGCCGAAGCGGCCCGTCGCCACCGTCGCGCCCAGCGCGCGCAGCCGCGCGACCACCTCGTCGACCAGCGGCTCGGCGAGGTCACCGGGTGCGGCGGCGTTCCAGGTGGGGCGGCGGCCCTTGCGGGCGTCGCCGTAAAGGGTGAACTGGCTGATCACCAGCAGTGGGGCGCCGGTGTCGCTGCACGACTTCTCGTCCTGGAGCATCCGGACCGACCAGAGCTTGCGGGCGAGCTGCGCCGCCTTCTCCTTGGTGTCCTCGTGGGTGACGCCGACGAGGACGCACAGTCCCTCGCCCTCGATCGCCCCCACCGTCTCGCCGTCCACGACCACGCATCCGCCGTCGACCCTCTGCACCACTGCTCGCATACGACCATCATGCCGGTCGGCGAACAGGCGGACGACGTCGGCCCACGAGGGACCCCGGACGGGCTACTTTTACTCCTTAACGCCCATCTGGGGCGGATCGGGGGCACTCGCTCACAATGTGGCTGCTCGGGGTGGCACGATGCTGGCACATGCCGGTCGAGGGGACGGGTGAGGCACATGAGCACACCAGGGATCGGACAGCCTCCTGGGGCTGTCTCGTTGACCCAAGCGGGAATCGGGGAGCGGGAGTTCCGCCGGCCGCCCACACAGCGCACGGACAGCCCGGTGCTGCCCGAGGACCGGGCGGTGCACGATCTGATCGTGCTCAGCCTGGCCGAGCTGCGTACGGTGCGGCGTGACGCGCAGCGTGACGAGGCCGACCTCAGTTATGTGCGGCGGCTGTTGCAGGGGCGGATCGACATCCTGCGGGCGGAGCTGGCCCGGCGCCTTCCGAAGGAGGCGCCCTCGGTCGTCGCGCCGAAGGAGGCGTCCGTCGTCGAGCGGCTGGGGGAGATCCTGCGGGACACCCCGGCCCGGCACCGTTCCTCCGCCCGGCATGTGACGCTGGGGACGCCGCGGGGCGAGGAGTACCGGCGGCTGGCGGCCGAGATGCTCGCCGAGGTGGAGCTGTCCGATCTGGGCGCGCGCACGGACGTGGAGCTGAGCACCGCGATGGGGTGGCTCGTGCGGTACGAGCAGCAGGTGTCCCGGCGGCGGCAGCGGCTGCAGCGTACGGCCGACGAGTGCAGCGCGGAGATCGCGCGCCGGTACCGGGACGGGGAGGCACAGGTCGACGACCTGCTCGTGTGAGGGGGGTGCGAAAACCTCTTCGACACCCGGCGCGCGGCCGACCTACCGTGAGCCCATGACCTCCCGCGCCGGCATCGACGTACGCCCGATCACCGAGTCCGAGTTCGCCGACTGGCAACGGGCTCTGAACACCGGGTTCCTGCGGGAACCCACCCTGTCCGAGGAGATCCTCGACACGCGCCGGGCGCAGTTCACGCCCGGCCGGTCGGTCGGGGCCTTCGACGGGGGGCGCTGCGTGGCGACGTTCCGGTCCTTCGCGCAGGAGCTCACGGTGGTCGGCGGGGCGACCGTGCCCGCCGACGCCGTCACCAACGTCACCGTCACCGCCACCCACCGCCGTCGCGGCCTGCTCACCCGGATGATGGCGCAGGACCTCGCCGCCGCGAAGGAGCGCGGGGACGTCGTCGCGACGCTGATCGCGGCCGAGTACCCGATCTACGGGCGGTACGGCTTCGGGCCGGCCACCACGGCGGCCGAGTGGACGATCGACGTGCCGCGCGCCGGTCTCGACCCGCGCCGTTCGGGCCCGGAGGACGGCGGCAGGGTCGACCTCGTGGACGCGGAGGACGTCCGCAAGCTCGGCCCCGAGCTGCACGAGCGGCTGCGCCGCACACAGCCGGGTGCCGTCAGCCGGGACGAGCTGTGGTGGAAGGTCACCACCGGTGCCGTGCGCTTCCACCCGGCCTTCCAGGAGCCGTACTACGCGGTGTACCGCTCGGCCGGCGGCGAGGTCGAGGGCATGGTCGCCTACACGGCCGACGACAACTGGGGTGACACCAAGCAGCCGTTGAACACGGCGCGGGTGAAGTGGCTGACCGGGGTGACCCCGGCGGCCGAGCGCGCGCTGTGGCTCTACCTGTGCTCGATCGACTGGGTGGTGAAGGTGAGGAGCGGCTGGCGGGCGCCCGACGATCTGCTCCCGCACTTCCTTCCGGACCCGCGCGCCGCCGCCGTGACCACGCAGGCGGACTGGCTGTGGGTGCGGATCCTGGACGTCGTACGGGCCCTTCGGGCGCGGACGTACGAGGCCGCGGGGTCGCTGGTGCTGGAGGTGGCCGACCGGGCCGGACTGGCCGGGGGGCGCTACCGGCTGGAGGCGTCCGCGGACGGCGCCGGGGTCTGTGTGCCGACCACCGGGAGCGCCGATCTCACGCTGGACGTCGCCGAGCTGGCCGTGCTGTGGCTGGGGGACGAGTCGGCGGTGCGGCTGGCGGCGCTGGGCCGGGTCCGGGAAGAACGAGCGGGCGCCGCCCGTCAGGCCGACGCCCTGCTGCGTACCTCCAGGCGACCGTGGTGCCCGGACGTGTTCTGAGCGCTGTCGCTCTCGCGCTCCTGCTGCCTTCCTCCTTCCGCCGACGACGGGTGACTCATCCGTAGCGAGCTGTTCGGTTGTGGTTGTCGTGCGGGTGGTGCCCGCCGACGGGACTCCCGGCTCCCCTCCGGAAGGGAGCCCGGCCGGCGGTCCGTGCGGTGTGCTGTCAGCCGGACTGGGCGAGCAGCATCACGAGGATGACCGCGCCGATGCCGCTGATCACGGTGTTGCGTGCCTTGATGCCCACGGTGAGGGCGACGAAGGCGATGATTCCCATCGGCCCGTACTTCCACTGGACGAGTTGCTCGAACCCGATGGCCAGGGCTGCGAGGACGATGGCGATGAGCGGCATGGCGGTCCCCCTAGTTGTTCGTGGCTCCCCACCCTTTCCCTGACGGCCAACCCTTGGAGCTGCCGACCAGGTTGCGGGAGTTGGTTACCAACTTGCTCTTAGTTATAGCCACTTGGGAGAGGCCTGTAACCACCCTTCACCGAACTGCCCGAAGATGGCGGGAAGTTGTAGTGTTCAGCTGTGGACCCGGAACACGCCTCCGTCGATGGGCGGAAGAAGCCACAGCGGTCACGGAGAACACATCGCGAGGTGGCCGACGAACTGCGCGCACGGATCAGGTCCGGGGCGCTGCAGCCGGGCCGGCGCATGCCCACGCAGGCCCAGCTCGCCGCCGAGTTCGGCGTGGAGCGCCCCGCGGTACGCCAGGCGCTGCGCATCCTGCAGTCCGAGCGACTGCTGACCAAAGCCTCCAAGGGCGTTCCGGCGACCGTCGCCGACGACCCCGGCAGGGCGCCGACCGGCCCCTCGGTGCCCCCGCTGCCCACCACCGCGGGCCTCGCGCCCAGGATCGCCGCAGCCTTCGAGGCCGAGCACGTCGAGATCGACGCCGTCTGCCTGACCGCGGTCTCGCTCACCCTGGCCGTCGGGGAGCCGCTGTGCCGGATTCACTCCGGGCGGCTGAAACCGGCCAAGGTCGACGTCCGGGTGCTGCTGCCCGGCCGGGACATCGACCTGGCCTTCCCGGTGCCGGTCGAGGGGCGCGACGGCGACGGCGGCCTCCTCCACGAGCGGTGGCTGGCCCAGTGCAACGCCCAGGGGCAGGTGCTGCGCCACAACCTGCTCTCCCTGCGTGCCACCCACGGCATCGACGTGCGGGTCTCCTTCCGCGCGCTGCCGTTCACCCCGCCGGTGAAGCTGTACCTGCTCAACGGTGCGGAGGCGCTGTTCGCCTACTACACGCTGACGCGCGGCAGGGCGCGGATCGACCAGGAGTACCTGGAGACGTACGACGCGCAGGGCACCCGGTCCCCGCTGTTCGCCTTCGGGCAGGGGGCCGGCCCGCGGGACACCACGTTCGTGGAGCAGTCGCGCCGGTGGTTCGACGCACTGTGGGGGACCATCAGTTCGGAACTGGTGCTCAGGGGCTGACATCTCCCACCGGGCCGGGGCGGCGCCGGCTCCTCACAGGGCCGGCCTCGCCACCAGCAGCGCGAGCAGGACCGCTCCGGCGGAGCTGACCCCCGGCCTGTTGGCCCTGATGCCTATGGTGAGCAGCAACAGGCCGAGGATGCCGGCCGCGCCGTACTCCCATTGGGCGAGCTGTTCGACGGTGACGACCAGGACCGCGAAGACGAGGGCGGGGACGGGCACGGCGTGTTCCTCCTTCGGTGTGTGGCGGGGCGGCGGAATCAAAGGGCCACCAACTCCGAGAAGTTGGCAGCCAACTTTGCATAGGTTGTCCCCACTTGGCTCCTACTTGCAAACAACTTTCAAGCAACTCCCTTCAGGTAGGTCGAAGTTGTAACGTTTGGTCGTGACCCAGGAGAACGCGGCAGTGAACGGCAGCAGCAGACTCTCGCCCCAGGAGATCGCCGACATCCTGCGGGAACGCATCCGGGCCGGTGAGCTCAAGGCGGGCGACCGCCTGCCCACCCAGGCCGAGCTGGCCGAGGAGTTCGGCGTGGAGCGCGGCACCGTTCGCCAGGCCCTGCGCGCCCTCCAGGAGGACGGCCTGCTCAGCAACGTCAGCAAGGGCAGCCCGCCGCGGATCGCCGAACCGGCCCCCGTCCGGGAGGAACCCCAGCCGACGATGGTGGGGCTGGCGCCGCTCCTGACGGAGGCGTTCTCGTCCGCCCAGGTGCGGATCGACGTGGTGTGCCTGACCGCCGAGAGCCTGATGATGGCGCTGAGCGAACCGGTCCGGCGCATCCACGAGGGCCGTACCCTCCCCGAGTCGGTCGACGTCCGCGTCCTGCTGCCCGGCCGGGACATCAACCTGGCCTTCCCGGTGCCGGTCGAGGGGCGCGACGGCGACGGCGGCCTCCTCCACGAGCGGTGGCTGGCCCAGCGCAACGCCCAGGGGCAGGTGCTGCGCCACAACCTGCTCTCCCTGCGTGCCACCCACGGCATCGACGTGCGGGTCTCCTTCCGCGCGCTGCCGTTCACCCCGCCGGTGAAGCTGTACCTGCTCAACGGGGAGAAGGCGCTGTTCAGCTACTACAGGATCGCCCGGCGTGAGGAGGAGTGGGAGGACCGGACCCTGGACATGTACAACGCCCTCGGCTCCCAGTCCCTGCTCTTCTCCTTCGCCAGGCAGACCGGCCGGCGGGACCGGGCGTTCGTGGAGGAATCCCAGAAGTGGTTCGACGCCCTCTGGGAAACCATCACCACGGACCTGACACTCTCCTAGTGACTTCTGAGACGACGACACGGACCGGCCCGGTGACGACCGGGACCGAGAGCGAACTCGACGATCTGCGAGAACTGGTTAAAGGCGCCCGCGTCGTGCTGTGGGACTTCGACGGCCCTGTCTGCCGCCTGTTCGCCGGACACTCGGCGGAGCGGGTGGCGGGCGACCTGGTTTCCTGGCTCGAGGGGCGTGACCTGCGTGACCTGCTGACGGAGGACGAACGCGGGTCCCTCGACCCGCAGGTCGTCCTGCGCGCCGTCGGCCGCCGGAAGCCGGACAGCGACCTGGTCGCGGAGCTGGAGGAGCGCCTCACCCAGGAGGAGGTGCGGGCCACCGCCTCGGCGATGCCCACTCCGTACACGGACCCGCTGATCCGCACCTGGACCGCGGTGGGCGTCCGGCCTGCCGTCACCACCAACAACTCCCCGCGTGCCGTGCGCGCGTACCTGACCGGTCGCGGCCTCGCTCCGTGCTTCGGCCCCCACCTCTACGGCCGCACCCGGGAGCTCGGCCACCTCAAACCCGATCCCCACTGCATCAACCGGGCCCTGAACGCGATGGCCGCCGCTCCGGAGACCTCCCTGATGATCGGCGACTCCCCGTCGGACCTGTTCGCCGCCCGGTCGGCCGGCGTGCCCTTCCTCGGCTACGCGCGCAACGAACGCAAGGACAGGCTCCTGCGGAACGCGGGCGCCACGGTGATCGTGTACTCGATGGAGACCGTCCTCCGGCTGGTCCGCGCCGAGGCTCAGGCCTGAATCATCAGCACGGTGAGAACCACGGCCGCCGCGACGGCGGGTCCGTCGCGGCGCGTCCTCACCCACACGCCGATCACGAACAGGAGCGCCACGCCCAGGGCGCCGAGCTTCGCCTCGGCGAGCAGTCCCACGGACAACTCGCCGAGTGCCGTGAGCACGGGGAACAGGGGCACGTCCGACCATCTCCCTTCCACTTCCGGTGGAACGCCCACTAGTAGTCCAACTGGACTGCTTATTGTGAATCTGGTCTGCCCATGCCACTTGATCCCTTAACCAACCGGACTAATAAAAAGTCCAGTTGGGCAGAACTGGGTTTCCCGGTTGCCTGAAAGCGGTACGGTCCCCATGTGAACGGGCAGCGGCCCCGCGAAGGCGGAGGCAACAAGGTGCAGCGGATCGCCGACGAGTTGCGCAGGCGGGTGACCGACGGCACGTACCCGCTGCAGTCCTTCCTGCCGTCGCAGCGTGACCTGGTCGAGGAGCTGGGAGTCTCCCGCGAAACCGTGAAGCGGGCGCTGCGGGAGCTGGAGGACGAGGGCTGGATCGCGACGCGGCCGAACAGCGGCTCACGGGTGGTCAAGACCCAGCACATCCATACCTCGGCGGCCCGGGCCAGGAGGCTGGGCGGCGTGGTGACCCTGGGCCCGTTCATCAGCGAGGCCTTCGAGCAGCCCGAAGTCGCCCTGGACGTCTACACGCTGACGTCCGAGTCCCTCGACGCGCACATCCGGGTCCAGACGGAGCGCATCCGGAGCGGTCTCATCGCCCCCCGGAGCATCGCGCTGCGCATGCTCCTGCCCGATTCGACGGGGCCGCTGCCCTACCCCCGGGTCAAGGACGATCCGGAGGACCCCCGTATGCGGGACCGGATGCGCACCATCACCGAGTGGCACACCACGTCGCTGCTCGAGATGCTCGGTTACCTGCGGAGCGAGAACCTGGTGCCCTCCGTCGACGTGCGGATCCGGCACACACCGCTCATCCCCGCCTTCAAGCTCTACCTCCTCAACGACGTCGAGGTCCTGCACGGCATGTACGAGATCGTCGAGCGGCCCGTGAACCTGGGGCAGGACGAGACGATCACGGCCCTGGACGCCCTGGGCCTCGGCGCGACCCTCACCCACCACGAGAAGACGGAGGAGGACCCGACCGCCCCCGGTTCCGTCTTCGTGGACGGCATGAGGCAGTGGTTCGACTCGGTCTGGGACCGGCTCTCCGAGTGAGCGGAACTCCGCGGTACCTGCCGCACCGGCCGGGCGCGCAGGCTCGCCGCACGAGCGGGACCGGCCTGCGGGAGCGCAGGAAGCGGCGGATGCACCGGACCGTTTCGGACACCGCCGTCCGGCTCTTCCCGGAGCGCGGCTTCGACGCCGTGTCCGTCGCCGGGGTGGCGGCCGCGGCCGAGATCTCCGAGCCGGTGATCTTCCGGTACTTCCCCGCCAAGGAGGACCTCGTCCTGTACCGGATCGCCGATCACGAGGCCGCGCGGGGGCCGGTACCGGCCGAGGCGCCGCGGCGGCACTTCCCGGACGGGCTCCGGCGGTGCGGTCCGGTCACCGGGCTCGACGACGACCCCGAGGTGCCGGCCTTCCGCACGCTGCTGCACGCAACCCCGGCGCTGGTCGCGCGGCTGTACGGGTACCTGGAGCGGTCCGAGGCGGCACCGGCCGGGGCGCCCGGGGGCGGGCTCGACGCCCGGCCGGCGGCGGGGCGGATCATCGCCGTACGGCGGATCCTCGCGCAGGAGGACCGGCGGCGGATCGCTGCGGGCGAGCGGATCGAGGACGTCCGGGGGACGCGGTGGCGGCGGCCGAGCGGGCCTTCGGGGCGCCGGACGGGGCACTGCCGCGATTCCGGGACCGAGTAGGAATGTGACTCGTTCGCTTTCTCCGGTACGCCCGGTGGAACGACGTCACCCGAGCCCGTCCCCCGGCACGCCCTCGACCGGGAACGCACCCACCACGACCGCTGCCGTACCCCCTCACCGCCGTGGCCGACGGCGCCGAGGTCCTCGTCAGCGGTGGGCGAGCACCTCGGTGACCCGGGTGAAGCCGTCCGTGCCGTGGCCGAGGGCGATGACGCGACGGGCCTGCCCCTCGATCACGCGCATCACGCTCGCGTCGATGCCGTGGGCCTCGGAGGCGTGGACGACGTGGGCCATGGTCGAGGCGGCCGAGGTGATCGGGTTCAGCTCGCCCGAGTACGTGCCGGCGTCGGTGTCGGCCGCGAACTCGGTGAACAGGGGCGGCAGGATCGCGGCGATCCCCTGGGCGAAAGGAGCGAGCTGCGTCGCGGTGACGCCCTCCGCGCGGGCCACGGCGAGGGCGTGCGCGTAGCCGGCCATCGCCGTCCAGAAGATGTCGAGGAGTGCGACGTCGTACACCGCCGCCCGGCCGATCTCGTCCCCGAGGTGGGTGTGGCTGCCGCCGAGTGCCGCCAGCACGGGCCGGTGCTCCCGGTACAGCTCCTCGGGGCCGCTGTGCAGGAACACCGCGTCGTCCGTGCCGATGGTCGGGGTCGGGGTCATGATCGCCCCGTCGAGGTAGCGGACGCCGTGCCGGCCGGCCCACTCGGCCGTGTCCCGGGCGCGTTCGGGGATGTCGGCGCTCAGATTCACGACCGTACGGCCCTTGAGGGCGGCGGTGACGGCGTCCTGGCGCAGTACGGCGTCCGAGGCGTCGTAGTTGACCACGCAGACGACGGTCAGCGCGGCGGCGGCGACCGCCTCCTCGGGCGACGGCGCCGGGACCGCGCCCCGGGCGACCAGTTCGGTGTCCCGGCCGGGCGTGCGGTTCCAGACGGTGGTGCGCACTCCCGCGTCCAGGAACGCGCCGGCCAGTGCCCGGCCCATCGGACCGAGACCGAGAACGGTGACGGAGGGCTGGTCGGTGTGCACGGACATGTTTCAACTCCCGTAATATTCATGGCAATTACTGAGGAAAGGGGCACGGCATGGTGCACCGGCGCCACGATCCGGACGTCTGCGGAGTGACCGCCGCGATCGCCGTGATCGAGGGCAAGTGGAAGACCACGCTGTTGTGGCTGCTGGAATCCGGCCCGCACCGGCCGGCCGAACTGCGCCGACAGGTGTCCGGCCTCACCGAGAAGGTGCTGACCCAGGCGCTGCGTGAGATGGAGGCGGACGGTCTGGTGCACCGGGAGGTGCACGACGTACTGCCGCCGAAGACGGTCTACTCCCTGACCGCGTTCGGCCGCGAGCTCGCCGAGGCGCTGGCACCCCTGTCCGACTGGGGTCACCGCCGCCTGGAGAGGCTGACCGAGGCCCCGGCCTCCTGACAGGCGGCCGTTCCCGCTCCCTTCCCGCCCGGCGCCCGCAACCAGGTTCGCCGGGCGCCGCCGCGCTGCCAAGTACGCACAAAAAAGTGCGTGTGCGCCCGCCGTCCGCGCGCCCCGTGGTGATCGTGCGGCCGCGTTAGGATCCGGTGTTCCTCGCGGATGGGAGTCAAGTGAGCGAGACCGAGGCGGTCACCACCGCGCCCCGTCCCCTGCTGCTGGCCGACGGCCGGCCGGCGGCGCGGGCCTGGTCGCTGGACCCCGCCCTGCGCCATCTCAACCACGGCTCGTTCGGAGCCGTTCCGCTGGTCGCCCAGGAGCGGCAGCAGGAGTTGCGTACGCGGATGGAGAGCGCCCCGGTGGTGTGGTTCCCCGAGCTGCCGCGGCGGCTCGCGGCGGTCCGGGCCGACCTCGCCGCCTTCCTCGGTGCGGACCCCGGCGACCTCGCCCTGGTGCCGAACGCGAGCGCCGGCGCGAGCGTCGTGTACGCCGGCCTGGACCATCGGCGCGGCGGGGAGATCCTCGTCACCGACCACGGCTACGGCGCCGTGACGACGGGCGCCGAACGGCTGGCCCGCCGCTGGGGCGGCCGGGTGCGCACGGCGAGGGTGCCGTTGGACGCCGGTGAGGAGCAGGCGTACGAGGCGGTGATGGCCGAGGTGGGCGAGGCCACCGCTCTCGTCGTCGTCGACCAGATCACCTCGGCGACCGCCCGCCGGCTGCCGGTGGAGCGGATCGGCGCCCAGGCGCGGCGGCGCGGGATCCCGCTGCTCGTGGACGGCGCGCACGCGCCCGGACTGATCGCCGCCCCGCTCTCCGGACTGGCCTGCGACTTCTGGGCGGGCAATCTGCACAAGTGGGGCTGCGCCCCGCGCGGCACCGCGGCCCTGGTGGCGCGTGGTCCGCTGCGGGACGGGCTGTACCCGCTGATCGACTCGTGGGGCGCCGCCGATCCGTACCCCGACCGCTTCGACCAGCAGGGCACGCTCGACGCCACCAACCAGCTGGCGGCCCCGACCGCCCTCGACTTCGTCGACGGCACCTGGGGCTGGCCCGCCGCCCGCCGGTACATGGACGAACTGGCCGGTTACGGCGAGCGGATCGTGGGCGCCGCGTTCGCCGCGCTGACCGGTGCGGACGCGTCCGTCGACGTCGGCATGCCCGTGCCCGGAATGCGGCTGGTGCGGCTGCCCGACGGCCTCGGCGGGAGCCGCCTCGCGGCCGACGCGCTGCGCGACCGGGCCCCGGCGGGACTGGGCGTCGAGGCGGCGTTCACCAGCTTCGGCGGCGTGGGCTATCTGCGGTTGTCCGCGCACGTCTACAACACGGCCGAGGACTACGAGTACTTCGCCGAGAAGTGCGTCCCCGTGCTCGGGGAGTGGGCCCGCGCGGCGCGGTGAGGGTCACCGCCGCCGGCGGCCGGCGAGGCGGGCCGGTCACGCCTTCCCGCCGGCCTCCCGCGCCACGCGCTCCAGCCGGCTGCGGTAGGCCTCCCACCAGGCCGGGTCGTCCGACGGCAGGCTGGTGCCGGTCGCTGCCGGAAGGAGTCATGCGGGTCAGTCTGCCGTGCGGGCCGAACGGGCCGGCGGCCGTCACGGCGTGCGTCGGACCGCCACGGCGGCCGACGCGGCCTCCCAGGGGAACCCGTCCGGGTCGGCGAAGGCGCCCGCGCCGCCGCCGATCACCAGCCGGTGCGATCCGCTGCCCTCCGCGGAGACGCCGAGGTCCTTGGCGAGGGCCCGGCGCCGGTACAGCGCCAGCTTGACGGTACTCGTCTCCCCGCCGGCGAACTCGACGTACGTACGGCCGAAGCTCTTCGCCACGGTGAGGCCCCGCGCGACGTAGAACCGCTTGCTCGCGGCCACGTCCGCGACGCCGAGCAGCAGCACGATCTCGTCGATCCGCCGGGTCGCGGGGCCGCGGTCCTTCTTCGCCGAGGTCGCGACCTTCCAGATCGTCCCGTCCGGGGCCTGTACGACACCGCCGTACCCCCAGAGCGACTTCGCGGCCGGCTTCAGCGGTACGGCACCGGCGTCCACGGCGGTACCGATGAGGCTGTCGACGTCGGCCGGCCGGGACACCGTGAGCCCCAGCGTGAACCCGCGGAACCCGCTCGTGGCCTCCTCCGAGGCCCGCAGACGGATCTGCCCGTCCAGCCCGAAGGCGGCGGAGTGGAAACGGCGGACGGCGGCGGTGTCGGCCACGTCGAGGGTCACGCTCTCCATGAATGCCATGCCCACCACGCTAGGCGCGCCCCGCCCGCCGAGGCTTCTCGAATCCTGACCGGTCTTCCGCGCCGGTGGCGGGTGGACCTCAGCCCTTGACGGCCTCCGCGATCCGCAGGGCGGCCTCGGCGGGGGTGAGGCGGGTGGTGTCGATGACCTCGGCCTCGTCGTGCAGCCAGGTGCGGGCCGCCTCGGCGTAGGGCTCCAGGTATCTCAGACGGAAAGGGGAGTCGGGACCGAGGACCGTGTCCCCCGCGATGCGCCCGCGGAGGGTCTCCTGGTCGGCGTGGAGGACGAAGTGGCGTACCGGAATGCCGTGCCGGTCGAGGCCCGTGCTGATCTCGCGCCAGTACTCCTCGACCAGGACGGTCATGGGCATCACCAGAGTGCCGCCGGTGTAGTCGAGTACGCGGCGGGCGGTCTCGACCACGAGCGGTCGCCACGGGGGCCAGTGCTGGAAGTTGTCCGTCCCGGGCAGCCCCGGCGTGATGTCCATGAGTGTCTCGCCGACCTTCTCGGCGTCGAGGACCCGTGAATCCGGGATCAGCCGCTGCACGAGTGCGCCGGTCGTCGTCTTGCCCGCGCCGTGGGTTCCGTTGAGCCATACGATCATGGCACTCCACGCTAGCGCTGCGGGGCCGGGGGAACGGGTGCGGCGGAAATCCGGTACGGCTCCGGTCCGCCGGGACCCGTCCCGTAGGGCGTCGTCGGGATTCCGGTGCGGTGCGCGGGAAGTCGTACACGGCCCGCTCGGGCGGGAGCGGGGAGAGGCCCGGGGCGCGGGGCGCGGGGCGCGGGGCGGGAGGCGGCGGAAGCCGGCACGGACCCCGCCCGCCTGCTCCGGCACGCCGAAGACAGGGGGCTTCGGCGCCGGGCGCGTCCGCCCCGCGTGCTCACGTTCTCCCGACCCATGTCAGCCGCATGACGTGCGGGCCGGGCCGTGAGCGCAGTGACCCGTCTCGCTGAAGGTGAACCACGTCGGGGCTGTGACCAGCGGTAGTTCAGTTTGAGCGAGACGGAGGTGCGGTCGGCGTCTCGCTCAATGTGAGTTCTGAGGACCAGGACTTGCTTCGCGTTCAGCGGCGAACTCGTCGAGGAACTGGAACAGGACCTTGATCGCGTGCTTCTCGTCCTTGGAGGGCAGGTCGGCGATGTTGTTCCAGCCCTCTGGGAGCGCGATATGCAGGACCTGTCCGGGCCAGGCATGGTTGCAGCTGCGGCCGCGGCGGGCGACGAGCCACTCGTGCCAGCCTGTGAGTCCCTGTCCGCCGTGGCGTACCGCGTGCTGGTCGTAGCCGGTGAGGAAGGCGGTCAGCTGGTGGAACGACGAGGCTGTGCCGACGAACATTCCGGGACGCTGGCCGATGCAGGCGAAGTACTCGCGCTCGCTCATTTCCCTCATCGGTCTCATCGGTCTCCTTCGCAGGTCTGGCGCGGAACCGGCTGTGCGCCGTGCGGATGTCGATGGTTGTTCCAGAGTCGTCTGAGGGCTTCGAGTTCGGTTCGGGGGAAGTGCTCGCCCCATTTCCCTCGGTAGCTACTCTCGCCGTAGGTCTGTGCGACCTCGTCGAAGCAGCGGATCACGGCGCGGGCGAGTTGGTCGATGCCGAGCTGACTCGACCAGATCTCGGTTCCCCTGTTGTCGTGATCGCTGCCGTCGCGCAGTTCCAGAACGCGGATCCAGATGTCGTCGTTTTCGCGATAGAAGATCCACCGGCAGGCGGTGGGTTCGGCTTCGAACTGGACACGGGTCTCCGTCTCCCCCGCGACGAGCCGGGCCACCGCGGTCAGGAACTCCTCGGGTGCACTGGTGATGTAGGACGCGGTGAGCTCGGCCATGGCGTGCTGATCCTCAAGGGCGCAGTCGGCCCATCCGTGTGCCCCCAGCACCCAAGTGATGCGCATGCCGGATGTCACTGGTGCTCCTCGGAGAGGAAGCGCCGGATGCCGGCGGCCAGGGCAGTCATCTGCTCGCCAGCTTCCAGCCACGTGGTCGCCGAGGCGCTCCAGCCGCCAGCGGCCCGCGGCCAGGGTCGCACGGTCCAGGTCAACCCGACGTGGCCGCCGGACCGGAAGACGGCCGACACCGTCAGGTCTCTGTCGTTGGTCTGCCAGCTCCGTTCGCCGTCCCATCCCCGGTAGTCCGCAGCCAGTTCTTCCAGGAACGCGGTGAGATCACTGTCCCAGATCCAGGCGACAGCCTCGCTGAGTCGAGCGGTCAGGCCGGGGGCCCGCAACTCGATGGCATAGTGCACGGAGTCCGCGTCGGAGCTGAACCGGTCGCAGAAGGTCACGCCGACGGAGGTGTTGTCCTGGCAGCGGATGGTCACGCTGGCCTTGTCATTGGTGTCGGCGCCCAGAGAAGTCATGGGCGGAACGCTAGGCCAGTGTCGTGTTCGACGTCATCGGGATTCTCCCCTTTCGGGGTTCTGCCTCCCTCAACGAGCACCATGGTTTTGACGATCTCCGGAGAGACCGCGGCATAGCGCTCGGAGTCCGAGGGACGAACGGTGCGGGAAGAGCGGGGCCGAAGGCGGGCGAGGCGGTGAGTGCGATCGTCGAGCAGGTACCCGTGCCGGAGGAGAGCGTGCCAGAGACCAGAACACTGCACGTAGCACGGGTTGAGCACGTCAGGCCCGCAGTGGCGCAGGAGCCTGTAGTGACGCCGTTGGGCGCTGACGACCTCGGGAAGGCTGGCAAGGTCGAACTGGTTCGCGGGCGTCTCGACGGCTCGGCCGATCCATAGACGGTGCGGGATGCAGACTTGGTCGTGATAGTTCGACATCCAGATCTTGACGCGTTCGTCCGGGTTGCCGGTTCTGCGCGCGACGCAGCGTCGGCAGGCCTATCGGGGAGTCGCAGCGAGGGGTCCTTGCGGAGAGTTCCCGGGCTGCTTCTCCCACTGGGGGATCGCGTGCTGGATCGATGTGCGCGGCTGTCCGCTCAGGACGCTGAGCTGGTCAATCGAGTCCAGGCGGGAGGGCAGCCACCGGGAGGGCTGCTGGATGCGGTGGACAGGCATCGCGTTTGCCGCTGCGAGTCGGCCCAGGAACGAGTGCTTGGTCTCCTGTGGGAAGGGCTTGAGTGGTCGCGGCAGCGGACGGAAAAGGACGGGCTCGAAACGTGGGCTCATCCGGCTGCCCTGCGCGGTTCTGGCGGGGAGTCGGATTCGCTGTTGTGGTCGACGTGGATGCCGCGCAGGAGAGTTTTGGTGATCTGTTCGCTGCCGTCGAGAATGGCAGAAATGGCTGCCGCCCGGATCAGGTGGGAGAGGCTTCCGATCATGCCGCCGGTGCGCTGGTGCAGGTATTTCGCGAGCTTGACCAGGGCGCCGTTCGGGTGCCGGTGCAGGCGGAGGGTCGTTTCCAGAGAGGCGACCAACGCCTGCCCCTCGGCGTTGGACGGGAAGGCACCGGTGCGCACCAGGATGCAGCGGCCCCCGAGCTGCTTGCCGCGGACTCCGGTGAACAAGCCGGAATTCTCGACGTTGATCCCGGCACAGACGAATGTCGCGGGCAGGTGCTCGGTGAAGTACTTCAAGTGGTCGGAGAGGTCCTCGCCGGCGGTGGTCGCGTGGTTGAGCAGGTGAATCTCGTCGACCAGGACCAGGTCGGTGCGGGCCTCGATCAGTACCTGGCAGACGGCGCTGGTGACGTCGATGGTGTTGTGCCGTGGGTTGATCACGGGCAGGCCGAGGAATCGGGCGAATTCCAGGGCGAGTTTGCGGGGGGAGCCTTTGGGCGGGGCGGTGATGTAGACGACCGGGATGCGGTCGCTGCCCGGGTAGCGCTGCCGGATGCGCAGTTCATGGGTGCGGCCGAGTTGCTTAAGCGCGGTGGTCTTCCCGGTCGTCCACTGGCCGGAGACGATCATCCCGCGGCGGGCGCCGTGCTCACGCTGGTTGAGCAGGGTCAGCAGCCGTCCCTGGTGGGCGATCTCCTTGACCGTGGAGGTGCGCACGACCTGGAGTTCGGAGTGGTAGGCGATGCGGGCCTCGTCGTAGGCCTCCCGCAGCTGCGGCGGCAGGGCCTGCCACTGCTGTTCGGGCAGCAGTTCGAAGACGGCGGGATCGGCCTCCACGAACCGCCGCCAGCCCTCCAGCCGGGTGGAGGGATCGGTCCGGTCATCAGGCAGACCGGTCTCATCCCCGCTCGGCTCCTCAGCGTTCACCACCACTTCTCGGCCTCCTTGCGCGCGTCGAAGATCTCCAGCGGGACGACGTCGGCGAGTTCGCCAACGTCCTCGTCATCCGCCGGGTCCGGCTCCGGCGTGGGCGCCGGCCGCGGCCAGGCGGGCTCGCTGGTGGCCCGGGTGCGGGCGGCGACCTTGCGGTTGCGTCGCCGGGCTGGCCGGCCCCTCTCCGCCGCCTCGCGGGCAGGCTTGTGATCGGGCCCGTCCGAGGCCCGGTCCAGCAGCTCTGCCGCAATCTGTGCGACGGCTTCCTCGTCCGGCTTGTGCTGCCCGCGTTCGGTCAGGATCTGGTGGGCCCGGTCGAAGACCAGCTCGCCCAGCGGGACGGGAGAAGTGCGCAGGTGGCGCCAGGTCGCGGTGATCCAGCCCGTGCCGTGATGGTTGCGTACCCAGACACAGAAGATGTCGTAGGGGTCGTAGTGGACTTCCCAGAGCTTGCCGTCCGGGCCTTCCCTTGAGGGCTGACGCCGGAAAGGAGCGAGTCCGGGGGCGTCGTAAGTGCGGTTGTTGATCCGCACCCCGCTGCGGCCGATGACCCGCCATTGACGGGGCATGAGCTGGATGTATTCCTCGGGGCTGAGCGCGACGGGGACGTATCCGGCTGCTGACACCAGCGCGGCGTACTTCTCGTTCGGGCTCAGCGGCCGGTGCGGCATCAAGGGATCGCGCAGCCCGTCGTGCGGCCTGGACTGCCAGACGACGATCCACTCCTGGAGAAGTTCCTGCAGTTCGTGGATGGACCAGGCCGCCTGCGCGGCCGGGTCCTTTCCCCGCATCTCGGCACTGCGTCCCGTGTAGCCAGCCACGTACTGGGCGAACATTGTCGATACCGAGCCCAGCGTTCGCTCGATGTGCGGCTTGTCGGTCGGGGTGTCCGGGTGCGTGGGTCATCCGGCGCAGCGTGCTCAGCCCCACCTCTTCACCGCAGTCCCGCAGTTCGGCCAGCTTGGTCAGCTCCCGCTGCCGCAGAGAGTGCGCTGTCGGGTCGTACTCGGCCCGCACCGGGACGTTGGTATTGCTGTCCGGGCGTCCGGTGAGCAGCTCGGTCAGATGTCGTCGCCACCACTCAGCCCGCTGTGCCGCTTCCTCCGGCAGGCCCTCCAGCACCCAGGCCTCCGGCAGTGGCGGGCGGCTCAGAAAGAGCGAGACGGATCGGCAGATGGCCCAGGTCGACCGGGACGTAAGACCAGATGACTCAGATAGACCGAGACTGGCCCACCCTCAGCGAGACAGGTCAGACGTGGGCAGGCGGTTTCCGGTCCTCGACCGTGTCGTGGCGCACTATTGCAAGCAGGTGCTTGCAATAGTTAGCGGGCTGGGGCAGGGTGGGGACATGGCATCGCTCAACGTCGGCAATCTCGGTGAGTACCTGCGCGAGCAGCGGCGCAGTGCGCAGTTGTCGCTGCGGCAGCTCGCCGATGCCGCCGGGGTGTCCAATCCGTATCTCAGCCAGATCGAGCGCGGGCTGCGCAAGCCGAGCGCGGAGGTGTTGCAGCAGGTCGCCAAGGCGCTGCGGATCTCCGCCGAGACGCTGTACGTCCGGGCCGGCATCCTCGACGCCGAGCGGGACCGGTCCGAGGTCGAGACGCGGGCCGCCGTCCTCGCCGATCCCACGCTGACCGGGCGCCAGAAGCAGGTGCTGCTCCAGATCTACGAGTCGTTCCGCAAGGAGAACGGGTTTGGGAGCGCCGAGGACGGTGAGGCGACGCCCGGGGATCCCGAGGCCGTCGACGCCCCGGCGGGCGACACGGCCCGCGACAGCGACACCGGTCCGCGGCGGACGGCCGGCTGAGCCGGACCAGGGCACCGGCCGCCCACCGCGGACCACATGAAACCCTCAGCCGAAAACGAATCCGGGAGGACCATCACCATGGCCATCACCGACGACCTGCGCAAGACCTTCAGCGACCCGACCCCGCTCTACTTCGCCGCCGGCACCGCCGACCTCGCGTTGCAGCAGGCCAAGAAGGTGCCGGCCCTGGTGGATCAGCTGCGCACCGAGGCCCCGGCCCGTATCGAGGCCGTGCGCAACACCGACCCCAAGGCCGTCCAGGAGCGGGCGACCGTCCGGGTCCGGGAGACGCAGGAGAACCTCCAGACCAAGGTCGGCGAGCTCTTCGGCTCGCTCGACACCGACCTGAAGAAGCTCGGTGAGAACGCCCAGGACCTCGCGCTGCGCGGGGTCGGCATCGCCGCCGAGTACGCCGTCAAGGCCCGGGAGACCTACGAGAAGGTCGCCGAGCACGGCGAGCAGGCCGTGAGGACCTGGCGCGGCGACGCCGCCGAGGGCATCGAGGACATCGCCGTGGCCGTCGAGCCGGCGGCGGCCGAGCCGAAGCCCGCGCCCCGGCCGGAGCCGGTCGAGGTCAAGGACGACAAGCCCGCCGCCGCGGAGTCCGCCGCGGTGAGGAAGCCCGCCGCCGCCAAGAAGGCCCCGGTGCGCAAGGCCACGCCGAAGAAGACGACTCCGCCCGCGAAGTAGGCGGGGAGGAACCGGACGGGCCGGGCACTCTCGGAGTGCCCGGCCCGTTGTCCGGGTAGCCGGCCGCTGGATGCGGGTACGGTGACGGCGTAGAGGACGAGCCGAGTCTGGTGGTGGACGTAGTGCTGATGCAGGGCTTCACGGGGTTCATGTGGCTGCTGAGCATGGCCCTGATCGTGTTCAGCGGTTTCGCGCTGCTCGACGCCGCCACACGCCGTGAGGACGCCTACCGTGCGGCGGACAAGAAGACCAAGCCGTTCTGGCTGATCATTCTCGCCCTCGCCTTCGTGGTGAACCTGATCTTCAACATCCTGTCGTTCCTGCCGATCATCGGGCTGATCGCGACCATCGTGTACATGGTCGACGTCCGTCCCGCCCTGCGCGGTCTCTCCGGCGGCGGGCGCTCCCGCGGAGGCTCCAGCAGCGACGGCCCCTACGGCCCCTACAACGGCGGCAGGTAGGAAACGCGGGCCTGCCCCGCCCCCTCGGGGGCGCGGGGCCGCGTCCGGTGTGCGGCTACCGCCGCGTGGGCACGCCCGGCCACAGCGGACCCGGCTGTCGGCATACGACGCGAGTCGAACGGCGGGCCCCGCTCACACCGCCCGGTCCAGCAGCAGCACCGCCACGTCGTCCGTCAGCTCGCCCCCGTTGAGGTTCCGGACCTCGTTGACGGCGGTGCGCAGCAGCGCCTCCCCGCGCAGCCCCTCGGAGAGCTGGCGGCGGATCATCTCCACCATGCCGTCCTGGCCGAGGCGTTCGCCGGTGTCGCCGACCTTGCCCTCGATCAGGCCGTCGGTGTAGAGCATCAGGCTCCACTCGGCACCCAGCTCCACCTGCATCCGCGGCCAGCGGGCGCCCGGCAGCAGGCCGAGCGCCGGGCCGTTGTTGTCGTACGGCAGCAGGCGCGCGGGCCGGCCGGGTCGGGCGAGCAGCGGCGACGGGTGACCGGCCAGGCACAGGCCCGCCCTGCGGCCGTCCGGCGCGATGTCCACCGTGCACAGGGTCGCGAAGATCTCGTCGTCCGGCCGCTCGTGCTCCAGCACCTGCTGCAGCGTGCCCAGCAGCTGGTCGCCGCACAGGCCCGCGAGGGTCAGCGCGCGCCAGGCGATGCGCAGCTCCACGCCGAGCGCGGCCTCGTCGGGGCCGTGCCCGCAGACGTCGCCGATCATGGCGTGCACGGTGCCGTCCGGGGTGCGGACGACGTCGTAGAAGTCACCGCCGAGCAGGGCGCGGGAGCGGCCGGGGCGGTAGCGGGCGGCGAACCGCAGCGGGGAGCCGTCCAGCAGCGGGGTGGGCAGCAGGCCGCGTTCCAGCCGGCGGTTCTCCTGGGCGCGTACGCGGCCCTCGGCGAGCCGCCGCTCGGCGGAGTCGGACCGCTTGCGCTCCACCGCGTACCGGATCGCCCGGCTCAGCAGCCGGCCGTCCAGCTCGTCGCGGACGAGGTAGTCCTGGGCGCCGACGCGTACGGCCGCGGCGCCGCGCTCGGCGTCGTCGGCGCCGGTGAGCGCGAGGACGGCGTGCCGGGGCGCGAGCTCCAGGACGTGCTTGAGCACGGCGAGCTCGTCGTCACCGTCGCCCGCCCGGCCGGGCGCGGGCAGCGCGAGGTCCAGCAGGATGCAGTGGACGTCGTCGGTCAGCAGCCGCTCGGCCTCGGTGAGGTTGCGGGCGGTGCGGACGCGGATCGGCTTGCCGGACTGGTCGAGCAGCTCCGGCACGATCGGCGACCCGCCGGGGTCGTCCTCGATCAGCAGCAGCGTGAGGTGGGTGTGGGCGGCCGTCTCGGAGCGGTCCGGCGCGGTGCCGGCCCGGCCCGTGGCGTTCTCGGACGGGTCCGCCGCGCGCGGGGCCGTCACCCTGGCCTCCGAGGAGTCCTGGGCGGAGCCGCCGTTCGGTGCGGCGGTCGGCGCCTGACCACCTTCCGCGGCCGGGATCGCTCTCTGCCGCGGTACGGATGCGGGCATTGTTGCGGGTTCCTTCCCTCCCCCCGAGGGCACGGTGGGGGCTTCGGCCGTAGGCCTGCGCCCGGCTCCCACCTCTGTGTGCGAGCAGGGGATGCCCCTTCGAACGGGGACCATAGCGGCTGACGGCGCCGCAGCGGAATGGTGTGAACCACGCCGCTCCGCCATCAGCCACCGTCATATGCCGCGTTTGCTACCGCAGTTGGACAGGCCGGAGAGGCCGCGGGGATGACGAACGTCACGTCCGCAGGTGGTTTGGCCGCAAGATCGACGTGCGCTGGGTCACGTGGCGTACGCCGCCGGCGTGTTGAGCGGCCTGCCCGGAAGAGTACAAACCGCTCAATTCGCGTCCGCGTCCGGCCGTACCACCCCGAGGATCGGCATCGATCCGGCCCCCGCGAGCGTCACCGTCCGCCCCGGGCGCGGGGCGTGCACGACCACGCCGTCCCCGACGTACATCCCCACGTGGCTGGCGTCGTCGAAGTAGATGACGAGGTCACCGGGGCGCATGTCCTCGATGTCGACGCGCTTCAGCTGCTCCCACTGCGCCTGCGACGTACGCGGCATGCTCCGCCCGGCCGAGATCCAGGCCTGTGAGGTCAGTCCGGAGCAGTCGTACGTCTGCGGCCCCTCGGCGCCCCACTGGTAAGGCTTCCCGATCTGCGCGGTGGCGTACGCGACGGCCTTCTTGCCCTGCTCCGTCGCCTTGCCCCTGATCTCGTCGAGGATGCCGGAGCCCAGCCAGGTGGCCTGCGCCTCGTCGGCGGCCCGCTGCTCCAGCCGGGCCAGGCGCTCCTTCTCCTCCTTCTCCAGCTCGGACTCGACCTTCTCGGCCGCCTTGATCTGCTTCTCGATCTTCTTCTGCGCCCCGGCCTTGGCCTTGCGGCCCGCCTCGAGCTTCTTCATCTGCGCTTCGGCGTCCTGCGCGTACTGCTCCAAGTCCTGCTGGGTGCGGGTCATCTCCCCGAGCAGGCCCCTGGTCGCGTGCTCGCCCTGGCGCACCCGGCCCGCGCCGTCGAGGAACTCCTGCGGATCGTCGCTCAGCATCAGATGGGCCTCGGGCGGAAGCCCGCCGCCGCGGTACTGTGCGGCGGCCGCGGCGCCCGCGCGGGCCTTCAGCTCGTCCAGCTTCTCCCGGCCCTCGACGATCTTCTTCGCCAGCCGGACGATCTGCGCGGACTGCTGCCGCGCCTTCTCCTCGGCGGCGTTGTACTCGTCGGTGGCGACGGCCGCCGCGCGGTAGAGCTTGTCGAGCTTCCCGCGCACGGCCTCGAGGTCCTTGTCGGTGACCACGGTGACGCTCGCGCTCGTGCCGGGGGACGGCGGGGGAGCGGGAGCCGCGAACGCCGTACCGGGCACCGCCAGCACGGTGACCGCACAGACCACGGTCACAGCCGCCGTGAGCAATCCGCGCTTGCCCGTTCCCATGACGCGTACCCCCGTTGATTAACCGTCAGTAACATACGGTCGCCCAGGGGATGCTGCCATGCCGACGCGCGAAACGACAGAGGGAGTACTTCCCGTGTCTCCCTCCCCGGCCTTCCCCGGCGCGGCGATCATCCCGTCCGTGTGACGAACGACTCACGGAGATCGTTCCCGCCCCGGGTGGCCGGGGAGTCGGCCCCGCGGGGCCAACGCCTCCCACCGCACCGTCACTTCCCCCTGCCGCCACCGCCCCGGTCCGTCCGTCACCGGCCAGTCGGCGGTGAGGTCCCGTACCGCCCGGATCCAGCGCTGCCGTGCGCCGTACGAGGCGTAGGGCGCGGCGGCGGCCCAGGCGCGGTCGAAGTCGCGCAGGAAGGCGTGCACCGGCTCGCCGGGGACATTGCGGTGGATGAGCGCCTTCGGCAGGCGTTCCGCCAGGTCGGAGGGGTGCTCCAGGGAGCCCAGCCGGGTCGCGAAGGTGACCGTGCGGGGCCCTTCCGGCCCGAGGGCGACCCATACGTGCCGGCGCCCGATCTCGTCGCAGGTCCCCTCGACCAGCAGTCCGCCGCGCGAACCCGTCGCCGGGTCGGCGGGGGCGAGCCGCGCGCACAGCCGCCGCCACACGGCGGCCACCTCGTCCTCGTCGTACTGGCGCAGCACGTTCGCCGCGCGGACCAGCACCGGCCGGCCGGCGACCGGGACCTCGAAGCCGCCGCGGAGGAAAACCAGCCCCTCGCGCTCGTACGGCCGTGCCGCCGCGACCCGGGCGGGTTCGATCTCGACGCCCGTCACGCGCGCGCGGGGCGCCACGGTGCGCAGCCGGTGCAGCAGTTCGACCGCCGTCCAGGGGGCCGCGCCGTAGCCGAGGTCGACGGCGACGGGATCGGCCGCGCGGCGCAGCTCCGCGCCGTGCGTGGCCGCGATCCAGCGGTCCATGCGGCGCAGGCGGTTGGGGTTGGTGGTCCCGCGCGTCACCGTGCCGACGGGTCGGGGGGCGGCGCGGACTGTCATACGGACGAGTATGCGGGTATCCGGGAGCGGTCCCGATGTGGGGTCACGCGGCCCGCTCTCGAACGGTTGAGCGACAAGCGGTAATGATTCGGTAAAAACCCGAACCGGGGACGCCGTCCGGAAATGGGGACGCGGTTTTCGGACGTTGACCTCGCCGAGGGACGCACACCCTCCGACAGCCATGCCCGCAGCGAGGAGGAACGCCACGTGAGCCAATACATCGCGAGGCTCGGGCGGCGCTCCCCCGCCGCGTCCCCACGTCTGCGGCTGCACCGCAGGCCCCGCCGCGTGGCGATGCTCTCCGTGCACACCTCCCCGCTCCACCAGCCGGGCACCGGCGACGCGGGCGGCATGAACGTCTACATCGTGGAGCTCGCGCAGCGCCTCGCCGCGATCAACATCGAGGTCGAGATCTTCACGCGCGCGACCGCCGCCGCCCTCCCGCCCACCGTCGAACTCGCCCCCGGCGTCCTCGTCCGGCACGTCGACGCGGGCCCCTACGAGGGCCTCGCCAAGGAGGAGCTCCCGGCCCAGCTGTGCGCCTTCACCCACGGCGTGATGCAGGCCTGGGCCCGCCACCGCCCCGGCCACTACGACCTGGTCCACTCCCACTACTGGCTCTCCGGCCACGTCGGCTGGCTCGCCGCCCAGCGCTGGGGCGTGCCCCTGGTGCACGCCATGCACACCATGGCCAAGGTCAAGAACGCCAACCTGGCCGCCGGCGACACGCCCGAGCCCGCCGCGCGCGTCATCGGCGAGACCCAGATCGTCGCCGCCGCCGACCGGCTGATCGCCAACACCGCCGAGGAGGCCGACGAACTCGTACGGCACTACGCGGCCGACCCCGGCAAGGTCGCCGTCGTCCACCCCGGCGTGAACCTGACCCGCTTCCGCCCCGCCGACGGCCGCGCCGCCGCACGGGCCCGCCTCGGTCTCCCGAGGGACGCCCTGATCCCGCTCTTCGCGGGCCGCATCCAGCCGCTCAAGGCACCCGACGTGCTCCTCCGCGCGGTGGCCGCCCTGCTCGGCGAACGCCCCGAGCTGCGCTCACGCCTCTGCGTCCCCGTGGTCGGCGGCCCCAGCGGCAGCGGCCTCGCCAAGCCGGAAGGGCTGCAGAAGCTCGCCGCGCGGCTCGGCATCGCGGACGTCGTACGGTTCTGCCCGCCCGTCGGGCAGGAGCAGCTCGCGGACTGGTTCCGCGCGGCGTCCGTGCTCGTCATGCCGTCCTACAGCGAATCCTTCGGACTGGTCGCCATAGAGGCCCAGGCCGCCGGCACCCCGGTGCTCGCGGCAGCGGTCGGCGGCCTTCCGGTGGCCGTGCGGGACGGGCACACCGGCTTCCTCGTCCAGGGCCACGACCCCGACGCCTACGCGCGCGTGCTGCGCGATTTCGCCGACCACCCGCACCTCGCCGACCGCATGGGCGAGGCCGCCGCCCGGCACGCCCAGTCCTTCGGCTGGGACACCGCCGCCGCCGCCACGGCCGACGTCTACACGGCCGCGGCCCAGGCCCACCGCCGTCACCTACGCTCGCAGCATGGCTGACAAGGCAGTGGAAGCAGAGCAGCAGCGCGCGGCGCGGGTCATCGAGGGCGTGCTGAAGGACACCGAGCTGGAGTGGGAGAGCCCCGCGCCCGGCTCGTACGTGGTGAAGCTCCCCGGCACCCGCAAGCTCTCCACGACCGTGTCCCTGATCGCCGGCCGGCACACGCTCTCCCTGAACGCCTTCGTCATCCGCCACCCCGACGAGAACGAGGGAGCCGTCCACCGCTGGCTCCTGGAGCGCAACCTCAAGCTCTTCGGCGTGAGTTACGCCGTCGACCCGCTCGGCGACGTCTACGTCACCGGCCGCCTGCCCCTCTCCGCCGTCACCGCGGAGGAACTCGACCGCCTCCTCGGCCAGGTCCTTCAGGCCGCCGACGGCAGCTTCAACACCCTCCTGGAGCTGGGATTCGCCTCGGCGATCCGCAAGGAGTACGACTGGCGGGTGTCGCGCGGGGAGTCCACCCGCAACCTGGACGCGTTCACGCACCTGCTGCGGCGCCCCTCGGACGAGTGACGACCGCGCAGGTCACCGCGGGGGCTCCGAACGGACGTGCGGTCGCGGGCTGTTAATCTGCCGCGATCCGGACCCCGGTCTCAGGGGTCCCGTGCATGAAGAGGACGTGCATGCGCACAGGCAGATCCGCACTCATGGCCGCGCTCACCGGAGCGCTCGCCCTCGGGGTGTGCACCGCGACGCCCGCACAGGCGGCCGACACCGGCGTCACGGTGTCGAACGTGGTCGTGAACAACGGCAAGCCCATCGTCGTGGGCATCTCCGAGGAGAAGAACCCCGGCGTCAGCTTCCGCATGACCTGGCCCGCGGGCTACTCGTCCGCCGACATCACCGCGTTCCCGCACCTGTACCACGAGACCACGGCCGCCAAGGGCGCGGAGAGCGGCATCCGCACGGGCCACGTCATCTACTACGACGACACCCCCCGCTCGGCGAACGTCGAGGGCGAGCTCTACATCGACCCCCGCTGGACCCTGGACTCCACCAAGGACGCCACCACCTGGAAGATCGCGGTCAACGTCCGCCTCTGGGCCACCGAGACCAAGGTCAAGGCCGAGGAGACCCTGACCGGCCTCGGCACGGTCCAGGTCAAGCGCGCCGCACGGGCCACCGTCAACGCCTCGCCGGAACCGGTCGCCAAGAACAGGACGCTCACCGTGACGGGCAGGCTGACCCGCGCCGACTGGGGAAAGGAGGCGTACGTCGGCTACGGCGACAAGCTGGCCAAGCTGCAGTTCCGCAAGGCGGGCACCAGCACCTACACGACGGTCAAGACCGTGCGGGCGAACTCCACGGGCGCCCTGAAGACCACGGTGAAGGCCACCACCGACGGCTACTGGCGCTGGACGTTCGGCGAGACGTCCACGACGGGCGGGGCGACGGCGGCGGGCGACTACGTCGACGTGAGGTGACGCGAGGGCGCCGCGGCCGCCGTCCGGGACCGGTGGCCCGCTCCCCCAGGGGCTACCGGCCCACCGCGCGGTAACGCCCCGGCGTGACCCCCACCAGCTTCCTGAAATGCCGGGTGAGATGCGCCTGGTCGTAGAACCCGGTGGCGACGGCGACCTCGCTCGGTGACCGTCCGTCCAGGAGCAGCCGCCGGGCGCGGCCGACCCGGCGGGACATCAGGTACTGGTGCGGCGCGATGCCGTACGCCCCGCTGAACGCCCGTACGAGATGCGCGGGATGGGCGGACAGCGTCCCGCCGGCCTCCGCCAGGCTCACGCCGTCCACGACCCGCTCGTCGAGCAGCTCCCGCAGCCGCCGCGCGAGCACGGGATCCCGCCGCCGTACGCTCTCCGCGTCGCGCCGTCGCAGATGTTCCCGCAACCGCTCCCCGACGAACGTCAGCCTGCTCTCGGCCTCCAGCTCGTCCCCGGGCCGTACGAGTGCGGAGTGCACCTGTCCGACGCGCCGCCGCAGCAGGGGATCGCGCAGATCGGGCCGGTCGACGGCGGCCCCGATGAGATCGTCGGCGAGATGGTGGCCGTCGAGGTACAGCACCCGCTTGCGGAAGCCGTCGGGGGTGGCGGGGGCCCCGTTGTGGGGGACGTGCGGCGGCAGCAGGGACACGGTGTCGTGCGGGGTGCCGTGCTCGTGCCGGTCGAGGTCGTACCGTACGGCGCCGTCGTCGACGATGAGCAGTGTCCAGGCGTCGTGGACGTGCATCGGGTACGCGTACTCGGTGAAGCGGGCGTGGAACACCTCGACGACGCCCGGAACACGGGGCCGCCAGGCGGAAACGGCCCGCTCGGGCCGCTCCGCGGCCATGCAAACAACGTACAAGACGCGGACGGGACCCGATCGGCAGTCTCAGTGCATGAGCACTCGCTTCGACACGAAGATCGCCGTACTGCTGCGCGAGGACCTGGAGCCCTGGCAACGCCTCAACGTCACCGCGTTCCTGGTCAGCGGCCTGGGCACCCGGCTCCCGGAACTGATCGGCGCACCCTACGAGGACGCGGACGACGTGCCGTACCTGCCGATGTTCTGCCAGCCTGTCCTGGTCTTCCAGGGCACGAAGGAAGTACTGAAGGCGGCCCACGCGCGCGCCCTCTCCCGCGCCCTGCCCCGCGCGGTCTTCACCTCCGACCTGTTCGCCACGGGCCACGACGAGGCCAACCGCGCGGCGGTCCGCGCCGTGGGCACGGCGGACCTGGACCTGGTCGGCCTGTCGCTCCACGGCCCGAAGAACGCGGTGGACAAGGTCCTCAAGGGCGCCCGCATGCACCCGTGACACGCTGACCGCATGAACAGTGCGCCCCGCCCGATCCTCTTCCTGGACGTGGACGGCCCGCTGATCCCCTTCGGGGAGGCCGCGCGGGGGCCCGCCACGGACGACGGGAACCCGCTGCTGGGCCGTCTCGACCCCGCGGTGGGCGCCCGACTGCTCGCCCTGCCCTGCGACCTGGTGTGGGCGACGACCTGGCAGCACGAGGCGAACGACACGATCGCCCCACGCCTGGGTCTGCCACGCCTGCCGATGGTGACCTGGCCGGACGACGGCACCCCCGCCCCGCGCGGCCTGCACTGGAAGACCCGCCGCCTCGCGGAGTGGGCCGGGCACCGACCCTTCGTCTGGCTGGACGACGAGATCGGCGGGACGGACCGCGTCTGGGTCGAAGCAGCCCACCCGGCCCCGGCCCTGCTCCACCGGGTGGACCCGGCGAAGGGCCTGACGGAGGCGGACTTCACGGCGGTGGAGGAATGGCTGTCGGCACCGGGGAAGCCCTTCTCCGCACTTACCCGACGGCGGTGAACCGTCCCCCGGCGATCACGGGATGCCCGGGGGAAGCCCGGCCGGGGGCGGTGCCGGGGGAACGCGCCCGCCCGGCGTACAACCATCGGGGATCCGCACGCGTCCAAGATCGCAGTGCAAGCGTCCGTCCGCAGGACGCTTCCGGGACCTCGGAGAACCATGCGATCCTCACGCCCCGTCCTCGCCACCGCGGCGGCAGTCGTGGCGGGCCTCTGTTCGCCGCTCCTCGTCGCTCCCACGGCCTCCGCGGCCCCGGCCAAGTTCGCGGACGACTTCAACGGCGACGGCTACCGCGACTACGCCTACGGACAGAGCGTCACCGACGCGGGCAACGACGGCTCCGGAACGGTCGGCGTCATCTACGGCACGGCCACCGGACCGAACGGCCGCAAGCAGAACATCACGCAGAACAGCGCGGGCATCCCCGGCGCCAACGAGTGGGACGACAGCTTCGGCAACGCGCTGGCGGCCGCCGACTTCAACCGTGACGGATACGGAGACCTGGCCGTCGGCGTCTACGGCGAGGACGTCGGCGCGAACAAGGAGCAGGGCGGGACCACGATCCTCTGGGGGTCCGCGTCAGGACTGTCCGGAGGCACCACCGTCCCGAACAAGGCGCCCGGGAAGTACGGCCAGATGGGACTCGACCTCGCCGCCGGGGACTTCAACGGCGACGGCAAGCCCGACCTGGCCCTGATCAACGACCGCACCGCGCACGTGTACACCGGCTCGTTCACCAGGTCCGGTTTCAGCGGCAAGGTCACCAAGCTCAGCAACGAGAGGGTCTTCGCCGAGCACCTGGTCGCCGGACGGGTCACCAAGGACACCGCCTCCGACCTCGTGATCATCGGCGCGGTGGACGGAGACCAGCACACCGTCACCGGAGCCTGGTTCATCCGCGGCGGGAGCACGCTCACCCGGGGCGCGACGTACAGGATGGGCACCGGCGAGGACACCAGCTGGGAGGTCGACGCCCAGATCGCCGACTTCAACAAGGACGGCTACGGGGACATCGCGCTCGGACACCCCAACGCCAACGGCAAGGGCGGCGTCCTCGTCTGGCGCGGCGGCTCCAGCGGCCCCGGCGGTGTCACCCGCATCAACCAGGACACCGCGGGCGTCTCCGGCAGCACGGAGAGAGGTGACCGCTTCGGCGCCCGGATCTCCGTCGGCGACGTCAACCGCGACGGCTACCCGGACCTCGCCGTCGCCGCCCCCGGAGAGGACCTCGGCACATACGCCGACGCCGGCGCCGTCCACATCCTGCGCGGCAGCGCCTCCGGGCTCACCGGAGCCAAGTCCCAGTTCATCCACCGTGACACCTCGGGTGTGCCGGGCGGCCTGGAAGCCGGCGAGTCCTTCGGCGAGGGGCTGCGTCTGCGCGACTCCGACCGCGACGGCCACGCCGACCTCTTCGCCGACTACCTCCGCCTGCGCGGCGCCTCCGGAGGCATCGTGACGTCCGGCGCCCAGCCCACGGTCTGGTCGTACTTCCTGCAGTAGAGCGTCGGCCGGCGGACGACCCGACGGAACCGGTGGCCGCGTACGCGCTCACGCCGACGACGAGGCGGCGCGGGCCGGACGCGGCTCACGGCATTCCCCGTGACAACCGGACTGCGACGCGACTGCGTCCGCGTACACGGGTACCCGGCGGAGGTGAACCGTCCGCCAGCCACGGGGTGCGAAGCCGTCACGAACGGGGCAGCGCGGCCAGCCACTCGACGAGGAGGCGGTTGACGTCGTCGGGGCGCTCCTGCTGGATCCAGTGGCCGCAGCCGTCGAGCAGGTGCGAGGAGACCAGGCCCGGCAGCGTGACCGGGAACGCCTCGATCGCGTCGGCCAGCCAGGTCATGGAGGCGTCCAGGGCGCCGCCGACGAACAGGGACGGCTGGGTGATCGGGGCGCCGTCGAACGCGACGAGGTCCTCCCAGTCGCGGTCCATGTTCCGGTAGCGGTTGAGCGCGCCGGTCATCCCCGTCCGCTCGAACTCCCCGGCGTAGACGTCGAGTTCCCGCTCGCTCAGCCAGCCGGGCAGCCGGCCCGCGGGGAACCGGTCGCGCATGGTCCCGCCCCTGCCGACGAAGTGCGGATCGGGAGCGCCGGGCGCGGGCGCGGTGTCGCCGGACAGCACCGCGTAGAGGCCCGCGAGCCAGCCCCGTACATCGGGTTCGATCTCCGCCTCGGCGCGGCCCGGCTCCTGGAAGTACGAGACGTAGAACTCCTCGTCACCGCCCATCCCGGCGAAGACGTCACTGGGCCGGGGACCGCCGCGCGGGGCGTAGGGAACGCTCAGCAGCGCCACCGCGCGGAACACGTCCGGTGCGACCAGGGCGGAACTCGCGGCGATGTTCGCGCCCCAGTCGTGCCCGACGACCACCGCGGACTCCTCGCCCAGGGCGTGCACCACCGCGACGTTGTCCTCCACCAGGGCCGTCATCCGGTACGCGTCCGTCGCGGCGGGCTTGGAGGAGCGCCCGTAGCCACGCACGTCGACGGCGACCGCGCGGTACCCCGCCGCGGCGAGGGCCGGCAACTGGTGGCGCCAGGAGTACCAGGACTCCGGGAACCCGTGCACGAGCAGCACCAGCGGCCCGCTTCCCTGCTCCGCGAGATGGATCCGCCCTCCCGGCGAGGAAATCAGCCGGTGTGTGATCTCTGTGGCTTTCTGGTGCATGCGCTCTCCTCCGGGCCCGGTGGTCTTCTGTGCCTCGATCATGCGGAAGACCGCCCCGGGGACCCGAGCGCGTTTGCCGGTCCGGCAAACCCCGGGCCCGACCACCGTTGGCTGATCGAGGCCTCGCCCGTTCGTGGACCGTCGTCCGACCCGCATCGAGCGCAAGAACGTCGATGAGTTCATGATGGACCTCATCGGCCTGGACGATCGTGTCCGAGCCAGGAGCCGGCCCGCCGACTTGCTCCGCTCCCGCCCTCCGCACTTCATCCTCAGGGCCGGCCGGTGGCTCCGCAGGTAGTCCTGCGGTGCCAGGACCGCGGCGATGTCAGTGGGGTCTCCCACAATGCCGCCATGAGCGAGCACTACGAGGTCGTCCTCTCCTGCTTCCTGCGTGACGACACCCCGGCCCCGGTACTGGCGGCCCTGCGCTGGCACATGGGCATGGACGACGACTGCCCGGACACCCTGGACCCGGACGGCCACCCCTACCCGCTGCTGCTCCCGGACGGCAACAGCCGCCTCCCCGGCGGCGACACCGTGTGCCTGCGCCGTACGGTGCAGGAGTTCACGGCCTCGGGAGACCGGTACGAATGGGAGCTGTTCGCCCGCAAGGACTGGGTCGACGACTTGACACTCCACCTCGACGCATTCCTGGAGCTGATAGCTCCGCACATCGCGAACAGCGGCTACGGCGGCCACATCCGCCACGTGTACGAGACCGAGGTGAAGCCCTTCCACTTCCACGACGGCACGTACGACCCCGTCGAGGTCTGATCCGAGCCGCACGGCGTGGACCTGGTGGGCCTGACCGACCTCGCAGCGAAGCCGTCAGCGAATCCGGTGGGTGACGACGGTGAGGACGGACGTCCCATCCGCTGGGCTTCGCCGGACAACGGTGCGTCAGGCGCAACGGCCAAAACTCCTTGCGTCTCAAGTGCCAAGGCCTGACGATCACTTCAGCATTCCGACCGGATTCTCGAAAAGTGGGGGAACATGAACGGCAGATACCGCGCCGCCACGGTGACGGCGGGAGCCCTCGCGCTCTCGTTCGCACTCGGTGGGATCCCTGGTACCGCCTACGCGGCGGACGAGGGGCCGGCCCCGGCGACGTCACTGAGCCGGGAGGGCTACTGGCCCCTGGAGGCGGCGCCCGGCGGAGCCGCACCCAACGTGGAATCGGGGGGCCTGCCGCTGACCCTGAACGGCGATGCCTGGATCTACCACAACGAGGACATCTTCGGGGACCCCGCACTGGTCGGTCAGGGCGATCTCAGGCTCGACGGCGACGGCGACTGGGCGGCGACGTCCGCGGCACCGGTCGGCGGGGACGGGAGCTTCACCCTCGCCGTCCGCGCCCGCCTGGCCGCGGCCGACGACAGGACGCAGACCGTCCTCTCCCTCCCGGGCGCGAGCACCGACCGCCTCGCGATCCGGTACCAGGCGGAAAGCGGCAAGTGGGAAGTGGTCGTGTCCACACGGGACGAGGCGAACGCTCCACAGGTCGTCATCGCCGAGGAGCAGACCCTGCCCAACGACAACCCCTACGACGTGGGCGAACACCTGGCCGTCGTCTTCGACGCCACCGCCCACGAGCTCCGCTTCTACGTGGACGGGCAGCTCTCCCACACGTCCACCGCCGTGGACACGACCTCGTGGACGGCCTCGGGCGGTCTCCAGGTGGGCCGTTCGGCGATCCACGGTGAGTACTTCGCGGGCACGGTGGACGAGGTGCGCGCCTACTCCGGCGTCGCGGACCCGACGAAGATCCAGCAGATGGCCGCCCTGACGGGCCTCCCCGACCTCTGAGCACCGCGCGGGCCGACCGTGCCCGCAGCTCCATGAAACCCGTACGGCACTCCTGAGCCCCTGCGCGCGGATCGCGGACCGTCCGCGCGCAGGGGCGGCTGAGCAGTCGTTGTCGCCCCCTGGCAGTTGCTGTGCTCCGCTGCTCCACCACAGGATCGGACGATGTCCCGCTCGATAGGCGCACATACCGCCGATCCGTGCCCCAAGTGCCGCGTCGAGGAAGTCCGTACCGGAAATCCTCCCTCCGCCCGGGGGCGGGACGTCGTCAACTACCGCTGCGACCGCTGCGGGCACACGTGGTTCCGCCCGGTGGAGGACGACCTGGACGTGTACGACACCGTCAGGGCGGACCTCCCGGACGCCACGCTCTACGGCACTGTCCGGCAGGTGGAGGACGACCGGATCCAGGTGCGCGACACGGACAGTGGCCGGATGCTGTGGGTCGACCTGTGGAGAGTCATCCTCTACTGAGACCCGTCCGGCCTGCGCCGCCTCACCATCGGCTCGGGTGCCGATCCGGGTGATGGTGGAGCCGCAGCATCCGGGGGTTCATGGCTGACGAGTACTTCTCGCCGGTGTGTGATGACGTGGTGCTCACCGACCCCGGCACTCGCACGCTGGACGTCGTCCAGGCCGTACGGCGGCTGACAGGGCTGAGCCTCTGGCACAGCAAGGTCCTGACAGTGCGGGTACCCGCCGTGATCCTCGCCGGCGTGCCGCAGGAAGACACAGAGGCGGCCACCACGGCTCTCCGCGATGCGGGAGCGCAGGCGGAGGTGAGGCAACAACCGGAGCCGGACTCCCTCGAACCCTGACCACGACCCGACCGAGCAGCAGACGACCCAAGAAACAACGAAAAGCCCCCTCCCGGCGGAGAACCCGCAGGCAGGGGGCTTGTTCGCGTCCGCTTACTTCTTCTTGCCCTGGGTCTTGCCGAGAATCGTGGCGACCTGCATTTTCCCTGATCAGAGGCAATGGGCCCGTGCGCCTGGTGGTCGTCGTTGGTCGTCATTGGCCACTGGCGAGCGGCCTCGGACGGCCCAGAGACGGCCCAGTTTTGTCTCGCTCGGCCGACGGGCGGCACTTTCGATGCGCCCTGTCTGGACCTCAGCCGACGACAGTCCGCCACGACGGCGGGTGCGCCAACCGATCACGCACGCGTGTGCCTCACTGCACCCCCACCGGCCTCAACCATGCTGCCTGTGCCGTCGACAGGAGCAGGTACCGACGGCCAGCGCCTGACGACGGCGGCCGGCCGAGCCCTCAGCTTGGGAAGCTGCGATCATTCACGGCTGGTTCCAGCGCTGACCTGGGTGAACGGCTTCGGTGCGGCCTCTTCGCGTCCGACAGCTTTCACCGTGGTTCCCCGCTGTTCCCCGCTCGATCTGGTGCGTTTGTGGTGCGGCGGTAGTACGACGCCCAGCAGGGTGCGCGTCCCTACCACTTCCGCCACTTGTCCGTGAGCTGGTGGCGGCCCAGTCCGTGGCGGGCGGTCAGCGCGACGACGTCGACGCCGTGCTCGGTGAGCGACTGGTCGATGTAGTCGCACAGCTCCTCGCGCTCGTCGGTTTCGAAGGCGCTTCCTTTGTGGGCTTCGTCCACCGCGTTGAGGGCCAGGACGACGCGCTGCACCACAGCAAAGACCTGCTCGTCGCTGGCATCGCCAAGTCCGGCAAGCTCGTCCTCGAAGGTATCGAGGACTGCATCGGTCGCCGTGAGCAGTTTCTCGGGGAACAGCCCAGCCATGCAGGCGCACTCGGGATCCAGGGTGCCAACGGCGATCTCCGCAGCTTCCTCCGCTATGCCGTGACGCCAGCTTGTAGTCGGTCTCTCAGCCATGGGCGGACCGTACAGGCCAGGACTGACAGCGAAGCCGACGTGACACGACCCCGGACACGACGAAGGGCCGGCCCGGGAGGAAACTCCTCCTGAGCCGGCCCTTCTGGCTGCGCCCCCGGCAGGATTCGAACCTGCGACACCCGCTTTAGGAGAGAGGCTGGTGCGTCGGGCCGGTGACCTGCGGCTTCGATGCCTGGTGAGATGTCCGGCAACTCGACTGTCAGAAACTCTTGTTGACCGTGGCTGACCGCTGCATCTGGCACGGCAGTGGCACGGGCCTCAGCCGGCGACAGCCAGCCACGACGGTGGGCGCACTGACCGACCAGGCGCGCGTATGCCTCGCTGTACCCCCGCCGGCCTCAGCCACGCTATTGCGCAGTCGTCCAGAGCAACCCGCGACGGCCGGCCCCGTGACGACGGAGCGCGAGCTATCAGCTTGGGTTTTTTTGGTGACCGCTACTGCGCTGACCTGCGGCGAAGTATCAAGGAAGATCTGCCTGACCGTCGACTCGGTACCCGCCATTCCCCGCACGATCGGGCACGCAGATGGCACGTGAGCCTCGGTCGGTTGCGGCCTTGCAGCCATTGACCAGCGCGCCCGCATAGCCGCCTCGCTGTTGGGCCTCTGGCAGGTGGTCATTTCGATCATGCGGTCACAATCTGCGCCCGAACTGCCACGCGATCTACCCAAGTGCAAGGAGGGCACCTACCGTATGGTCCTAGTACCTCCGGGGGGAGACACGCCACGTGTTAAGCGTAAGTGCACATATGCCTACTGAGCCGCTCAGAGGCGACCTTCGGCAGACAGATCGCATGGAGATGCTGCAGGACAGTTATCTGCGGGCCGTTGCTGCCGCCTCTGGATGCACCATGGCAAAGCCTGAACCAGACGACGGCATCGACTGGCAGCTGACGCACTCTTCCGCGTCCCATGTGGTCGACTGTCAGATCGATCTGAAGATCCAATTGAAGAGTACGTTTACTTCTGCACCCAATCCGCCCAATGGTTTCGTATCCGTGAATCTGAGCAATGACCGGCTCAAGATGCTTGCACGAACTCCTGTCGCGGTTCACCGAATCCTGGTAGCCATGATCGTGCCGAAAGATTTCGCTGGGTGGGTCGAGGCTAGTCACGACTATTTGTCGCTCCGACATTGTGCTTACTGGCGTAGTGTCACTGGAGAGGTACCCTCGGGTAAAGAGAGCACTGCAATCCGTGTGTCAACCGGCCAAATTTTCGATGACGTGGCACTCTGTCAAATAATGGAGAGGATAGGGCAGGGAGGCGCACCGTGAACTCGCCTAAGTTTGCGGAAATCGCTTCTCGCATGAGCGACAGCGAGCTGGCTCGCTTGCTTGAGGTGAACGGTTGGGAGAAGTTCGGCGGTCAAGCAAACATGTATAGCCGATGGCGACCTATTGGGAATGCATCGGCGCGCGGGATTTTATTGCCACAAAACGAGGAACTGGCCGACTACTCCGACCTCTTCGCGCAAGCAGTTGCACAGGCATGGAAGTTGGGTAGTACGCGCCTTAGGGCGCTACTTGAAAGGGTCTTGACCACTCAGGCCCTTGGTGACGAAATGAAGTTCCATAAAGAAGCCAGGACGTATGAAGGTACGATTCAATGGTTGGCGGGTGAAGACCTGCATGCTGCCGCTCGAAAGTCGATGGCCGTTGCCGCGAAGTCGCGCAAGTCTAAACTCGCGTACTTCGGTAACGCGAATGCACACTTGGCTAGGTCTTTTCTAGAGTCAGTGTTGATGGGGCAGACTGAGGTAGGTAGCTACGTCGTGACGGCGTACGTACCCCCTACGGAGATCTTCACCGAGAAGAAGTTGCGCCCCGGGGACACGCTTCCAGCTACGGGAACTCATACTGGCCGTGACATTACGCGCGCCCTGGTTGATGTACTTCAAACGACACGAGAAGTTGTCGACCACTATACAGAAACAGGTTCCAGCGCAGGGTTCACCGAAAACGTCGATCGCGGCTTTTGTTTCGAGATCACACAAGCGGTTCGGGATCTTGTTAGGGATTCGGACGGGGCGGAAGTCGGAATTGAGATGAATGTGGCCGCCGATCTTTTCCAGGATTCCTGCATTGAGACATATTCTATGGAATTCTCGCCGGCAGACTACCCCGTGCTAGAGACGGCAGGAAATGTCCTAGCGGCTACTTCTCGACCTCAACGCGTTACTGTTTTGGGTGCGGTGACGCTACTTGATAGGCCGCAATTTGGTCGCCCTGGGCTCATTCGGGTAGATGTTCTGTCCGGTAGCACGGCCAAAAAGATGCGCGTCCGTCTGAAAGCGGAAGACTACGATCTCGCTATGGATGCCCATCGCAACAATATGGCGATAAAGGTGACTGGGAGACAAGAAATCGAAGGCCGGTATTACTGGCTTTACGACCCGGAGCGTATTGAACTTATTCCGATGGAAGTAGTCCAGGCTCAAGCCGAATCTCCGAGTTCCGATCAGCATCCGCTGTTCTAGACCGCAGCTCGAAGGGTACAAGGCTGCTGCCAGCCACCGCTTCAGGAGAGAGGCTGAGTAATCCGGCAACTGAGCTGCGGCTTCGGCGGCCGAGGATGCGGGCGGCTACTCGACCGCGGGGGGCCGGTGTGCAACCCTAAAACCATGTGCCGAATATAGAACCTTGTGCAACGCTATTTCCGGTAATGCGCTCATACAAATTGATCGCCTGATCTTCAGTGAGTGCACAGATGTAGTCACACACCGCTCGTGCGCGGCGCTCTTCATTGCTTCGATGGAAGCCACTTATTTGCTCGTGTTTTTCCATGCGATCGTAGATGTCGTCAAGTAGCTCTGGTACCGGGTAATCTGGATTCCGCCTACCCTTTCGATGGCTTCCTAGCATCTCCATCAAGTCGTCAAATAGCGTGCTGACAATTCTATTTTGGCCACGCTGAACCATAGCCAGGCTGGGGCGCCTTATTACGTAGAAGAAGGTCAATTCCTTGATGACCTCGACCCGGTATTCGGCGATTTCATCTATGGTAACTTCCGGGCTGCCTCCTGAGTTGTTGATAGTAACCGCATCAAAAAAGAGACCAAGTAGCTCGTGCTGAAATTGGTCTAGCATTTTGCGATCATCGCGCGTATCCCGCCACTTACGGTCCGGCATTAGGCGCTTAAGTTCCCGATATTGCCGCACGAATGTATCTTCGTTGAATTCTTCATAACCGTCGCTCCTTCGTGCCCTCGCAAATCCCATGAGTTCGTCGGATGACTCGTTATGCAGGGCATGAAGGGGTATGAGGCCACCCCGGAAGTAGTCGTAGAGATCATGAGTGACATATGAAACGTCGTCAGCCCAGTCCATCAGGACAGCGGCTACGGAACGCTTCCCCGTATAAGTCTCGCCATGTCGTGCGAAGTTGAAATCCTGTTCCTCGCTCCGATAGGCGCCCCACTTATTCCCCCTGATCCTGTAGGGCCATTTTCGATCTGCTAATTCTGAACCCTCTTCTCCTTGGTACCTGGGGTACTTAAGGACTGCATTGAGAGATGCCCTGGTAAGGTTCAACCCATGGTCGACATGGGCGTGAACTGCTAGCTTGGTGAGTACTCTGAAAGTTTGCGCATTGCCTTCAAATCCCCCGTAGTGAGACATTTTTTGTTGCAGCACTTTATCGGCTGTGTGGCCGAAGGGTGGATGCCCGATGTCATGTGCGAGTCCTGCAGATTCCACAATGTCGGGGAAAGATACTGCCTTTCCCGGAACTTGCTCAGCGAAAGCTGGATCCTTGCACAGGCGCTGAGTCAGGCGGCGACCTATCTGGGCAACCTTCAGGCTGTGAGTGAGGCGATTGTGTAGAAGGTGATGCTCTCTGACGGCCGCAACTTGTGTTACGCCTGCCAATCTCCGGAACGCCGAAGAATAAAGTATGCGGTCACGATCACGCTCAAACGACGTACGAGGATCGATGTCCAAAGGCGGGCCATGCCTGCGTTGAGCGTGGAATTCCTCGTTCTCTTGCGAAGGCATTTTCGTCTCCTCGGTCAATGATTGCCCGCATGCTCACTGACGGATCGGCTCTGGGAAGGCGCCGAGCAGCGATGAATAAGGAGAATATAAGAGGGGCGCGGCCTCTGTACTTAAGTTAGCACCGTCTTCTTGGGGTCGCGCGTTGATCAGCGGCTGCACCGTACAAGGACTCACATAGAAGGAGAGCGGTTCCCGGTGAGGGCGGCGGAGCGGCTTCGAGGCTCGCGCCAAAGTGGCTCCGTAAAGCCATGGAGCCGACCGCCCCAGCCACGACGTACCCGTTCTCTGGCATCAGCCGGCTGATTGCTCAGTGCGCGGCACGGGCGCCGGCCGGGCTGGAGCGGGGCGGAGACAGGAGCGCAGGCCCGGCCGGGGGCCGGGCCGCGCGCGGTGAGCGGAGCGAGCCGCCTTGAACTAGTAGAGAGACTTTGAATCACGCTCATACCGACGGCTGTTGATGCTGCTCTTGCGCCTGGCCGCTGTCGGCTCGTGGTGTAGAACCCTGGGTATGGGGAGTGAACGGCGCGAGCGGATGCGGGTGCTTGGGGCACGTCTTCGGGCTCTGCGTGCGGAGGCTGGTCTGACGGGTGCTGCTCTGGCTCAGCGGGCCGGCGTTGGTCAGCCGACGGTCTCCAAGGTGGAAACCGGGCGCATGGTCCCCAGTGTCGATGTGCTGGACCGGCTGTGCCGGGCGCTCAACCTCGATGAGTCGGCGGCCCGGGAACTCCGTGACCTGCTCGTCGCCGTTGAGTCTGCGATCGCCACCGATTCCGAAGCGGAAGGGCTGCCCGCTGGGCTCGTCGTTGATGACGCGGTCCGCGGTGCTCGGTCGGTGCGGTCGTTCCAGTGTGTCGTTCTGCCGTCGCTGCTTCAGAGCGCGGAGTACGCCCGTCACGTTTTCGAGAGCGCGCCGGACTCGACCCCTGAGGCGGTTGGTCGGGCTGTCGCTGCCCGTGTGGAGCGGCAGAGCGTGTTGTTCGAGCCTGGGCGCGAGTCGGTGTTCGTGCTGACGGAAGCCGTGCTGCGGACCTGGCCGGGCACGCCGGCGCTGATGCTCGCCCAGTTGGACCGGCTGCTCGCCGTCGAGAGCCTGAGCACGGTGCGGCTCGGCGTCATCCCGTGGCGCCGCCCGGTGCCGCATCTGCCTCGTCACGGCTTCACGCTGTGCGACGAGCAGGCTGTCGTGATTGAGGCGTTCACCGGTGAGCGGGTGGCCGTCGCCTCCGCCGAGGTGGCTGCGTACGAGGAGACCTTCGACCGCTTCCAAGGCGCAGCCGTCTTCGGGGACGAGGTACGTGAGCTGTTGTTGCGGGTGATGAAGGAGTTCCGCGAGCTGGGAGACACGGTCACCCCTTAGAGGAATAATTCCTTTACATGCCTGGCGTGCGGAGCGCTTGTGGGCATAGCCTGCCGTCGCGCTGTCTAGTCCCCTAGACGCAGACAAGGAGCTTGCCATGCGTACCAAGTGGTGCCGCGCCTTCCCCGGCCTGGCCGAGCAGGTGGTCCAGGCCCGTCACTTCGTCGCTGCCTTAGTCGCCGAGAAGGGGCCGGTCGATGACGCCACCCTGGTTGTCAGCGAACTGGCCACCAACGCCGTTCGTCACTCGCTGAGCGGGGCGGAAGGCGGCTGGTTCCTCGTGGTCGTCGGCTTCGGTGACGGCTTCGTCCGTATCGAGGTGGTCGACCAGGGCGGCGAACGGGTCCCGCATCTGTGCGATGTGACCAGCCAAGAAGAGGGCGGGCGCGGGCTGCTGCTGATCGCGGCCTGCGCGAAGGACTGGGGCGTGAAGAACTGGCCCGACGGGCGTTCCGTCTGGGCGGAACTGGCCTGGGAGGGCGCGTGACCGGGTGCCGCTCGCTGATGGGCGGCCATTGCCGTGCCGGCGGTGACGGGTGACTCCTCGAGGTGTGCCTCGGCGACGGTCGCGCTTCTTCGTCGTTGAAAGTCGTACGGGACGGCGCCTCCCACCCATTCCGTCTAGGGCCCTAGACTCCTGGGTACTTCTGGGAGGTGTGGTCATGTCGGACGAGTTGCAGCGGATCATGGCGATCGATGATCCGTACCTGCTACTGCGTGAGGTCACCACGAGGCTGGCCGCTGCGCAGCAGGAGGTGACCGAACTCGCCCGGCTCCGCCGCCGCGTGGTTCAGGACCTCCACGCACAAGGAATGTCCTACGCGCAGATCGCCGAGAAGGCCGGCCTCAGCCGCGGGCGGATCCATCAGATCCGGCACACCGGCCCGGCGCCTGAGGGCGCCTTCCTCGGGACGGGCGCCGTCACGGTCGTGACGCCGCTCCGATGGGACGACACGAAGAAGCGCCCGGTCGTCGCCATGGCCGACATGAACTCCGGCAAGCGGCTGGAGGAGATGGCGAAGTCGTACGGGCTCGACGTCAGCTCCGGCCACGTACAGGTGAGCGGCGAGGTCGACCTCAACCGTGACGGCCTGGTCGTCGTCTGCGGGCCGGGCATGTCCCAGGCCATGCGCGACCTGTACGCCCAGGACCCGGTACTCGCCTGGGAACACCCGGAGGGCGAGCCCTGGGCGCTGGTGGACCGGCGCACCGGCACGGCGTACCACGCAGGGGCGGACCTCGAGCCGAGCCGCCCGCACGACGTCGGATACCTGGGCCGACTGCCCCGCCCGGACGGGAACGGCTCGGTGCTGGCCATCGCCGGCATCCACACGGCAGGCTCCCTCGGCGTCGTCCACCTGCTCGCCTCCGACCTCAGCACGCTGTGGGGACAGGTGGGGGAGAGGCACTTCTCCACCCTGGTGAGTGTCGAGTACGACCCCGAGGCCGAAGAGCCACAATCCGCCGAACTCCTCTGCCCCCTGTACCTGCACGACGAGGAGACGACGGCGTGAACGTCGCCCTCGGCACGCTGCCTGCCGAACCAGACCAGCAGAACGAGGACTTCGCGGCCACCGCTCCAGGTGCGGCCGTCCTCCTCGACGGTGCCGGCGTCGCCGGGGCCGAGACCGGCTGCGTGCACGGCATCGCGTGGTTCTCCTCGACCCTGGGCGGACTGCTGCTGGGCAACATCGTGCAAGATCCCGCCCGGCCCCTCGCCGACTGTCTCGCCGACGCGATCCGCGGCGTCCGGTCCCTGCACGAGGACACGTGCGACCTGACCTACCGGGCCAGCCCGACCAGCACGGTCGTCGCGGTCCGCGTCGGCGGGGGAGCGCTGGAGTACCTCGTCCTCGGCGACTCGACCCTCCTCCTCGCCGGTCAGGGCGGGAAGACGACCGCTGTCACCGACGACCGCCTAGACCAGGTCGGAAAGCAACTCCGTGCGTCGGTCGACCGACTGCCCACCGGCACGCCCGAGCACGCTGCCGCCCTGGCCCAGTACCGCGACGACCTGACGGGACTCCGTAACCGGCCGGGCGGCTTCTGGATCGCTGGCCCCGAACCACGGGCAGCCGAGCACGCCCTCACCGGAACGGTGCCGCTGGAATCGCTGGCGTCCGTGACCCTGCTGAGCGACGGCGCGGCACGCCTCGTCGACCGGTTCGGCCTCGCCGACTGGACGGACGTGCTGGACGTGCTCGCGTCCGCCGGCCCGGACGAACTCATCCGCCGTGTACGGGAAGCGGAGAACGGCGATCCCGACGGGCAGCGGTGGCCTCGCGGAAAGGCGAGGGACGACGCCACGGTTCTCCACTGGGTGCCCTCGTCGAAGCCGCACACCCAACCGTAGAATCGAACGTGTGAGCGACCAACCGTCCCGACTGGAGCTGCTGCGCTTCGCGCGCCGTGTGGTCGTGCAGCAGGCGACGGCTGCCGTGCGGCAGCTCGACGGGTGGATCGCGGACGAGGAGCGGCGCGAGGCTGAGCGGCGCCGAGGTGAGGAGATGCGGCCGCCGCCTCCGGACTGGCTGCTCCAGTACGGGCTCAACCGGGAGAACGTGGATGCCGTCCATGCCGGGGACTGCTGGGCAGCGACGAAGTCGGGCCGGTGTCGTCCCGCGTCCCGCGAGCAGGTGGTTGAAGCTCTGCGGCATGGTGTGCCGGCGTGCGTGCACTGCCGCCCGGATACGGCGCTGGGCCTGCTCGACAACCCGTGACGGTGGTGGTCTAAAAGCGGGCAAGGGGCTCCCGAATGGCGTCACCGGCCGCTGCGAGATCGGGTGGTCCCATCGACGCTCGCGCGACACGCTCGTATACCCCCCTAGACAGTTGACGGGGCGTCGGTTTACGGTGGTCGTCAATCCCCCTGGACGGTCGGGGTGGTCGCCTCCCTGTGCTGTCTAGGGGGGTATTCAACGGCTCGGCGTCCACGAGGGCGCCCGAATCAAGTGAGGTACAGAATGCGTGTCATCCCTGTGGACACCTCGTCCGCCACTCTGCTGGTCACCAAGCTCCCCGAGGTCAAGGTGAGGGACCGGCAGACCGGGGAGGTGGCCGTGGACCCGGTCACCAACGACCGGCTCATGGTCATGGAGCTGGTGTTCATCGCCCAAGGTGGCTCGGACATGATCAAGGTCACCGTGCCCGAGAAGGGCATCGGCGAGGGACTGGTCATGGGTGCACCGGTGTTCCTGTCCGGCCTGATCGCCCGGCCCTGGGAGAGCGAGTTCGGCGGCCGTACTCGGCACGGCATCGCCTACCGGGCAGACGCCGTCATGGTCGGCACGCCGGCCGCGGTGCAGGGCTGAGCGCCATGACCGATGCCCTGTGGATTCTGCTGTTAGCGGTGCTGGTGGCGGCTGCGCTGGCCGCTGTGCGCCGTCGACTGCCGGTCCTGTTCTGGTGGCTGGTCGGGTATCCGGCCGTGACGCTGCGGGTGCTCACCACCTACCGGGCCACCATGGACGCCTGCGGCCTGACGGTGCCCGCCTCTGCCATGCGCCGGGCCACCGCCCGGATGGTGGGGCGACAGGCCGCTCCCGTGCCGCCTCGTCGGTCGCTGCCACTGCCGACCGGGTCCGGACTCGTGATGCGGCTGCGCATGGCGGCCGGCCAGGCACCCGAAGACTTCAACACTTCGGCCGACCGGCTACGGCACGCCTGGGGTGCGCACGCCGTGCACGTCCGGCCCACCAAGCCGGGACGGCTGGAGCTGCGGTTGGTCGGCTGGGACGTCCTCGCCGACGTACGGCCCCCTCGTCGGCGGCTGCGGACCGAACCGCTGACCCTGCCCCTGGCACTGCGTGAGGACGGACACTGGCACGTCCGGGACTTCCGCACCGTGCCGCACGAACTCATCCTCGGCGCCACGCAGTCGGGCAAGTCCGTGTACCTGCGCAACCTGCTCTGCGGGCTGGCCCGGCAACCTGTCGCACTCGTCGGCATCGACTGCAAATGGGGTGTCGAACTGGCCCCGTTCACACCCCGGTTGTCGGCGCTCGCCGATACGCCGGACCGTGCGAACGACCTCCTTGACGTCCTGGTGGAGGAGATGGAGGCACGCTTCCGCCTGATCGGCATGAGGGGCGGGGCCGGTTCGGATGCCGTGCTCACCTCGGACGTCTGGGGCCTGCCGGAGAAGGCGCGGCCGGTGCCGGTCGTGGTCGTCGTCGACGAGGTCGCTGAACTCTTCCTCGCCGCGAGCAAGGACGACGAGAAGCGGCGGGACGCCATGGTCACCAAGCTCATCCGCCTCGCCCAGCTCGGGCGCGCGGCCGGCATCTATCTGGAGGTGTGCGGGCAGCGCTTCGGCGCCGAACTCGGCAAGGGCGCCACCATGCTCCGCGCCCAGCTCACCGGTCGGGTCTGCCACCGCGTCAACGACGAGACGTCCGCCAACATGGCTCTCGGCGACATCGCACCGGAAGCGGCGCTGGCGGCCACCAGGATCCCGGCCGAACGACCCGGCGTCGCGGTCGTCGGGGACTCCTCCGGCGGCTGGTCCCGGGTCCGCTCCCCGCATCTCACTCTCGAAGACGCGGCGGCCGTCTGCCGCGACACTTCGGGCCTGATCCCAGAACTGCCCCGCCTGGAAACCTTCCGACCTGTCGTGGTGCAGCCTTCCGCTGCTCCCGGCGTGCAGCCCTCCGCGCGCCCGGTGACCGGGTAGCCGCACTTCCCCTCCAACGGTCGGCGTGAACGCCTCACGCCAAGTCCCTACCCCTGCCATGCCCGAACCGAAGGAGCCCGAGCCGATGCGTGCCCACCTGGCCCGCGTGGACGCCGTGATCGTGCAGGCCGTCATCGCCGGTGCCCTGTCCTTCTCCCACCTGCACGACGTCGCCGCAGCGGCCGGACAGGACGGCTGGAAGGCGTGGGCCTATCCCGTGAGCGTCGACCTGCTCTTGGTCGCCGCCTGGCGTCGGATGCGCCAGTCACAGCGAGCAGGCCAGGCGGCCGGCGGTCCGCGGCTGTGGTTCCTCGTAGCCCTGGCCGCGTCCCTCGGCGCCAACGTCGCCACGGCCGGCCTCCTCGACCTGGACGACGTACCCGCCTGGCTCCGCGTGACGGTCGCAGGCTGGCCAGCCGTCGCCTTCTTCGGCGGCACGCTGCTGGCCCACGCCCCGCACGCCCCGGGGCACGCCGCCTCTCCCGCGACGGACGCCGCTACGGCACCTGACGGCGGTTCGTCCGGCGCGGAACGGCCCGATCACAAGGTTCCGTACCCCGCCGACCCCGAACCAGTTCCCGAGCCTGCTGCCACCCCGGCCACCGCTCCCGCCCCAGTGCCTGCTCCAGCCGTCGCCCTGCCGCCCGCCCTCGTCGACCGCGTCCGGGCCCTGGCCGACGAACACCGCTCGGCCACCGGTCGCCCCGCCGACCCCGACGCCGTACGCACTCGGCTCGGCCTGCCCCCATCCATGACCGCATCCGTCGCCGCACACCTCTGAGAGGAGCCCCACCGTGAACCGCCGTTTCCGCAACCTCCGACGCATCGGCCCCGTCAACGTCGCCTCCTACGTCGAACGCGGCCGGAACCGCCACCTGGCCGCCTGCACCGCTCCCCGCTGCGACTTCTCCGCCGAGTACGACAGCCGCGCCGCCGCCGAACTCGCCGCCCGCACCCACCGCTGCCCGGCCTGACAGGAGACCACCCGACATGGACGTCCCGCTCTGGCTCGCGCTGCTCGTCGTCGGCGTCCTCGGCGTCAAGCTCATCCGCCCGCCCTGGTGGCTCATCGCCGTACTGCTCCTGGGCGGCTACCTCCTCGCCGACAGCCTGCTCGCCCCCGTCATCGACCCCGCCCTCAAGTGACCCGCGAAGGGAGACCGCTCATGTTCCGACCGAAGGTCCCGACAATGCCGCAGCCCACCGGCCTGACCACCCCGCCCGCGGTCGTCGAACCGACCGCAGTCACGCCGCACGCCCCGGCCCCGGCATCGACAGCCGCCAGCCCAGCTCCGAACCGTTCGGTCGTCCAGCTCACGCCGGGCACCGTGCTCGCCCTCGTCGGCGGCGGCACCGCCGTGGTCCTGGTCGTCGGCGCCGTCCTGGTCTCCATGCTCCTCGCCGTCGCCCTCACTGCCGCATCCGTGGCCGTGTGTGCCATCACCGTCCGCTCAGTCATCGCCCGCCGCTGACACCACCGCCCCGACTTCCCGGCCTTCTCACACTGTCTAGCCCCCTCGACGAAATCCGACTCCCGCCCACGTAAGGAGGACTCCCCACATGACTTCTGCGGCTACGACCGCAGCTATCCGCCAGCTGGCAGCACTTGCCCGGCACGGCGGCCTCAGCGCCTACGCCCACCAGATTCAGCGCCTCGGCGGCTGCGAGCGGCCCATCCGAATGGAGGGCCACCGCATTGACGTCCACGCCGCCACCGGAGAGATAGTCCGGGAAATCACTGACCGCGACCTCCCGGCCGGACAACTCCTCATCCGCTGCAACAACCGCCGCGCCACCCGGTGTGCATCCTGCGCCGAGGTGTACCGCAAAGACACCTTCCACCTCGTCACGGCCGGCCTGAGCGGCGGCAAAGGCATCGGCCCGGCCGTGGCCCAACACCCGCGCGTCTTCGCCACCTTCACCGCCCCGTCCTTCGGCCCCGTCCACAACCGCCCCGGCGGTGGCCATTGCCACTGCGGACGCCTCCACCCGGACGACGACCCCGCCCTCGGCACACCCCTGGACCCGGACCGTTACGACTACCGCGCGGCCGTCCTGTGGAACGCACATGCCGGGGCGCTCTGGGCTCGCTTCACCACCTACCTACGCCAGCACCTCGCCTCCCGCGCGGGCCTGAGCCGTTCGGCACTGCGGCACTGCCTCAAGGTCTCCTACGCCAAGGTCGCCGAGTACCAGCGGCGCGGTGCCGTCCACTTCCACGCCGTCATCCGCCTCGACGGCCCGGACGGTGCCGAGGACACCCCGCCGCCTTGGGCCACCACCGAACTCCTCACCGACGCGATCCGCTCGGCGGCCATGCAAGCCGAAACACCCGGCCCAGTCCTCGACGGCCACCCGTACGCCTTCCGCTTCGGCGACCAGCTCGACATCCGCCCCATCCGCTCAGCCGACTTCAACGGCACCTCGGAACTGTCCAGCCGCGCCGTGGCTGCCTACATCGCCAAGTACGCCACCAAGGGAGCCGAGACCGCGGGCACCCTCGACCGCCCCATCCGCAACCCGATCACGGACCTGATCGGCTCCGACGTCACCGACCACGCCCGGCGCATGATCCTCACCTGCTGGCACCTCGGGGCGCTCCCCGAGCTGGAAGACCTCCGCCTGCGCAAGTGGGCCCACATGCTCGGCTTCCGTGGCCACTTCTCCACCAAGTCCCGCGCCTACTCCGTCACCCTCGGCACCCTCCGCCAGGAACGCGCCGACCACAACGAAGCGTTGGCCCGCGAACGCGCGGCCGAGGCCGGCCACCCGCTTCCCGACCCCGGCACCGTCCTTGTCCTCCGCCACTGGCGCTTCGCCGGTACCGGCCTGACTGCCGCAGAAGCCTGGCTTGCCGCTACACGCGAGCCCGATGCGGGAACGGAAGGAGAGCCCGCCCATGGCTAGCCGACGCAGCACTGTCGTGGACGTGGCCCCCGAGCCGAGGCCTCTGCCGTCGCGGTACCTGACTCCTGACGACCTGGTGGCGATGTTCGACCTGCCCAGCGTCGAGACGGTCTACCAGTGGCGCCGCAAGCGCACCGGTCCCCGCGGCTTCCGGGTCGGCCGGCACCTGCGCTACGACCCTGCGGACGTCCAAGCCTGGGTCGAGTCCCTGCGGGAAGGGGCTGCCGCCTGATGGCCGGGCACGTCCAAGACCGCTGGTACAGAACCGAGACCGGCCCGGACGGGAAAGCGCGCAAGGTCAAGACCGAGCGCTACGGGTCCGGTCAGCGCTACCGCGCTCGCTACGTCGGCCCGGACGGTACGGAGAAGTCCAAGAGCTTCCCCGACCGTCAGAAGCGGCTCGCTGATCAGTGGCTGGCGCACATCGAGGCGGACATGGCGCGCGGGCAGTACATCGACCCGCGCGCCGCCCGGATCACCTTTCAGCAGTACGCCGAGCGCTGGGTCGCCACGCAGGGCGCCGACCCGAACACCCAAGCCTCGATAGAGTCGCAGCTACGGCTGCACGCCTTCCCCTACCTCGGCTCGCGTCCGCTCGGCTCCTTCCAGCCAGCGCACATCCGGGACTGGGTGCGGCAGTTGCAGGAGAACGGCATCCGCGGGTCGTACGCCCGGACCATCTACTCCAACGTGCGCGCGGCGCTCAGCGCGGCCGTGGACGACGGCCACCTTCCCCGAAACCCGTGTGCGGCCCGGTCCGTCCGGCCGCCGACCGTCGACAACAAGCGCGTCGTGCCCTGGACACCCGAGCGGGTCTTCGCCGTCCGGGCCGCCATGCCCGAGCGCTACCAAGCCATGGTCGACCTGGGCGGCGGCTGCGGGCTCCGCCAGGGCGAGATCCTGGGCGTGGCCGTCGACGCCATCGACTTCGAGTCGGACACGCTCCACGTGGTCCAGCAACTGAAGCTGAGTCGCAGCAAGGCCGTGTTCGCGCCGCCGAAGGGTGGCAAGCTGCGGGACGTGCCGCTTCCCGGCCCCGTTGCCGACGCACTACGGGCGCACATGAAGCGGTTCCCGCCGGTCGAAATCACCTTGCCGTGGAAGGTGGCCGACGGTCCTCCGGTGACCAAGCGACTCATCTTCACCGGGCCGCGCGGCGGGCACGTCTGGCGTACGTCGCTCAACGAGGAGGCGTGGAAACCGGCGCTGGCTGCAGCGGGCGTCATCCCTGTGCCCGAGCGGGGACGGCCGTACGCCGAGTCCCGAGAGAACGGCATGCACGCCCTCCGTCACTTCTACGCCTCGGTGCTCCTGGACGCGGGCGAGAACATCAAGGCCCTCGCCGAGTACCTTGGCCACTCGGACCCGGGCCTGACGCTCCGCGTGTACGCGCACCTCATGCCGTCGAGCCAGGAGCGGACCCGCAAGGCAATCGCCGCCGTCTTCGACACGGCCCGGCCGGAGCCGTCCAGCACCTGACGGCCCAGAGGCGGCCCAGAGGCAACGACAAGCCCCCTACTCGCGGAGAAACCGCAGGTAGGGGGCCTATTCGTGCGGGCTTACTTCTTCTTGCCCTGGTTCTTGACCGCCTCGATCGCCGCCGCGGCCGCGTCCGGGTCGAGGTACTTGCCGCCCGGGGTGACCGGGCTGAAGTCCGAGTCGAGCTCGTAGTACAGGGGGATGCCCGTCGGGATGTTCAGGCCCGCGATGTCGGCGTCCGAGATGCCGTCGAGGTGCTTGACCAGGGCGCGCAGGCTGTTGCCGTGGGCGGCGACCAGGACCGTGCGGCCGGTCAGGAGGTCGGGGACGATCGCGTCGAACCAGTACGGGAGCATCCGGACGACGACGTCCTTCAGGCACTCCGTCTGCGGGCGCACCTCCGGCGGGAGGGTCGCGTAGCGCGGGTCGGAGAACTGGGAGTACTCGGCGTCGTTGTCGAGCGGGGGCGGCGGGGTGTCGTAGGAGCGGCGCCACAGCATGAACTGCTCCTCGCCGAACTCCGCGAGGGTCTGCGCCTTGTCCTTGCCCTGCAGGGCGCCGTAGTGACGCTCGTTCAGGCGCCAGCTGCGGTTCACCGGGATCCACAGGCGGTCGGCGGACTCCAGCGCGAGCTGCGCGGTGCGGATCGCGCGCTTCTGGAGGGAGGTGTGGAGCACGTCGGGGAGCAGGCCGGCGTCCTTGAGCAGTTCGCCGCCGCGCGTCGCCTCCTTCTCGCCCTTCGGGGTGAGGTTGACGTCCACCCAGCCGGTGAACAGGTTCTTCTCGTTCCACTCGCTCTCGCCGTGGCGGAGGAGGATCAGCTTGTACGGTGCGTCGGCCATGTGTCCGAGCGTAATCGACGCCCCGCAGGGGCCGCGCGCCCTGCCCGCTTGGCGGACGGTTGACGGGATCTGTTAATCGGGTGGTCCCCGGGATCCGGCCTTTCGTAAGGTGTGCATGCCGCATCAGGCGCTTACATCTTCTACGGGGGTCCCATGTCAGTCGCCGGACTGAGACGTGCCGCGCGCGAGTCCGTCTCGGGGCTTCCCCGCGAATTCTGGTGGTTGTGGGCCAGCACCCTCGTCAACCGGCTCGGGGCGTTCGTCGCCACCTTCATGGCGCTGTACCTCACCCTCGACCGGGGGTACTCCGCCTCCTACGCCGGGCTCGTCGCCGCGCTGCACGGGCTCGGTGGAGTCATCTCGTCGCTGGGCGCCGGGGTGATGACCGACCGGCTGGGGCGGCGGCCCACGCTGCTCGTCGCGCAGACCGCCACCGCCCTGTCCGTCGCGCTGCTCGGCTTCATGCGGGACCCGGTCGCCATCGCGGCCGTGGCCTTCCTCGTCGGCATGGCCTCCAACGCCTCCCGGCCCGCCGTGCAGGCGATGATGGCGGACATCGTGCGGCCGGAGGACCGTATCCGGGCCTTCTCGCTCAACTACTGGGCCATCAACCTCGGCTTCGCGATCTCCTCCGCGGGCGCCGGGTTCATCGCCGAGTACAGCTACCTCATCGGGTTCCTGATCGAGGCGGGCATGACGCTGGTCTGCGCCGTGCTCGTCTTCGTGAAGCTGCCCGAGTCCCGGCCGAGCGGCAAGGACTCCCCGGACACCTCCGGGGGGAGCGGGTCCGTCTCCCTGCTGACCGTGCTGCGCGACGGGCGGTACATGGGGGTCGTCGGGCTGTCCTTCCTCATCGCCCTCGTCTTCCAGCAGGGGTACCTGGGGCTGCCCATCGCCATGGGGGAGGCCGGGTTCACGCCCGCGGACTTCGGCATGGCCATCGCCGTCAACGGCGTACTGATCGTCGTCCTGCAGATCCCCGTCACCCGGTTCATCGAACACCGGGACCCCGGGCGGCTGCTGGTGATCTCCTCGCTGCTCGCCGGATACGGCTTCGGGCTCACCGCCTTCGCCGGGTCGGTCGGCGTCTTCGCCCTCACCGTGTGCGTGTGGACGCTGGCCGAGATCGTCAACGCGCCGACCCAGACCGGGCTCGTCGTACGGCTCTCCCCGGTGCACGGACGCGGGCGCTACCAGGGCATGTACACCATGTCCTGGGCGGTCGCCTCCCTCGTCGCCCCGCTGATGTCCGGGTTCGTCATCGACCACTGGGGCGCCGAGTGGCTGTGGGGGATGTGCGCCGTCGTCGGGACGGTGGCCGGCCTCGGCTACGGGCTGCTGATGCGGCGGCTTCCGGAGGAAGAGCTTCCGGGGGAGGAGCTTCCGGAGAAGGAAGCGGTCGTGGTGGGAAAGGCCGCGGAGGTCAGTGCCTCCTGAGAGGCGCCGGCTGCGCCGGTCCGCTTCGGCGGAGGGGGCCACCGGTACGCCGAGGGCCCCGGCGCCCATGACGGGCCCCGGGGCCCTCGGTCGGTGGCGGGCCGGGTGCCTACGGCGTCAGCCGCACTGACAGGGGTTGCCCGACTGGCAGCCGCAGCCGCAGCCCGAGCCGCAGCCGCAGGCGGCGATCAGGGTGAGGTTCCTGATCTCGGCGGGTTGCTCGGTCTCGCGCTCCTGCGTGGGGTCGGGTGTCGTGCTGGGGGAATCGGCCATGGGTCCCTCCTCGGGGCTGGCGCCTGTGCACGCCTCCCCCCATTGGACGCCCGTCCCGCCGGGCGCATCAACGGCGCATTGAGGCTCGTACGCACTCCGGCCGGGCTCCGTCGCGCGGGTACGCCCCCGGTCAGGCTCCTTCCGCCCCCGTCACCGCCTGGATCTCCGGCTGCAGGTCCGTCTGGATCTCGTCCGCGTGTTCGCCGGTGACCAGGTACACGACGCGCTTGGCGACCGAGACCGCGTGGTCGGCGAAGCGCTCGTAGTACCGGCCCAGCAGCGTGACGTCGACGGCCGTCTCGATGCCGTGCTTCCAGCGGTCGTCCATCAGGTGCTGGAAGAGCGTGCGGTGCAGCAGGTCCATCGCGTCGTCGTCCTGCTCCAGCTGGAGCGCCAGGTCGACGTCCTTGGTGATGATCACCTCGGCCGCCTTCGCCATCAGGCGCTGCGCGAGCTGGCCCATCTCCAGGATCGTGGCGTGCAGGTCCCGCGGGATCCCGCGCTCCGGGTAGCGCAGCCGGGCGAGCTTGGCCACGTGCTGGGCGAGGTCGCCCGAGCGCTCCAGGTCGGCCGACATCCGCAGCGAGGTGACGACTATCCGCAGGTCGGTCGCCACCGGCTGCTGGCGGGCCAGCAGGGCGATGGCCCGGGCCTCCAGGTCGTGCTGGAGCTCGTCGACCTTCTGGTCGGCCTCGATCACACTCTCCGCCAGCTTCAGGTCGGCATCGAGGATGGCCGTCGTGGCGCGTCCGATCGCCGACCCGACCAGCCGGGCCATCTCCACCAGACCGTCGCCGATCGAATCCAGTTCCTCGTGGTACGCGTCCCGCATCAGGGTTCCTCTCGTGCGTCTTCGTCCGGGCTTCAGGGGCCTGGGCTCCTCCCCACGCTCCCACGTTCCGTCCCGTACGCGTCCGATTCCGGCACCCCGAATGAACCATCCCTGGCTCCAAGGTGAACTCTGGGCGACGAGTGTTCGAGCTCGCACGCCGACGGCTGTGGGCACCGCCCGTGCCATGCCTAACCTGGGGGCATGGACGTGAACGCGGCGGTCGCCGCAGTGGCAGCGATCGCCGGAGTGCTCACCGGCGTCATCGCCATGCTGGCGTTCCGCTTCAGCGAGCGCGAACAGAGGCGCCCCACGCGCACCTCCCTGCACACGGACCCGGTGCTTCCGCCGGGTGTGGACACCGTGCTGTCCGTGCTGCGCTCGTCCGCCGTCGTCCTCGACGAGGCCGACGGCGTGGTCAAGGCCAGCTCCGCCGCGTACGCCCTCGGGCTGGTCCGCGGCGGCAAGCTGGCCGTGGAGCCGATGATGCAGATGGCCCGTGACACCCGGCGCGACGGCGAGATACGCCAGGTCGAGCTGGACCTGCCCCGCCGGGGGACCGGACGCGGCGAGGCCCTCGCGGTGTCCGCGCGGGTGGCGCCGCTCGGCTCCCGGCTCGTTCTGCTGCTCGTCGAGGACCTCACCGAGGCCCGCCGCATCGAGGCGGTACGACGTGACTTCGTCGCCAACGTCAGCCACGAGCTGAAGACCCCCGTCGGGGCGCTCTCGCTGCTCTCCGAGGCCGTGATGGACGCCTCCGACGACCCCGAGGCGGTGGAACGGTTCGCCGGGCGGATGCAGATCGAGGCGACCCGGCTGACGAACCTGGTGCAGGAGCTCATCGACCTCTCCCGGGTGCAGAACGACGACCCGCTGGAGGACGCCGAGCCCATCCGCGTCGACGAACTGGTCGCCGAGGCGATCGACCGCTGCCGGCACGCGGCGGGCACCAAGGAGATCACCATGGCCTCGAACGTCCTGGCGCCCGAAGGACTCGATCAGGGTGGTGACGGGCGACGGGTGGCCGGCACGGCCGACCTGCGCGTGTGGGGCAACCGTGGCCAGCTCGCCGCCGCGCTCGGCAATCTCGTCGAGAACGCGGTCAACTACTCACCCGCCCGCACCCGCGTGGGCATCGCGGCCCGTACGGTCGCGCAGCCCGGCGGGGACCTGATCGAGATAGCGGTGACCGACCAGGGCATCGGCATCTCCGAGAAGGACAAGGAGCGCGTCTTCGAGCGCTTCTACCGGGTCGACCCGGCCCGCTCCCGTGCCACCGGCGGTACGGGGCTCGGCCTCGCGATCGTGAAGCACGTGGCCGCCTCGCACGGCGGGGAGGTCACGGTGTGGAGCGCCGAGGGCCAGGGCTCCACCTTCACCCTGCGGCTGCCGGAGGCCCGTGCGGCCCGCGACCGCGCCCACCAGATGTCCCACCGGGACGACATGTCCCACCAGGACGACACCCAGGGCCTCGACGGTGAGGCCGGACGGGCGTCCTGCTCATCCCCCCACTCTTCCGATTCATCCGCGTACGAAACGCTTCCCTCCCCGGAGGTCCTTCCGTGACCCGAGTGCTCGTCGTCGAGGACGAGGAGTCCTTCTCCGACGCCCTGTCGTACATGCTCCGCAAGGAGGGCTTCGAGGTCGCCGTCGCGACCACCGGGCCCGACGGACTCGACGAGTTCGAGCGCAACGGCGCCGACCTCGTTCTGCTTGACCTGATGCTGCCCGGACTGCCGGGCACCGAGGTGTGCCGCCAGCTGCGCGGCCGTTCCAACGTCCCCGTCATCATGGTGACCGCCAAGGACAGTGAGATCGACAAGGTTGTCGGGCTGGAGATAGGGGCCGACGACTACGTCACCAAGCCGTTCTCCTCGCGGGAGCTGGTCGCCCGTATCCGCGCGGTGCTGCGGCGGCGCGGGGAGCCGGAGGAGGCCGCGCCCGCGGCGCTCGAGGCCGGACCGGTGCGGATGGATGTCGACCGGCATGTGGTGACCGTGGGTGGCACCAAGGTCGATCTGCCGCTGAAGGAGTTCGATCTGCTGGAGATGCTGCTGCGGAACGCGGGGCGGGTGTTGACGCGGATGCAGCTCATCGACCGGGTGTGGGGGGCCGACTACGTCGGTGACACCAAGACGCTTGATGTGCACGTCAAGCGGTTGCGCGCGAAGATCGAGCCGGATCCGGGGGCGCCGCGGTATCTGGTGACGGTGCGGGGGCTGGGATACAAGTTCGAGCCGTAGGCCTGCGACGCCGCGTTGTCCGGTGCCGGTGCCGGTGTGAGGGCTGGGCGGGGGGTGTTGCGCGGCCCGGCGTCTGCGGGGCACCTCCCGGACCCCTGAGGCACTGGGGGAGGCACGGTTGCCCGCGGTGACGTGAAAGGGCGGGACCCCTGTTCGGGGTCCCGCCCTTTCACGTCGTGCTCGTGTCCGTGCTCAGTGGCCGGTCTGTGCGCTGGCGGAGGCCGCGTCGGTCGGGGTGCCCGTCGAGTCGCCGGTCTCCGTGGAGCCGCCGGTCCCCGCCGACTCGCCGGTCCCGGTGTCCTCCGGGGCGCCGGTGGTCTCGCCCGTGGTGCCGTCGGCCGGCTCGCCGGAGGACTCCGCCGACGGCTCCGTCGACGGTTCCGTCGAGGCGCCCGGTGCGGCCGCGGCCTCGGTCGGGCCCCAGCTCTCGAAGAAGTGCTCGGCCGGGAAGACGATCGCGCGCAGGCTCACGTCACCGGTCTTGCTGAAGGTGAAGGTGACCTTCTGCGCGTTGCCGTCCCGGACGGCCTCACGGCTGCTGGGCAGCACGGCGGCCGCGTTGCCCTCGCCACCGAGGATCAGCGAGCCGCCGGCCGGGACGGTGAGGCTGCCGCCCTCGGCGGGGGTCAGCTCGGCGGTCTTGTCGGTGCCGGGGAGGGTGACCGACTCCAGCGTCTGGTCGGTGCGGCCCTCGTTGAACAGCGTGGCGGAGACGACCGCCGGGCCCGTCGACTCCAGGTCGGGCTGGGTGATGACCGTGGCGTTCTGGATCTTGATGTCACCGACGGTCGTCGACGCGTTGTCCGGCTGGATCTCCAGGGTCTGGGCGTTGTTGCCGGCCGCGCACGCGGAGAGCGAGGCGATCGAGAACGCGATGGCGGCGGCGGCGAGAGCACCGCGTCGAAGGCTGCTGCTCACGGCGGCGGCAACTCCTTACTCGAGCGTTTGGCGACCGGGTTGAGCCGCCCTAAGGGTCTGTCAGCGGCCTCAGGTTACCGAGCCGTTCCCGCACGGCCGCACCCGACCCTCCCGAGACGCCCCCCGTTGACCCGGGAAGGCGTGTCCGGAACCCCTGGTCACTGCCTCGTCCGCAGTCGGGAGCGGGCGTGTCTCGTCTCTTGAGCCACAAGTGACTCACCGGTCACTCGGGTCACTTTCACGCCGCACTCCCGCGCCATTCCCATAGTGATCGCGCATTTCTCGCGAAGGAATGAGTGGAGGCCTCCGGAATTGATCACCGGCCGCTCATCCCCGGGCCGTGTGATCAATTCCGGATTCGACCGGAACCCGGCTCCGCGCACCGAACGGAGTAGCGGAAGTCGAGCACTTGGAACCGGACATATGGGGATGTTCAACCGCTCGTGCGGGGCTCCGGATGCGTGTAGCGTACGCGTTTCGCTTGCGCCGAAGAGCCGCTCCGACCTGCGAATACCTGCTTCCGTTAGGCGTCCGCAGCACGTTCCTGTCGCTGTTGTCAAGCCCTGAGAATGGCCCTGACCTGCGAAAACGCCATTCAGAAGACGCCGTATCCGTGTTACCCTGGATAGCCACGGAAGGGGTACCTGTCACATGACGTTCAAGGTTGGCGACACCGTGGTCTATCCCCATCACGGGGCCGCGCTGATCGAGGCTATCGAAACTCGCCAGATCAAAGGCGTGGACAAGACCTACTTGGTGCTGAAGGTCGCCCAGGGCGACCTGACGGTACGTGTGCCAGCGGACAATGCGGAGTTCGTCGGCGTACGTGATGTGGTCGGTCAGGACGGGCTGGACCGGGTCTTCGAGGTGCTGCGCGCTCCGTATGCCGAGGAGCCCACGAACTGGTCCCGTCGTTACAAGGCAAATCTGGAGAAGCTCGCCTCGGGCGATGTCATCAAGGTCGCGGAAGTCGTGCGTGACCTGTGGCGTCGTGAGCGCGAGCGCGGACTCTCCGCCGGTGAGAAGCGCATGCTCGCCAAGGCGCGTCAGATCCTGGTCAGCGAGCTCGCCCTCGCGGAGAACACCAACGAGGACAAGGCCGAGGCCCTGCTCGACGAGGTTCTCGCCTCCTGAGATTCCTGAGTCACAGCTGCTCGCATTCGCAGTGCGCAGCTCATTCTCAGCACTCAGCACATCGAAATGCCGCGGTGCCCGATGACGTCATGGATGTCGCCGGGCGCTGCGGCATGTTCGCACCCGGACGCCTTTTCAGCGTTGCACTTGCGCCGCGCCGGGGAATGTGTCATGACTCACGTCCCCACCCCTGGCGTGCCGGGCCCGGGCGGTCGACTCGACCAGAATCACGGAAGGGGCTGGTCAAGGCATCACGCCCGGCACTCCCCCCGCTCCGGGAGCAGGGGGTACGCACAGGCCATACCCACCTGGGCCGAGCACACAAACCTGACAGGAACCGATGTCTGACGATCCGCTCTCCCCGCCGTCGCCGAACCCCGCATCCGGCCGTACGACCGCCCGTACGGCGGCCGTGATCCCGGCCGCCGGCCGTGGCGTACGCCTCGGCCCGGGCGCCCCCAAGGCGCTCCGCGCACTGGGCGGCACGCCCATGCTCATCCACGCCGTCCGCGCGATGGCCGATTCCCGCGCCGTCTCCCTGGTGGTCGTCGTGGCCCCGCCCGAGGGCGCCCCCGAGGTCAAGTCGCTGCTCGACGCGCACGCGCTGCCCGACCGCACCGACTTCGTCGTGGTCCCCGGCGGTGAGAGCCGCCAGGAGTCCGTGAAGCTCGGCCTGGACGCGCTGCCGCCCGGCTACGACATCGTCCTGGTGCACGACGCGGCCCGCCCGCTCGTCCCCGTGGACACCGTCGACGCCGTCATCGAGGCCGTACGCGACGGAGCGCCGGCCGTCGTGCCCGCGCTGCCGCTCGCCGACACCGTCAAGCAGGTCGAACCCGCCGCCGCCCCGGGCGGGCCGGAGCCCGTGGTCGCCACCCCGGACCGGTCGCTGCTGCGGGCGGTGCAGACCCCGCAGGGCTTCGACCGGGCCACCCTGGTGCGCGCGCACGAGACGGTGAAGGACAACGTCACCGACGACGCGAGCATGGTCGAACAGCTCGGCCTCACCGTCGTCACCGTCCCCGGGCACGAGGAGGGCTTCAAGGTCACCCGCCCCCTCGACCTGGTCCTGGCCGAGGCGGTCCTGGCCCGCAGGAGGCTCAACGATGGCTTCTGAGCAGCCCTGCCCCCTGCCCCGGGTCGGCATCGGCACCGACATCCACGCCTTCGAGGACGGCCGCGAACTGTGGTGCGCCGGCCTGAAGTGGGAGGGCGAGGGCCCCGGCCTCGCCGGCCACTCCGACGCGGACGTCGTCGCCCACGCCGCCTGCAACGCCCTCTTCTCCGCCGCCGGCCTCGGCGACCTGGGCCGGCACTTCGGCACCGGCCGCCCCGAGTGGTCGGGCGCGTCGGGCGTCACCCTGCTGACGGAGGCCGCGCGCATCGTCCGGGAGTCCGGCTTCCGCATCGGCAACATCGCCGTACAGGTGGTCGGCCCCCGCCCGAAGATCGGCAAGCGCAGGGAGGAGGCGCAGAAGCTTCTCTCGGAGGCGGTGGGCGCCCCGGTCTCGGTCTCGGGCGCCACGACGGACGGTCTCGGCTTCCCGGGAAGGGACGAGGGCCTCATGGCGGTGGCGACGGCACTGGTCGTCAACGAGGGCTGATCGTCCCGACCCGAGAGGGGCGCGGGGCCGTGCCGGTACGCGGCTCCGCCGCGCGGGCGCGACAAGCACCCGCCGACCCCGCGCGTGACGGGCAACCGCGCCCGCCATGACAAACGTCGTCGAAACAGCGAGCCGCACCGCGCACACGTCCGCGCCTACTACCCTGGTGTCGTGACTATTCGCCTGTACGACACCAGCGCCCGGCAGATCCGTGACTTCACCCCGCTCCAGCCGGGTTGCGTCTCGATCTACCTGTGTGGTGCCACCGTGCAGGCGGCACCCCACATCGGCCACATCCGCTCGGGCCTGAACTTCGACATCATGCGCCGCTGGTTCGAGTACCGCGGCCTGGAGGTGACGTTCGTCCGCAACGTCACCGACATCGACGACAAGATCATCGCCAAGTCCGCCGAGCAGGGCCGCCCCTGGTGGTCCATCGGCTACGAGAACGAGCGCGCCTTCACCGACGGCTACCGGGCCCTCGGCTGCCTGCCCCCGACCTACGAGCCGCGCGCCACCGGCCACATCACCGAGATGGTCGAGATGATGCGCGGTCTCATCGAGCGCGGGCACGCCTACGAGGCCGACGGCAACGTGTACTTCGCCGTCGCCTCGTTCCCCGAGTACCTGAAGCTGTCCAACCAGGAGCTGGACAACCTGCTCCAGCCCTCCGGCGCGGGCGAGACCGGCAAGCGGGACCCGCGCGACTTCGCGATGTGGAAGGCGGCCAGGCCCGGCGAGCCGAGCTGGGAGACGCCGTGGGGCCGCGGACGCCCCGGCTGGCACCTGGAGTGCTCGGCGATGGCGCACAAGTACCTCGGCAGCGCCTTCGACGTCCACGGCGGCGGCCTCGACCTGATCTTCCCGCACCACGAGAACGAGATCGCCCAGGCCAAGGCCTACGGTGACGAGTTCGCCCGGTACTGGGTGCACAACGCCTGGGTCACCATGAGCGGCGAGAAGATGTCGAAGTCGCTCGGCAACTCCGTACTGGTCAGCGAGATGGTCAAGCGCTGGCGGCCCATCGTGCTGCGCTACTACCTCGGCACCCCGCACTACCGGTCGATGATCGAGTACAGCGAGGAGGCCCTGCGCGAGGCCGAGTCCGCGTTCGCGCGGATCGAGGGCTTCGTGCAGCGCGTGGTGGAGAAGGCCGGGGGCGTCGTCGAACCCGCCGACGAGGTCCCGCCCGCGTTCGCCGAGGCGATGGACGACGACCTGGGCGTCCCGCAGGCGCTCGCCGTCGTGCACACCACCGTCCGGCAGGGCAACAGCGCGCTGGCCGCCGACGACAAGGAAGCGGCCGTCGCCCGCCTCGCGGAGATCCGCGCCATGCTCGGCGTGCTCGGCCTCGACCCGCTGGACCCGCACTGGGCCGGCGAGAACGACCGCGGCGAGGACCTCCATGGCGTGGTCGACACCCTGGTCCGCATGGTCCTCGACCAGCGCGAGGCCGCCCGGGTCCGCAAGGACTGGCCCACCGCGGACGCCATCCGCGACCAGCTCAACCAGTCCGGTCTGGTGATCGAGGACAGCCCGCAGGGGCCGCGCTGGAGTCTCGGCCCGCGCTGAGGGCCGGGCTCTGTCGGCCTCGGCGCCTGAAGATCGACTGTGCCGTCCGGGCCTCCGGGCGGCACACTTCACAGACGTACGCACACAAGCACCACCCACGACTTCATGGAGACGGATACCTCATGGCCGCGAACAACCGCCGCATGTCCGGCAAGAAGGGCGCGCAGGTCGGCAGTGGCGGCCAGCGGCGCCGGGGCCTGGAAGGCAAGGGCCCCACGCCGCCCGCCGAGATGCGCAAGGGGCACGCCAAGCAGCGCGCCGCCCAGTCGAAGGTGCGCCGCGCCCAGGGGCGCTCGCAGCAGCAGCGGCGCGGCGGGGGCCGCTCGACCTCCGAACTCGTCGTCGGCCGCAACCCGGTCGTCGAGGCGCTGCGCGAGGGCGTGCCCGCGTCCACGCTGTACGTCCAGCAGTTCATCGACAACGACGAGCGGGTGCGCGAGGCGCTCCAGCTCGCGGCCGAGCGCGGCGGGATCAACCTCATGGAGGCCCCCCGCCCCGAACTCGACCGCATGACCAACGGCCTGAACCACCAGGGCCTGGTGCTCCAGGTCCCGCCGTACGAGTACGCGCACCCCGAGGACCTCGTCGCCGGCGCCCACGACGAGGGGCAGGACCCGCTGATCGTCGCCCTCGACGGGGTCACCGACCCGCGCAACCTCGGCGCGGTCGTCCGGTCCGTCTCCGCGTTCGGCGGCCACGGCGTCGTCGTGCCCGAGCGGCGGGCCGCCGGGATGACCGCCGGTGCCTGGAAGACGTCCGCCGGTGCGGCCGCCCGTACGCCCGTCGCCCGCGCCACCAACCTGACGCGCGCGCTGGAGGCGTACAAGAAGGCCGGGGTCGCGATCGTCGGTCTGGCCGCCGACGGGGAGGCCGAGCTCGGCGACCTGGACGCGCTGAGCGGGCCGGTCGTCATCGTCGTCGGCAGCGAGGGCAAGGGGCTCTCCCGACTGGTCGGCGAGACCTGCGACTTCCGGGTACGGATCCCGATGCCGGGCGGCACGGAGTCGCTGAACGCCGGTGTGGCGGCGGGGATCGTGCTGTACGAGGCGGCGCGCCGGCGGGGCTGAACGGGCGTTCGACGGGATCACCCACATGGGGTGTTCCGGGTGGTCCGGGCAGGCTTGATGCTGTCCGGACACTTCCGGCGGGTCAAGGCAGTGTCCTAACGCCGTGTCACTCGGTTAGATGAGTGTGGACACCAGAACACCCCGCACACCCACGGGGGACCGCTCGTCGGGACTCGACGACGTTCCCGCGCTGAGCATGGTGAAGGTACCGAGCGATCCGGCGCAGGTCATCGTCAATCACGCCAGCTTCCGCGTGCAGCTGGGCGTCTCGGCGCGGCGCGCCCAATCGCCGCGGATCGCACGGCACGCGAGTGCCGCCGAGGACACCGCCCACATCCCCGTCGTCACCACCGTGGGCACGCCGGGCCAGCCGGGCGCCCGCCGCCGGCCCGTCGTCTGGAGCGGCCGGTCCGCGCCCGACGACACCGGCGCCCACCGACTGCTCCAGGCCGTACGGCACGAAGGCGTCCGCCACACCGACGAGCCGCTCACCGACGCCGGGGCCACCCAGGTCATCCCGCGCACCGGCGCCGGATACGACTACGCCGACGACCCGGCCACCCAGCCCCTCGAAACCCCGTTCGTCGGCGCCCAGCGCCGCCCCGCCGACGAACCCCTGCTGCCCCCCATGCGCACGGTCGGCAGCGCCTACGGTGAACCCGCGTACGACGACGAGTTCGAGGACACCGGCCGACGCGCCAGGCGGCACGGCGACGACCCGGCCCGGCACGCCTACTACCCCGGGCGCCGGATGAACCTCGGCGTCGTCCTGCTCCCGCTGCGCGTCTTCCTCGGCGGCATCTCCGTCTACGCCGGGATGAGCAAGCTGTGCGACCCCCTCTACTTCGAGGGCGGCAAGCGCGGCTCCATGGTCAAGTGGCTGCACACCCTGCACCCGTGGGAAGTCGCCGAGCCGCTGCGCCAGTTCGCCCTCGAGCACCCCATCGGCTCCGGACTGGCCATCGCCTTCGCACAGATCGTCGTCGGTGTCCTGACCGCCCTCGGCTGCTGGCAGCGCCTGGCCGCCGTCGTCGGGGCGGTGCTCTCGGCGGCACTGCTGGTCACCGTCAGCTGGAAGAGCGTCCCCGCCTACGAGACGCCCGACATCATCTACCTCGCCGCCTGGTCGCCGCTGATCATCGCGGGCGCCCCCGTCTACTCCGTCGACGGCCGCCTCGCCGGCGGGGCCTGGCGCCGGCTCGGTCCCCGCGCCGACATCTGGGACCTGCGCCGGTACGTGCTGCGCCGGGGCGCCCTGGTCACCTTCGTGGTCTGCGGGTTCAGCATGCTCGTCGGCTCGCTGCTCGGCGGTGCCGTGCGGGACGCCGACCGTGTGGTCGTCCCCGGGCCAGGCGAGGCCCCGCGCAACGAGCTCCCCGGCTCCCCGCTGCCGGCGGAGTCCGGCGAACGCCGGAAGGAGAAGCGGACCCCGTCCGCCTCCACCTCGCCCACCCGGGACGCCACTTCGGACGCGGCGAGCCCGTCCGCCGGCGCCATGACCCCCGGCGCGACCCAGGGCGCCGACGCGGCCACCGGCGCGCCCAGCCAGACCCAGGGCAGCGCCGGGCAGGCCCCACCCCAGCGGTCCTCCCCGGCCGGCCAGGCACCGAGCACCAGCTCCGGCCCGACCTCGGGCGGCGGCAGCGCCTCCGGCGGCGGCAGCGGCGGCGGCACCCCGAGCGGTGGCAGCGGCGGTTCCTCCGGGGAGCCCGGACTCGTGGGCCGCCTCCTGGGATAGGGGCAGCCATCCGTGTACGGCAGTGGGAGCCCCGCACGGACGACGTGCGGGGCTCCCACTGCCGTAACCGTCGTACGGCGGTGCCTACGGACGGTCGGACGTCACGCCCCGCCCGCCCGGACGCGCTGGCGCAGCGCGATCCGGTTGCCGTCCGGATCCACGGCCTCGATGCGCACCCCGAACGGGTAGTCCTCCGGTTCGGGCCGGTCGAACGTCACACCGCGGTCGCGCCACACCACGAAGTCCTTCCTCAGGTCGTCCGACTCGAGGAAGAACGAACTGAGCGCCTTGTCCGGCTCTCCCTCGGCCGGCTGCCCCGCGGCCGCCGCGTGCGGCCACAGGACGAACTCCAGAGCACTGCCCGGGACGCCCACCGTGAGGAAGCGCCCCTCGGGGCCCGGATGGTCCACACGCTTCTCCAGGCCGAGCTGGTCCGTGTAGAACCTCAGAGACCGGTCCTGGTCGGTCACGTTGATCGTCACGTACATGACGTCGGTCAGCATCGTGCGTCCTTTCCTTCCACTCGTCCGACGCGGCGGTGCCGCCACGTCACCTCACTGACGGACGGTGACCGGACGATGTGACGGATGGACGGGAAGAGTTCAGCGGCCCTGGGACGCCAGTTCCTTGGCCGCCTCCGTCAGGTCCTTCGCGGTGTCGATCGCGCGCCAGTAGGAGCCCTGGGGGATCGGGAAACCGGCCAGGCGGCGCTCACGCGCGAGATGCGGGAACGTGGTGCGCTCGTGGTCGCCGCGCTCCGGGAGCAGGCCGGCGAACTCGGGGGAGAAGACGTACACGCCCGCGTTGATCTCGAAGGGCGACGGCGGGGCCTCGATGAAGTCGGTGATGTGGCCGAAGCCGTCCGTGCGCACCGCGCCCCACGGGATGCGCGGGCGGGCCAGGGCGAGGGTCGCGACGGCGTCCCGCTCGGTGTGGAAGTCGGCCATGTCGCGCAGCGAGAAACGGGTCCAGATGTCGCCGTTGGTGGCGTACCAGGGCCGGTCCGGGTGCGGGAGGCGGGCGGCGGCGTACTTCAGGCCGCCGCCGCGGCCGAGGGGTTCCGTCTCGACGACGGTGGTGACGGACAGGGGCAGGTCGGCGGTGTCCAGCCACTTCTGCAGGACGTCGGCGAGGTGGCCGCAGGAGACCACCACGTCCGTCACGCCCTCCTCGGCGAGCCAGGAGAGCTGGTGGCCGATGATCGGGGTTCCCGTGCCGGGGATCTCGACCATCGGCTTGGGGCGGTCGTCGGTGTACGGACGAAGCCGGGATCCCTGGCCTCCGGCCAGGACCACGGCTTGTACGGGACGGGCGACGGCACGCGGATCGGTCATGCCCGCACTTTACGCGGCGCGGCGTCCGGTGCTTTTGCAGGTGCCCTGTGCCGGCGCCTTGTGCTGGTGCCGGCCGGGGGCTGGGCGCGCAGCCCGGCGTTTGCGGGGTGCCGTCGCGCCCACCCGTGCCGCCCTGCGGCACGACTGCCCGCGGGAACGGCGGCATCCGGTTGCTCGTGGGAACGAGGCAGCGGTGGTCAGTGGTTGGCTGTGGTGACGCCTGAGGCGAAGGAGGTGTCGCAGACCGGGCGGGCGTAGGACTGGGCCTGGGTGGGGCCGTGGACGCGGACCGCCGCCTTGCCGAGGGCGCGGGCGATGGACGCGCAGTGCTTCGCCAGCGACGGGCGGTCGTTCACGGCCTGCTGGAGGTGGGTGAGTGCCACGCCCGGGTTCTCCTCCTGCAGTTCGACCAGCAGCTTGTCCCGCAGCACATGCTGCGGCGCCCGGGCGCCGGCACGCGAGGACGCGCCGGAGGCGGAGGTGTCCGAGGCCGTGAGCACGGGGCTCGAGGGGGTCCCCGACCAGTTGACCCGCGCGACCGCGAGAGTCCCGGAGAGCACCAGGACGACGGGCAGGACGAAGGCGAGGGAGCGGCCGATCCGGCGGGCGGGGCCCCGGCCGCGACGCGTCTGACGGTTAGTGGAGTGCTTCACGCGTGTGAGGGTAGCGCCCGGTAGCGACAAGAAAACATTCCGTCACCGTTACGGGGGACCCGGAACCCGCAACTCCGGGCCACGTGTTGACGTACAACGCTCGAAATGACCGTTCTGCCGGGGTATTTGTCGACAACGCGAAGGGCCCCGCAGTGATCTGCGGGGCCCTTCTGCGCAACGGTGTCAGTCGGACAGGCGCGCACCGGTCGACGTCGAGAACACGTGGGTCTCGCCCGCACGCGGCACGACGTGCAGCTGGCTGCCCTTCTCCGGGACCTCACGGCCGCCGACGCGGACCACGATGTCCTTGGTCTCGCCGCCGACGTGCGCGGTGCCGTACACGAACGCGTCGGAGCCCAGCTCCTCGACGACGTTGACGGTGACCGCGAGACCCTTGTCGACGTCGGGGCCGGCCACGTCGAAGTGTTCGGGGCGGACGCCCACGGTGACGGTCTTGTCGCTGGTCGCGGAGAGCGCGTCGCGCTGCACCGGCACCACCGAGTTGCCGAACTTCACACCGCCGTCGGCGATCGGGACCTCGACCAGGTTCATGGCCGGGGAACCGATGAAGCCGGCGACGAACAGGTTCGCGGGCCTGTCGTACATGTTGCGCGGGGTGTCGACCTGCTGGAGCAGACCGTCCTTGAGGACCGCGACACGGTCACCCATGGTGAGGGCCTCGACCTGGTCGTGGGTGACGTAGACGGTGGTGATGCCGAGGCGGCGCTGCAGCGACGCGATCTGCGTACGGGTGGACACACGGAGCTTGGCGTCCAGGTTGGACAGCGGCTCGTCCATGAGGAACACCTGCGGCTCACGCACGATGGCGCGGCCCATGGCGACACGCTGGCGCTGACCACCGGAGAGCGCCTTCGGCTTGCGGTCGAGGTACTCGGTGAGGTCGAGGATCTTCGCGGCCTCCTCGACCTTCTGCCGGATCTCCGCCTTGTTGACGCCGGCGATCTTGAGCGCGAAGCCCATGTTGTCGGCGACCGACATGTGCGGGTAGAGCGCGTAGTTCTGGAACACCATGGCGATGTCCCGGTCCTTCGGCGGCAGGTGCGTGACGTCGCGGTCGCCGATGCGGATGGCGCCGCCGTTCACGTCCTCGAGCCCCGCGAGCATGCGGAGCGAGGTGGACTTGCCGCAACCGGACGGGCCGACCAGGACGAGGAACTCGCCGTCCGCGATGTCGATCTCCAGGGCGTCGACGGCGGGCTTGGTGGAGCCGGGGTAGACCCGGGTCGCCTTGTCGAACGTGACAGTGGCCATGGTGAATGGTCCCCTTCTACCGGCAGGAACGTGCCGGACGATCCGAGTAGGAAGGTGATGCCACGACGGGTGTTCCGTTGTGGTGTGGTCCACATGAGTGAACTGGCACAGGACGGTACCCGGCGTTCACCTGGTTGTCAGTAGTTCCAGGACTGTGAATTTCACGGAAACTTTCGACGGTCGGGATGACGTTCCGGTCGCGTAGGGGATCAACGCCCGGCCGCGTACGGGATCAACGCCCGGCCGCGTACCGGTCCGCCAGCACCGCCACCGCCGCGGCGACCGCCTCCCGCAGCCCCGCCGGGCCGAGCACCTCCGCCTCGACGCCCAGCCGCAGCAGATCGCCGGTCGCGACCGCCTCCGACTCGACGGCGAGTTCCACCTCCACCCAGCCCCGCCCGTCCGCCGGCCCCGCGTCCGCGAGCGCCCGCACCCCCGCCGCCCCGAACTGCATCGGCAGCAGTTTCTGCCCGCGCGGTGACAGCCGCAGCCGGGCCGTGCCCTGTCGCAGCGCCGCCTCCATGCGCCGGGAGGACTCCGCCCAGTACGCGGCCAGGTCGAAGCCCGCGGGCCGGGTGAACCGCTCGCCGGTCTCCGTCACCGCCTGGAACCGCGACACCCGGTAGGTGCGCACCGCGTCCTCCGCCAGCGCCACCAGGTACCAGATGCCGCCCTTCAGCACGAGCCCCAGCGGACGCATCTCCCGGCGCACGTCCCCGCGCCAGCGCCGGTAGTGGGTCTCCAGCACCCGCCGCTCCCACACCGCCCGCGCGATCGGCTCCAGGTGCGGCACGGGGTCGGCGTCCCGGAACCAGGCCGGCGCGTCCAGATGGAACCGTTCGCGCACCCGTCGTGCCTGGTCCGCCAGTTCGCCCGGCAGGGCGGCCTCGATCTTCAGCTGGGCGCTCGCCAGCACGGCACCCAGCCCCAGGTCCCTGGCCGGTCCGGGCAGCCCGGCCAGGACCAGCGAACCGGCCTCCGCGTCCGTCAGACCGGTCAGCCGCGTGCGGTAGCCCTCCATCAGGCGGTAGCCGCCCTCCGGCCCGCGTTCGGCCCGCACCGGCACCCCGGAGGCGCCCAGCGCCTCGACGTCCCGGTACACGGTGCGCACCGAGACCTCCAGCTCGGCCGCCAGCTCGGGGGCGGTCATCCGGCCGCGGTTCTGCAGCAACAGGAGCAGGGAGAGAAGCCGGTCGGCGCGCATGGGTCCCATTCTCCCGCCGTACCTGACAGGAGATGTCAGGTACGGGCACGAGAGTGGGGGCACACCGTCGGTCACCCCGGAAGGGAACGTCCATGCCCACCACCAAGATCACCGGCCACTTCACCTTCGCCGACTGGAGGGAGAACCCCGTCACCGGGGAAGGCAGCCTCCCCCGGCTCGCGAACGCCACCGTCACCAACGCCTTCTCGGGCGGCATCGAGGCCGAGGCCACCACCTGCGACTACGCGATCGCCTACCTGACCGGGGGGACCGGCACCTTCGCGGGCATGGAACTCGTCAGCGGCCGGGTCGACGGCCGCGCGGGCACCTTCGTCCTCGAAGAGCGCGGCCGCTTCGAGAGCGACGGCACCGTCCACTGCGTCTTCGAGGTCGTCGAGGGCTCGGGCACCGGGGAACTGACCGGCCTGCGCGGTACGGGCGGGTTCACCTACCGGCACGGGGAGACGAAGGTGGCGTACACCTTCGACCACGGCCTGGAGTGAGCGATCGGGGGCCACTCCCACAAGTGCGTGGCCCGGCGAAACCGGCTCTGTGTACAGTGGACCCGCCTTCGCGCGCGCCGCGCGGTGCCTCCTTAGCTCAGTTGGCCAGAGCAACGCACTTGTAATGCGTAGGTCGTCGGTTCGAATCCGACAGGGGGCTCTGGAAAAGGCCAGGTCACATAGCCCGTGACCTGGCCTTCTGTGGTGCTCGGGGCATGACACGTCACACGGCCCGGGTGCCGCGGGGTGGCTTGCGTGAGCGATGCGTGAGCGGAGGACCCGGCCCTGCTTCCTGGGCTTCTTCCTCCTGTCCGCGCCGCCATCCCCCACGCCGGCAGCACGGAGGAACTCCTCGCCTGCCTCCAGGCCGACGGCATCCTGGTCAACCCCCGCCGTGGACCGTCCGGAGACCTTCTCGGCTACGCCGTCGGCCGCTCCGGCGACCTCGACAAGGACGCGAACAGATCTTCCACCCCGACGGAAAGATCGCCCCCGACCTCACCGACGCCGAAGCCCGTGGCCACCAACCCCGTCAACTCCTCCAGCAGGCCGCCGCACAACGCGAACTCCACACCGCCCACCACCCGGCCAGCGTTCTGCTCACCCGTATCCAGCTCCTGCGCAGAAGCCGCCCGCCGACGTACCACCCGCACCGGTTTCATCCGGACCCCAAGCCCCGCCCCCGCCCCGCCACGTCAGCCCTCCGTCCCCGCAACCACACCCGGCCGCCCCACGAAGCCCTCGGTCCTCACCGGTCGTGCTGCCGATCTGCGAGTCGAACCGGTCGAGGAGGTGTTTGCCGCCGTGACGTGCTCTCTCGGGGCGAGAGACCGGGGTCATTCGTCACCATCGTTCAGGCCCGTTGTCGGGCACCCAAAAGCGTTGACAGGCCGACGTCGGCTGCAACTAGACTGGTGCGTAACATACGTTGATGCGTGTGCACTCCGTACCGCCGCGGCGACTTGGAGGGAGCCGGTTGCCGCTGGTCAGGTGTGTGAGCGTCGCCGGGGCCGGGGTGGGGCAGGACTGTCATGCATCTCAAGCGTTCGTTCGCAGAGGTGAAGGGGGAGGTCGTAGGCGTTCCCGCGCGGAGTCTGTACAGCAGCGACGACTGGTTCGCGTTACTGGACGACCACGGACACGACTACCGCTACCTCCTCATCGAGGACGGCGCGGGGGGCGCGACGACGTTCACCGCGCTCACCGACGGTCCTGCCGTCCACTCGCACCGGTACCACCCGGACTACCTCCTGGACCGCGCCCTGCCTGCCACGTCGTGCGTCGTGGCGGGGCCCCGCACCGGCTACCACAACGAGATCCGCGGTGGCGCGCCCACCATGCCGCCCTCAGCTGTGGCCGCACGGCTGCTCGACCTCGCACCGGAGGGTGCGGTGCTCCTGCCCTATCTGCCGGGTGAGACCGCCGCGGAACTTGCTGCGCTGGGGCACCCTGCGGGTCTGATCGCCTGGGAGTCCTGGCTCGACGTACCGAGCGGAGGCTTCGACGCCTACCTCGCGGCGCTCCCCCGCAGCCGACGAGAGCAGGTCAAGGGGGACCTGCGGAAGGTCCGCGGCGCGGGGCTGTCGTTCCGCACGGTTCCGCTGGACGCGGCGCCGCACGCGGACATGGCCGAGGTGCTCGTTCTGCACGAGAAGAAGTACGACCCCGCCTACGACCGGCCCAGCGCGGACTTCGCCCGCTACCTGGGCAGGTGCACAGAAGTGCCCGGTGCCTACGCGATCCTCGCGGAGTTCGACGGCAGGCTCGTCGGCTGCCACGTTGTCTTCCACTACGCAGACGTGCTGTGGGCCCGGCTGATCGGCGTCGACGAGTCCCTGCCCGAGACGGGACGCTGCTACTTCAGCCTCATGTTCTATGAACCGCTGCGCCTCGCCCAGCGCCTCGCGGCACCGGCCGTCAACCTGGGGATCGGCACGTCCGAGGCGAAGGTGCGGCGTGGTGCGCGCCTGGAGCCGCTGTGGACGGTTGCGCTCGCCGCTGAGGGCGCGGTGCGCCACCAGGCGCGGGAGGGCCTGCTGCGCAGGGCACGGAACCTGCCGGACCCGGTGCCGGACGGCGTCGGCGTACCGCTCGACCGGCCGTCGTCCGGGGCGGCTGAACCGTGAGCGGGGTGACCGCTGAGGGAAAGCTCTCCTTCCGCAGGCTCCTCGCGGCGCCACGCTTCCGCCGCTTCTTCGCCAGCCGCGCCGTGTCGCTGCTGGGCGATGGTGTGGTGCCCACGGCCCTCGCACTGAGTCTGACCCAGCGGGGCGTCTCGCCGACGTGGCTGGGCGGCATGCTTGCCGCCGCGCTGGTGCCGAAGGTGCTGCTGCTCCTGTTCGGCGGGGTGGCCGCCGACCGATTCGCCAAGCTGCCGCTCATGATCGCGTCGTCGCTCGTCTGCGGCGTCACCCAGCTGCTGACCGCTGCGGTGCTGATCGGCGACGGCAGTTTGTGGTGGGCACTCGCCTGCCAGGCGCTGTACGGGGTGGCGGTAGCGCTGGGGTACCCGGCGACGTTCGGGTACCTCCCGCACTGCGTCGACGCGGGTCAACTGGGCGGGGCGAACGCCCTGATCGGAGCGTGGACCGGTTCTGCGGCGCTGCTGGGGCCAGCCGTGGCGGCCGTGCTCGCGGCTTTGGGTGACCCCGCGCTCGCGCTCGCCATCGATGGCGCTTCCTTCCTCCTCAGCGCTCTGTTGCTGGTCGGCCTGCCGCGCGGCAGGCCGACCGAGCGCACGGAGGGCGGGGTGGCGGCACTCCGGGACGGCTGGCGGGCCCTGCGCCGACTGCCGTGGCTGCTGCGGATGACGGTTGTCGACAGTCTGATCCTGCTGCTGGTCAGCGCGCCGTTCCTGGTGCTCGGGCCCCAGTTGGTGCAGCGGATGTCACCCAACGGGTGGGCACTGCTGATGCTCTTCTTCGCCGGGGGCGAGGTGCTCGGAAGTCTCGTCAGCGGCAGGGCACGGCTCTCCCGGCCCATACTCGCCGGAGCTATGGGGCTGCTGGCTATCGGGCTGCCGCCGCTGCTCCTGGCCGCCGGAGCCGGGCTCGCTCCGCTCTGCGCGTCCCAGGTGCTGGCGGGCGCGGCGATCGGGGCCTACGGGGTGCTGGTCAACACGGTGGTCCAGCAGACCGTGCCGTCCGAGCAGTTGTCCAAGGTCGGGGCGATGGCCTCGATGGGCTCGTTCGCCTTCCTGCCGCTCGGGTATGTACTGGCCCCGCTGCTCGCCGGCGTGGTAGGACCGCTGCCGCTGCTGTGGGGAGCGGCCGTCTGGACCGCTGTGTCCGTCGCGGCGCTGCTCTCCGACCGGCGGGTGCGAGAGTTCCGGGTGGCGGAGTACCTGGCCTCCGACCCTGCGAAGGCGCCCACTGGTGTGGCCGGGGGAGCAACCGGTATGGCTCGGGAGGGAAGTTGACGCGCACGGAGCTGTTCACGCGCATCCGCGACGTGGCGGCGGTGGACGGCGCGGAGCGGTGGTTCACGGGGGACATCCGGAGGTCGGTGCCCTGGCTGGAGGCAGAGGAGGGCCGGGTCAGCGCGTCCCAGTACTACGTCGTCACCGGCCGCGGGGGGGCCGGGGGCGTACTGGCCTCGTGCTACCGCATCCCCCACACGGCGGCGCACCGGACCTACGCCCCGTGGGACGTCCTCGTCGGCGAACCGGTGGTCGGGCTCATCGGGCGTCTCACCCGGGATGACGAACGGCAAGCCGCCGGGACGGCGTTGGCCGACCTCAGAAGCCGCGTGCCGGCAGCGGAGACGGACGCGCTCGCCGTCGTCACTCCTGGCTGTGTGCTGTCCGGTGTGACCGTCCCCCCGCACCTGTCCGCATCGCAGCGGCATCGCGAACTCCGGGAGCTTGTCGCGGGCGTGGAGGAGCTGGCCGACGCGAAGGGCCTGCCCGTGGTCGAGTTCGGCCACGTCGGCGAGGGCGTGGATGACGGCGCTCTGCGCGGTGTCCTCGCCGAGCGCGGATACGTGGCCGTGGAGGTGGGAGCCGACGCCGTCCTCGACGCGCACTACTCCGACCTGGAGGAGTACTTCGGCAGCTTCCACTCGCATCGGCGCAAGGTGCTGCGCAAGGAGCGGTCCCGGTTCCTGGCGGAGGAGCCGGTGGTGAGCGTGCACGGCCCAGACGGCCTGACCGCCGACCTTGTGGACCTGCAGCTCGCCCGCTACCGCCGGTACGGCCATGCGGCGCACGCCGTATCGGTGCGCGACCGGTTCGCCCGCGCGGCCGCGATCCCGGGTCTCAACGTCCTGCGTGCGGATTCCGAGGCCGGTGCCATTGGGTTCGTGGGCTTCTACGAGGACCGCGCCACCCGCCGGATTGTGCCGAGGCTGGGCGCCTTCGCCCGTGAGGGCACGGCCGGCTACTTCAACCTGGCCTACTACGAACTCGTCTCCCGGGCGGCGCGGCTCGGGGGAATGCAGATCCACTACGGGGACTCGACTTACCGGGCCAAGGTCTCCAGGGGATGTCGCCTGACGCGGCTGACCACGTACCTGCGCGCCGCTGATCCGGAGCTGCACCGTGCCTTCGCGGACGCCGCCGAGGTCCGGACAAGACTGGAAGCCGGGGAGATCAGCGCGGCGATGGAACACAGGGGGGTGAGGAAGTGAACGGAACTGCGCTGGGAGCTTCCGCAACGGGCAGGCCGGTGATCGAGGGGGTGCTCTTCGATGCCGCGGGGACGCTGTTCGACCTGGCGACACCGCTGCCGCAGGTTCTGGGGGAAGCCGTCGCCCACTTCGGGGGCACGTGCCGCCCCGAGCGGCTGAAGCGGGCGCTCGACCACGTCGGCTCGACGACCGGATGGCCCGACGACCAGCCGGACCATACGAGCCGCGCGAGGGCGTGGACGCACTTCGCGGAGCAGATTATCGGCACCGCGGACCCGGGCATGGCCGAGGTCATGCGACGTCGAGCCGCCGAGCGTGCCGTCACCGCCGTCCTGGCCCCGGGCAACTACCGGGTCTTCGACGAAGTGACCGGCCTCCTCGCCGATCTGGTGGCGGCCCGCGTACCCATCGGGATCGTCTCCAACTTCGACGACCTGCTCGTGGACATCCTCCGGACCACCGGACTGGAGCAGGTGTTCACCACGGTGGTCACCTCCTACCGCTTCGGTGTCTGCAAGCCGGACCCCAGGATCTTCCACGAAGCGGTGGGCGCCATTCGTACGAGTCCGGCAAGCACCTGCTACGTCGGGGACTCGGTCTATTCGGACATGGGCGGAGCGCGCAATGCGGGACTCTATGGAGTCCTCGTGGACCGGGAAGGGCTGCACGGCGACTACTCGGGGCACCGCATCGGCTCGCTGGCAGAGGTGAGGGGCCTTCTGCCGCTGTGAAACGGAGACCGCACGTGTAGGTATCGCATCGAAATGCAAAGGGGATGTCATCATCTTCGTACCGACGCCGAAGCTGGAGCGACGCATTCGGATTCCCGGCACGCAGGGGGGACCGGTCCGGGCGGTCCTGGTGCAGTTCAGTGATCTACTGCTCACCTCCGACAGCACTATGCGCGACTACTACCGCCGCTCCTACGGGCGGATGCGCGGCTACCACATGCCGCGGCACTTCATGGAGATCCCCTATTGGATCCCCATTGTCAGCTCCATGCTGCCGGACGAGCGCTTCGCCAAGGAGCTACTGGTCGTCGAGAACCTCGACGACGCCTTCGAGCAGGTGCAGCGGGGGAAGTCGGACTCCGTCTTCTTCTTCTCGGCCATGGATGCCAACATCGAGGCGCTGCTCCACTTGGCGCGGACCGGTGCGACCTTCGTCGTCGGCGGGTACGTCGACCCGGCCCTGTTCGAGGAGTTCCCCGACGTCCACTTCCTGCACAACGTCGAGGACCTGCCCGCCACCCTGCCCGGCGCCCGCGACAGGGGCATCCTGGACTACCGGCTGTTCAGGGGTCTGGAATGCATACCGAGGTACAGCCTGAGCAGCGGCTGCTCACTGCGCTGCAAGTTCTGCACGGTGCCCACGAAGGTAGTGCCCACGGACCCGATGACGTTGGAGAGCGAGGTGGACGCTCTCGAACCGCTCGACTTCCGGCTGGTCTTCCTCGACGACAAGTCGTTCGGTGACGCGAAGAACTGGCGCGAGATCGGCAACCTGCGCAAGCGCTTCGAGACGGTCAACCCTGATTTCGAAGGTTTCATCGTCCAGATGCCGCCGTCCTTCGCGGTGCGGGGCGACTTCCTGAAGGAGTGCGTGGAACTGGGCGTGAGATACGTCGAGTTCGGAGTCGAGACAGCCAACGACGACTTGCTGAAGTACCTGCGCAAGCCTTTCCGGATGCGACACCTCAGGGAGGCGTGCGACCGGGTGCGGGAGCTCGGTCTGTATCTCGTCCCCAACTTGATCATGGGTATCCCGGGAGACGACTACCACGGTACGGTCGAATGGGTCCGGGAATACGTCGACATCATTCCCGCGGTCAACGTGAACTGGCTCGCCACGCACTTCGGGAACGAACGCGGTGACCTCGGCCTGCCCGCCGAGACCTTCGGCGACCGTGACCAGAACACCGCGGAGAAGACCTGGCTGAGTGAGGCGGAGGCCGCCGCCGGACGTGACGCCGTCGAGCTGGTGTACTCCCTCACGGACGAGTACTGGCAGGACCGGATGACATACCCGCAGGAGCGAGTGGTTCGATGAGCGCTGAGAAGAGGACGTCGCTTCTGGAGCACGAGCTCCGCGCCGTGACGGACGACAGCCGGCTTGAGGTGCGACCCTGGCGGAGCGGGGTGGACTTCTGGGCCGACCTCGCGTGGCAGGGCGACGAGATCGCCGGCGTGGTTCGCTCGCCCCGGCACGAGACCCTCGACACCACGTATGAGGGAGTGGTCGACTTCGGACGGATCATGGCGAAGGAGACGGTCGTCCTCGGTCTGATGGCGGAACGCGGCGTCCCCGTGCCCGCCGTCCTCGCCTGGCGCGAGCGGTCGCACCCGGACGGCGTCTCGTGGATGCTCTGCGAGTACGTCGAGCACGAGCCGGACGCCGAGTTGACGGAGGAGCTGCAGTGGCAGCTCGGGCAGTACGCGCACCACATCCACACCATCGAACCCGGAGCGGCGGAGCTGCGGCTCGGCGTGTCGTGGGCCGACTACGTGGTGGGGCGCCTCGGCGACCGGCTCGACGCCGCTGCCCGGTACTGCGCTCCCCTCGCCACGCCCGCCGTGCTGCGTCGGGCCGCCGAGGTGGCGCAGGGCAGGAGCGCCCACGCCGTGTCCCTGCTGCACCTCGATCTGCGTGCCACCAACGTGTGCGTGCACGAGGGCCGGATCGCCGCCGTCATCGACGTGGCGAACGCGATCGTCGGCGATCCGCTCTTCGAACTGGCCCGGATCCGCTCCTACGGCCTGCTGACGGAGTCGTTCTGCAAGGGGTACGGGATCTCCGCGGACGAGGTGGACCGGTACGGCGCGGCGTTGGACGTCTACGAGGTGGACACGGCCGCGCTTCTCACCACGGTCGCCGCGGAGGAGATCCACGACGACGAGCTGCTGGCCACGTCGCGCACCCGTCTGGAGGAACTCTGCCGGCGGATCGCACTGCAGGACGCCGCCGTCCGGTAGCCGGGTCCGCACGGCCCCGGTTCGGATGACGTGAATCGGGGCCGTGCGGTCGGCCAGTCCAGGGCCAGGTGGCCTTGTGGCCGGCCTCCAGGAAGGGGACCGGCCGGAAAGCGGCGTCCGTCGGACCGCCGAAGGTGTGGCGGGTGCCGTTGCCGGAACTGCCGTGGCCGACGCGGTACCGGCGAGGTTCCAGGGGCAGACGGGAACGCGTCGGGGATCTGGTCGGTCGGCCCTCCCCCGGCGGTGGGCATTCGCCTGCTCGTCGGTGATGAGGAGCCCTCGGTCGTGGCCGCGGTAGTGCTTGCGGACGGTGTCCGTGGTGTCGGTGGCGCCGAGGTGCTCGAAGCGTTCCAGCGCGCAGCACCGAGGCGCCGCGCCGCAGCTTCACCCGGTGGCTGTTGGTCCCGTATGCGGCTGGATGCGTGAGCGGATGTAGTGGGATGCCGCGCCCAGATCTGGATCGGACATCAAACTGAACCTCTCTGACCAGGCGGTTCTGGACGAGAGGGGATATACGGCGGAAGTCCCGGCAGGAACCAGCCGACCCCTGTAATGAGTAGGTCGTCGGTTCGAATCCGACAGGGGGCTCTGGCGGAATCCCAGGTCGGACCTTCTCCGGCCTGGGATTTCTCATGCCGTACGGCCGCGCAGGCGGCGGGCGGTCTCCAGGTCCGCCTCGTCCAGGGGCGGCCGTCCTCGATCTCCCACAGGCAGTTCTGCAGCAGCCGTCCGTACGTCCACGCGCGCGCACGCGCGCGGTCCAGGCCGAGGACGTCGGTCATGGCGTCGAAGCGCCAGGTGATGTCGTCGGCGTCGAAGCGGTTGTCCAGGGCGGGCCAGAGGTCGAAGCCGGGGTCGCCGGCGAGTGGTTTGGGGTCGATGGCGAGCCAGGGGGCGCGGTCGGCGGCGAGGACGTTGTCGTAGTGCAGGTCCCAGTGGAGCAGGCGGTCGCCGGGTTCGTCGGCGACCTCGCGCACGGCGGCCGCGCAGTCGGCGACGAGGCGGCGGGCGGACGGGTCCGGGATGTGGTCCAGGGCGCGGGGGGTCCGCTCCAGCATGGTCCGGACGATGTCGCCGAGGCGGCGCATGCCGTCGGGGGCCGGGGTGGTGTGGAGGTGGGCGAGGAGGCGGGCGATCACCAGGACGGTCTCGTGGACGTCCTCCTGGTGCGAGAGCATCCGGGTGGCGTCGAGGCGTTCCAGGAGCATGGTGCCGGTGGGATCGTCGTGGTCGAGCAGGCGGACCGCGCCGTCGCCGTTCCACAGGCGCAGGGCGATCGGTTCGCCCTCGCTCTCGTGGTCGCGGATCTGGAGCTTCAGTACCGCCGGTGTGCCGTCCGCGCGGTCGACGGGGAGGACCAGGGCGCTCACGCCGTGCATGGGCGCCCCGGTGACGCGTAGCTCCCAGCGGTCCAGGAAGGCGGCGGTGAGGTCGGGCAGGGCGGCGATGAAGGCGCGGCCGGCCTCCTTGTTGTACTTCTCCTGGGCGGCGGCGAGTTCTGCGGGTACGTCGATCATCTCTCGTACAGTAGCGGCGCCCGCTACGGCTCCAGGACGACCTTTCCGGTCGTGCCCCTGTTCTCCAGGGCCCGGTGGGCCGCGGCGGCCTCCGCGAGCGGGAAGCGGTGTACGGAGGGGGTGAGCCTGCCCTCGCCGGCCTCCGCGAGGGCGCGCAGTTCGAGGGTTCTGATGGGGTTGGGGCCGCCGGCCCTGCGCATCATCCCGGGGCCGAGGACGTTGGTCGAGAGGCCCTCGACGATGTACGGACTGTCGCTGCCGATGCCCTGGGAGGACCAGCCGAACACGATGTGGCGGCCGTCGGGGGCGAGCAGGGCGACCGCCGCGCGGGCGACGTCCCCGCCCACGCCGTCGTACACGACGGTGACCTTGCCCCGGTGGGCGTCGAGCCGTTCGGGCCAGTGAGGGTCCGTGTAGTCGACGGCGAGGTCGGCGCCGTCGGCTGCCACTCGGGCGGTCTTCGCGGGGCCGCCGGCCAGGCCGATGACGGTGGCGCCGGCGTTCTTGGCGTACTGCACGAGGAGGGTGCCGATGCCGCCGGCCGCGGCCGGGACGAGGACCACGTCTTGGGGGCCCGGTTCGGCGAACTGCACGATCCCCATCGCCGTACGGCCCGTGCCGATCATGGCGACGGCCCCGGCGAAGTCCAGGCGCTCGGGGATCTCGTGGAGGCGGTCGGCGTCGGTGACGGCCAGTTCCGCGTAGCCGCCGGGGACGAAGCCGAGGTGGGCCACCACGCGGCGGCCGAGCAGGTCCTCGGGGGCGCCCTCGCCCAGCGTGTCGACCACTCCGGCGATCTCACGGCCGGGGATGGTCGGCAGGGCGGCCGGGGCCGGGGCGGGGCCCTGCCCGCCCTCCCGCAGGGCCGTGTCCAGGAGGTGGACACCGGCCGCGCGGACGGCGATACGGACCTGGCCCGGGCCCGGCCGCGGGTCCTCGGTCTCCTCGTAGGTGAGGTTCTCGGCCGGGCCGAAGGCGTGCAGACGGATGGCGTGCATGTGGGATTCCCCCAGGGGATCGGGTCGCCGGGTGTGTTGCTGCTACGGCTCCCACTCTTCGACCTCAAGCATGCTTGAGGTCAAGCGTGTTCCGGCCGAGGGCGAGGGAGACGGCCGTCAGGGCGCTGTTGAAGGAGACCTCGGAGAGCACGCCGGGGGCGGCGACCTGGTCACCGGCGAGGTAGACCCCGTCGCCGCGGTCGACGGCGGGCCGGTCGCGCCAGCCGGTGCCGGGCGGGTCGACGGCGCCGGTACGGCCGTTCGCCACCGCGTCCCGCCGCCAGGTGACCCGCTCCCGCCAGCCCTGGAAGGCCAGGTCCAGCAGTCCCTCCGCGCGGGCGGCGCCGTCCGCCTTGGACTCGCGGGGGCCGATGGGGATCTGGCCCTGTACCAGCTGCTCGCCGGTGGGGGCGAGGGTGCGGTCCTGGGCGGTGAACCGCTCCAGCCAGCCGGGCGCGTCGAGGTCGGACACGGCGAACGCGTCACCGCGCCGGGTGCGTACGGCGAGGTCGACCAGGACGGTGCGGCCGCTCGGCCAGGTCAGCGTGGGGTCGCCGAGGAGGCGGCGGGCGGAGTCGAGCGAGGTGGCGACGACGACCGGGGTGTCGGTGGGCAGGGTGTGGACGCGGGAGAGGGTTTCCATCCGCACGCCCAGGTTCCACGCGCGGGCGGCCATCCGGTCGATGAGTCCGCCCCAGCCGCCGCGCGGGTAGTGGGCCTCCGGGGGCAGTCTGGTGGCGCGGCGCAGGCGTTCCTGCACGAACGCGGCGGACAGGGAGCCGGGGTCGTGGTGGAACAGCGCGACCGCGGCGTAGTGGGCGGCGGCCCGCGCGCCCTCCTCGCCGGCGATCCCGGTGGCCCAGGTGAGGAAGTCGGTGTCGACGGGCGCCTCGGCGGCACCGCGGCGCAGCAGTTTCAGCATGGCGAAGGGCGGGGTGCGGCGCAGGGTGCCCCGGTGGCGCAGCCGCAGCCGGGCCGCCTCCAGGGGCGGGAGCGGGGCGAGGGGTCCGATGAGGCCGTGCTGTCGGAGCCAGGTCCAGTGCGGGCCGCCGTTGTAGAGGGCGTGCGGTCCGTCGTTCGTCCGGTAGGGGCCCTCGGTGGTGCGGGCCCGGCCGCCCAGGGTGTGGTGGGCTTCGTGGACGGTGACCTTGGCGCCCGCCTCCGCGGCGGTGATGGCCGCGGTGAGTCCGGCGAAGCCGCCGCCGATGACGGTGATGCGGTGCATGGCTGGGGGTCTCCCTCGGTCGGGGTCGCCTTCCGGCTTTGCACAGAGGACGGAGCGGGGGTGCGCGAATGTGACATGCGCCGGGTTTTCGCAGGTCAGGTGGATTGTCAGTGGTGGGGTTCAACATGGGGCCATGGCGAGGAGAGCGGTGGGCGGTACGGGAGTGAAGAGGGCGCGGCGCCCCGAGCTGCGGTTGCCCGCGCTGGAGCGGTACGAGGGGGGTGGGCTGGAGCCGGACGGGGACTACGACGGGCTGGAGTTCCGGGATGCGGACTTCACCGGGCAGGACGGGGCGGGGGCGCGCTTCATGGACTGCGCGCTGACGGGGTGCGCGTTGGACGGGGCGCGGTTGCCGCGGGCGCGGGTGCTGGACTCGGTGCTCGCCGGTGTGCGGGGCGTGGGCACCGAGCTGGCCGAGGCGACCCTGCGCGACGTCGAGCTGACCGACGCGCGTCTCGGCGGGACGCAGTTGCACGGGGCGGCGCTGGAGCGGGTGCTGGTCCGGGGCGGGAAGATCGACTTTCTGAACCTGCGCTCGGCCCGGCTCAAGGACGTCGTCTTCGAGGGCTGTGTCCTGGTCGAGCCGGACTTCGGCGGTGCCCGGCTGGAGCGCGTGGAGTTCGTGGACTGCGCGCTGAAGGGCGTGGACCTCACCGGCGCGACCCTCACGGACGTGGACCTGCGCGGTGCCGCTTCCCTGGAGATCGCGCGCGGCGTGGACCGTCTGTCGGGGGCGGTGATCAGCGCGGCCCAGCTGCTGGACCTGGCGCCGGTGCTGGCGGGGGAGCTGGGGATCAGGGTGGAGGGGTGAGGGGGCGTCACCTCACCCGGGGATAGCGGGCCTGGAGGGACCAGACGGCCGGGTTCTCGCCGAGGTCCTCGTGGAGGTCGGTCAGGTCGGCGAGGAGGTCGTGGAGGAAGTCGCGGGCCTCGCGACGGAGTTCGGTGTGGGAGAAGGTCAGCGGGGGTTCGGCGGCCGGCAGCCATTCCGCCTCGATGTCCACCCAGCCGAAGCGGCGTTCGAAGAGCAGGCGGTCGGTGGACTCGGTGAAGTCCAGTTCCGCGTGCTGGGGGCGGGAGGCGCGGGAGCCGGCCGGGTCCCGGTCGACACGCTCCACGATGTCGCACAGCGCCCACGCGAAGTCGAGCACCGGCACCCATCCCCAGGCCGTGGACAGCTCACGGTCCGACTCGGTGTCGGCGAGATAGACGTCCCCGCAGAACAGGTCGTGCCGCAGGGCGTGGACGTCCGCGCGGCGGTAGTCGGTCTGCGGGGGGTCGGGGAAGCGGTTGGAGAGGGCGTAGCCGATGTCGAGCACGGGGGTGATGGTGTCACGCCGTGGCACACCGGCCCTCATAGGATCCTGGGGTGCGCCTCCACCGCCCCTGTTTCCGCAGCGTCGCCGCCGTCCTGCTCGTGGTGTCCGGGGCCGGCTGCGGAGGTGGGGCCGAGGACTTCGCCGGCGGTTCCGGTGTGGGTGACCCGTACTTCCCGAAGGCCGGTAACGGTGGTTACGACGTCGGCCACTACGCCCTCGACCTCGCCTACGACCCCCGCGCGCACCATCTCACCGGCACCGCGACGATCACGGCCCGGGCGTCGAAGGACCTCTCCGCGCTGAATCTCGACCTCGAGGGCCTCGACGTCGAGGAGGTCACCGTCGACGGCGTGACCGCCCGCTGGAGCCGGGCGGGGCAGGAGCTGACCGTCCGCCCGCGCGAGGCGGTGGACGGCACCTTCCGGGTGACCGTCCGCTATGCCGGCGCCCCGGTGGCCCTCACCGACCCGGACGGTTCCGAGGAGGGCTGGCTGCGTACCGCCGACGGGGCGCTGGCGCTGGGGGAGCCGGTGGGGTCGATGACGTGGTTCCCGGGCAATCACCACCCCTCCGACAAGGCGACGTACGCCCTTGCGGTGACCGTGCCGAAGGAGTTGCGGGTGGTGTCCAACGGGGAGCCGGCCGGTGAGGAGCGGAAGGGGAGCCGTACGACGTACCGCTGGCGCACCGGCGAGCCGATGGCGAGCTATCTCGCGACGTTGGCCATCGGCAGGTACGACGTCCGCCGCACGGCGACCGCCGGCGGGCTGCCCGTGCACACGGCCGTCGATCCGGAGCAGGCGGAGGCGGGCCGTGCGCCCCTGGCACGGATTCCGGAGGTGCTGGCATGGGCGGAGCGGACCTTCGGCCCGTACCCCTTCTCCTCCGCGGGCGCGATCGTCGAGCGTCCCGAGGACGCCGGGTACGCCCTGGAGACCCAGAACCGGCCCGTCTTCCCCGGCGCCCCCGACACCGCGCTGCTGGTCCACGAGATCGCCCACCAGTGGTACGGCAACTCGGTCACCCCGAGGAGCTGGCGGGACATGTGGCTCAACGAGGGCTTCGCGACCTACGCGCAGTGGCTGTGGCAGGAGGAGCACGGCGGCGACACGGCACGGCAGACGTTCGACGCGCTGTACGCCGGGGGGTACTTCCCGGACGCGGAGACGAACGAGGCGCTCTGGTCCTTCCCGCCCGCCGAGCCGCCGGACGCGGCGCACATCTCCGCCACTCCCGTGTACTGGCGGGGCGCGATGGTCCTGCACAAGGTCCGGCAGACGGTCGGTGACGACGCCTTCCCGGCCCTGCTCCGGGGCTGGGCGCAGGAGCACCGCCACGGCAACGCGGACACCGGCGACTTCACGTCGTATGTGGAGGAGTCGGCCCCGGAGAAGGACTTCGCCGGGATCTGGGAGGACTGGCTGTACGGGACGGGGCGGCCGGAACGTCCTTGACCGCGTGCCGGAGCCCCCGGACCGGGCGGGAAGCCGGGCCGGGGGCTCCGGTACGGAAGCGGGGCGTCCGTCAGACGCTCACGCCGAAGTCCTGGGCGATGCCCACGAGGCCCGAGGCGTAGCCCTGGCCGACCGCGCGGAACTTCCACTCCGCGCCGTTGCGGTACAGCTCGCCGAAGACCATGGCGGTCTCGGTGGCCGCGTCCTCCGACAGGTCGTAGCGGGCGATCTCGGCGCCGCCGGCCTGGTTGATGATGCGGATGTAGGCGTTGCGCACCTGGCCGAAGTTCTGGCTGCGGTTCTCGGCGTCGTAGATCGACACCGGGAAGACGATCTTCTCGATGTCGGCCGGGAGCGCGGCCAGGTTGACGTTGATCGCCTCGTCGTCGCCGGCGCCCTCACCGGTGCGGTTGTCACCGGTGTGGACGATGGTGTTGTCCGGGGTCTGCTTGTTGTTGAAGAACACGAAGTGGCCGTCCGAGTAGACCTTGCCCTGCGTGTTGACCGCGATCGCCGAGGCGTCGAGGTCGAAGTCCGTGCCGGTGGTGGTGCGGACGTCCCAGCCGAGGCCCACGGTGACGGCGGTCAGGCCCGGAGCCTCCTTGGTGAGCGAGACGTTGCCACCCTTGGACAGGCTTACAGCCATTGTTGGGAGTCCCTTCCCTCGTTTACGTACGGCTAGAAGCTACAGCTACCACCTTGAACGCGGAGAGGGGTGCAAGAGGTTCCAGGTCTCTTTACTTTCTTTACCCGGGATCCGGATATTCGGATGACGTGGCCCTGTCGGAGGCGGGAACCTGTAGGGCATGTCCGGTCCCCATGTCATCCGCGGCTCCGTCTTCCTGCCCGAGGCCGAGCTCATGTGGCGTTTCTCGCGGTCGTCCGGGCCCGGTGGACAGCATGTGAACACCAGCGACTCCCAGGTCGAACTGCGTTTCGACCTCGCCCGCACCGAGGCGCTGCCCGAGGTGTGGAAGGAGCGGGCGCTCGAGCGGCTGGCCGGGCGGCTGACCGGCGGTGTGATCACCGTTCGCGCTTCGGAGCACCGCTCGCAGTGGCGCAACCGCGAGACCGCGGCGGTGCGCCTCGCGGCGCTGCTCGCGGAGGCGACCGCGCCTCCGCCGAAGCAGCGCAGGCCGACTCGTATTCCGCGCGGGATCAATGAGCGGCGGTTGCGGGAGAAGAAGCAGCGTGCCGAGACGAAGCGGGGGCGCTCCGCGCGGGACTGGGGGTGACCCCGGCTCCCTCTGGGGCGTGGCCCCGGCCCTCCGGGGGCCCCGGCCCTCCGGGGGCCCCGGCCCTCCGGGGGCCTCGGCTCCCTCTGGGGTGTGGCCCCAACCCTCCGGGGGCCTCGGCTCCTTTTGGGGTGTGGCCCCGGCCCTCCGGAGGGCCCGGCTCCCCCGGGGGTGTGGTCCCGCCTCCCGGGGGATGTGGCCCCGCCCCCCGAGGTGTGGTCCCCCAGGTGTGGCCCGACCCGGGTGTCGGTGTCCCTGCGGGGCCGTCGTGGCTGGTCGCGCGGTTTCCCGCGTCCCTGTCGGGGCGCGTCCACCGGACGTGTTCAGTCCAGCTCCAGTACGCCCACCGTTTCGCCCTCGACGACCTCCCCGTTCTTGTGGAAGCCCAGGCCCAGGTAGAAGCCCTCGGGACCGTTGTCGCCGGGCTCCCAGGTGACGTAGAACTCCTTGGTGCCCCGGCGGCGGAGTTCCTCGGCCACCGACTCCACGGCGAACCGGCCGTACCCCTTGCCCTGCTCCTCCTCCGCGATGTTCAGCCGCCACAGGCCGGAGCGGATGACGCTGCCGCCGTCCTCGCGCCAGTCGATGTCGAGGAAGGCCATCAGGAAGCCGACCGCGCGGTCGCCGTCCACGATCAGGCGGGGCCAGGCGGAGTCCGGATGGACGTACGCCTCGGCGAGGGAGTTCACCACCGGCGCGACGGCGAATTCCTGGTCGGGGCGGACCCGTATGCCGAGGGCGGCCTTGAGGTTCTTCGGCGTGATCTCTTCGAGGCGAAGAGCGGTGGTCGTCGTCATCCGGGCACCCTAAGCACGGGAATCCCGGCCCACAAAAGGGATTTCGGCTACGCGCGCAAAGCGTTCAGCCCAACTGCCGGTAACGGCCCCGGAAATACGTCAGCGGGCCGCCCTCCGCGCTCGGCACCCGGGCCGTCAGGACGCGGCCGATCACCAGCGTGTGGTCCCCGGCCGGCACCCGCTGCTCGGTGCGGCACTCCAGGGTCGCCAGCGCGCCGCCCACCAGCAGCGCCCCGCTGTGCTCGCCGCGCAGGTACGGGATGTCCGCGAAGAGCAGGCGGTCGCTGACCCGGCCCTTCATCGCGAAGCGGCCCGCGACGTGCCGCTGGCTCCCGGAGAGCACGGACACCGCCCACAGGGGCTGCTCGTCGAGGAGTTCGTCCATGCGGGAGCCGTTGCGCAGGCTGACCAGCACCAGCGGCGGGTCCAGGGAGACCGACAGGAACGCGGTGGCCGTCATGCCGACGTCCTCGCCGGCCGGCGCCGCGGGGTCGTCCGGGTCCAGCGGTGGCTCCTGCGCGGTCACCAGGACCACGCCGGCGGCCAGCCGGGACATGGCGGCTCGGAACTCGTCGTTGCTCACCCCCTCAGCATGCCGGGCGGCGGACGGAACGGTGATCGTGGACGGGGCGGAAGTGTTCGGCACGCCGGAAACGCTAATCTCCGCTCCACGGGCACCGCATCGGACCCCGGCCCGATCCGGGACCTAGGACCAACGTCCGAGTCGGGCACGGGTCATACACAAACACCGCAAAAACTGCGTTCGTCAAACACACGGGAAAACCGCGGAAAGAACACGCAATTGTTCACGTTTACCTGTGACTTGAGTCACAAGGGGCAAGAATTGTTGACCCTGTGTACCGAGTGGGCAGCGCGCTGTGATTCAGTGGCGGGGAAGCTGCTGGGACGATACGCCGAAGACAACCCTTGATTCGCTGCGAGGTCTCGGGGGGAGGGCGAGGATGGAGACCGAGTCGGAACCCTACGTCCGTCTTGCGTCGCTGCGACAACTCCACCAAGCCATGGCCGACATGAACACGGCCCGCAGCCTGGCGGACACGCTGCAGACGGTCGCCGACGGCGTCGTGGGCGCCCTCGGGTACGAGCTGGCGTGCGTCAATCTCGTACGCCCCGACGGCGACCTGGTCGTCGCCGCCCTGGCCGGGAACTCCGCCGCCGAGGCCCTCATCACCGGCCGGACCGGTTCCCGCGAGTCCTGGGACCGCCGCCTCCACATGGGCGAACGCTGGGGCGACCTGATCTTCATACCGCACACCGAGGGCTGGGTCCTCGACGACGACGACGTCCCGCAGTGGTACACCGACGGGCCCGCGCCCCGCTTCGAGGACGAGTGGCACCCCTCCGACCGGCTCTTCGCCCCGATGTACGCCCCCGGCCCGCAGGGCGGCGGCACCTCCGGGGAACTGGTCGGCGTCCTCTCCGTGGACCGCCCGCGCAACGGCCGCCGGCCCGGCGCCTGGGGCCGCGAGGCCCTGCAGATGTACGCCTTCCAGGCCGCCATCGCGATCAGCAACGCGCGTCTGCGTGCCAACATGCAGCGCGCCCTGGTCCGCCTGGAGCGCGACCAGCAGGCGCTGCGGGCCAGCGAGGAGAGCTTCCGGCAGGCCTTCGAGTACGCCCCCTCAGGCATGGCCATCGCCGAGATGGGCGGCGACCAGCACGGCAGGATCCTGCGCACCAACGACGCCCTGTGCCGCCTCCTCGGCCGCCCCGCCTCCGCGATGCGCCGCTACTCCTTCTCCGACCTGGTCCACCCCGAGGACATAGGCACCCTGCTGCGCACCTCCGCCGAGGGCGGCCGGGCCGAGCTGCGCCTGGGCCGCCGTGACGGCACCTTCGTCTGGGTGTCCCTGCGCAACTCGGTCGTCGCCGACGCCGCCGACGGCCCTCGCTTCCTCCTCACCCATGTCGAGGACATAGAGGAACGCAAGCGCCGCGAGCTCCAGCTCGCCCACCGCGCCTCCCACGACTCGCTCACCGGGCTGCCGAACTCCGCCGAGCTGCGGGCGCGGCTGTCCGCCCGGCTGTGCCGGCAGCCGCCGGGGAGCGCGCTGCCCGCCGCCGTCGACTCCATGGAACCCTTCGAGTCCTTCGACTCCGTGGACTCCTTCGGCGCCGCCTACGGCCCGCCCGCCTTCGACCGGGGGCACGACTTCGACTTCCCGCCGGGCACGGAGGGGCACGGGGACTACGACGGCTATGACCACCACGTGCACACCGTCGCGCCCGCCGCGGAGTTCGACGACGGCGCCAAGGGACTCGCGGTGCTCTTCTGCGACCTCGACGGCTTCAAGTCGATCAACGACCGGTTCGGGCACAACGCGGGTGACGCGGTGCTCATCGAGGTCGCCCGCCGGCTCGGCAACGGCGTCCGCGACGGTGACACCGTCGCCCGGCTCGGCGGCGACGAGTTCGTGATCCTCGCCGACGGGCTCGGCCGGGCCGACGCCCAGGACCTCGCCGTACGGCTGCGCAACGAGATCATCCAGCCCATCCGGGCCGAGGGACGGGCCGTGCGGGTCGGGGTCAGCTTCGGCATCGGGTGGGCGCACTGCGGGATGACGGCGGACGAAGTGCTGAAGTCCGCCGACGAGCGGATGTACGTCGAGAAACGATCTCGTCCCAAACAGCATCGACGTGCGGGATGAACCGCAGGTCAGTGGTTTGATGCGGTCTGGGTCACCCGTTCGGGCCATGGGAAGCAGGTAGGCTCGCTTTCTCCACCACTCGTACCGCACCCGATCCGCAGCTAGGAGCACCAAGGGATGACGGCCGGCAACAACGGCGCGAGCACGCCGGAGGACGACGACCCGTTCGGCTACCTCTACGCCGACGGGCAGGCCAACGGGGCCCAGCCGCCGTCCGGAGGTTATGGCTACCCGAACTCGGTCAACCGGGTGCGGCCGGTCGGGACCCGCCAGTACGGCCAGCCCGGTCCCGCCCCGCAGGCACCGCAGCAGCAGGGTGCCTACGGCCAGCCGAACGCCCCCCACTACGCCGCCCCGGAGACGCTGCCCGGCGGCGCCACCACCGTTCAGTCGCACCAGATGTCGCGCGGCGGCGGGGGCGGCCGGGGCGGCGGTCCGAACACCAAGGGTCTGCTCATCGGCGCGATCGCGGTGGTCGCCGTGGTCGTGATCGGCATCGGCGTGGCCGTGATCGGCGGCGACGACGAGGACAGCGGCGGCAACCAGGCGGACTCCACCTCGACCCAGGTCCAGAACAGCGACGAACCGACCCCGTCGGCGAGCAAGAGCGCGAACGAGGAGAAGACGGAGCTGCCCACCGTCGACGCGAAGGCGATGCGGCTGGGCGGTACGGCCGCCCTCGCGTCGGACGTCGAGGGCGCGCAGTCCGACGGCGGCGTCTACGTGGCCAACCTCAACCAGCCGGGCAACTCGGTCACCTGGACCGTCAACGACGTCCCCGAGGACGGTGCCTACACCGTCTTCGTGCGCTACAGCACCACCGACGACCCCCAGTCGATGACGCTCACCGTCAACGGCAAGGAGTTCGGTTCCAAGCTCAACATGGACAACTTCGCCCGCGCCAAGGACGGCGACTTCTCCAAGGGCTGGACCCAGACCTTCGCCTGGCCCACCCTCAACAAGGGCGCCAACACCATCTCGGTCTCCTGTGCCGACGGCGACAAGTGCAACGTCCTGCTGGACCAGCTGTGGCTCAAGGAGGGCCAGGTCAAGAAGTGACCTGCCCTACGCCGCGTTCGCTTCCCCGGTCACCGTGATCCCGGCCAGCAGCTCCTCGTAGACCGCCCGGTCGAAGTCGCCGGCCGTCGCGGACAGGACCGTCGCCGTCGACAGGGCCACCGCCCGGACGAGGCGGTCGGGCCAGGGACGGCGTTCGGCCAGGGCGGAGAGCAGGCCCGCGACGACCGAGTCGCCGGCGCCGGTCGGGTTGCCGCGCAGCCGCCGCGGAGGGGCCGCGCGCCAGCGGCCCTCGGGAGTCACCGCGAGCAGGCCCTCCGGGCCCAGGGAGGCGACCACCGCGCCCGCGCCACGCCGACGGGCCTCCTGGGTGGCGCGCAGCGGCTCGTGGGAACCGGTGAGTTCGGCCAGCTCCTCGGCGTTCGGCTTGAGGATGTCGGGCCGCCCGGCGACCCCGCGGCGCAGGGCCGCCCCGCTGGTGTCGAGGAGGGTCGGCACTCCGGCCGCGCGTGCCGTGCGGATCAGGCCCGCGTACGCGCCCACCGGGACGCCCGGGGGCAGGCTGCCGCACAGGGCCACCGCCGAGGCGGTGGTCAGCAGATCCTCGTACACCTCCTGGAAGGCGGACCACTCGGCGTGGGTGATCGCCGGGCCGGGCTCGTTGAGCTGGGTGGTGGTGCCGGAGCGCTCGTCGACGACCGCGACGGTGCGCCGGGTGGTGCCGGAGACCGGGACCAGCGCGTCCGTCAGGTGCGGGACCCCGGTGAGCCGGTCCCGCAGGATCCGGCCCGTCGTGCCGCCCGCGAAGCCGGTGACCGTCACCTCGTGGCCGAGGGCCGCGAGCACCCGCGCCACGTTGACGCCCTTGCCGCCGGGGCGTTCCGTCACCTCGGCGACCCGGTGGGAGGTCCCCGGCCGCAGGGACGGTACACGGTGGGTGATGTCGAGAGCGGTGTTCAGCGTGACCGTGAGGATCACCGGGCCGACCTCCCCCTTCGTACCTGCGCCTGCCGTGCGTTCCGTGGTCACGATCATGCCAAACGGACGGCGGTCGGCCCACCCCTCGGACCGGCCACCGTCCGATGACGGCGGGACGGATCAGCCCAGTCGGGGATCGACCACCCATTCCCCCCGGCGCATGACGCCCTTGAGGGTGAAGTCCGCGTCCAGAACGACCAGGTCGGCGTCCTTGCCGGGCTCCAGGGAGCCGATCCGGCCGTCCAGGCCGAGCAGCCGGGCAGGGTTGGCGGAGATCGCCCGTACGACGTCCTCGACGGGCAGCCCGTCCACCGTCACCGCCCGCTTGAAGGCGCGGTCCAGGGTGAGCGTGGAGCCGGCGATCGAGCCGCCCTCCACCAGCCGGGCCACCCCGTCCGCGACCTCGACCTCCATCGGGCCCAGCATGTAGCGGCCGTCGCCGAAGCCGGCCGCGTCCATCGCGTCGGTGATGAAGGCGACCCGGGCCGCGCCCGCGTGGTGGAAGGCCAGCTGGAGCGTTGCCGGATGCAGATGGGTGCCGTCGTTGATCAGCTCGACGGTGACCCGCTCGTCCTCCAGGAGGGCGGTGATCGGACCCGGGGCGCGGTGGCCGAGCGGCGGCATCGCGTTGAACAGGTGGGTGGCGACGGTCGCGCCCGCGTCGATGGCACGGAGCGTCTGCTCGTACGTGGCGTCCGTGTGCCCGACCGCCGCGATCACCCCGTGCTCGGCGAGCAGCCGTACGGAGTCCAGACCGCCCGGCAGCTCGGTGGCCAGCGTCATCATCCTCGCGTGCCCGTGCGCCGCGTCCAGCAGCTTGCGGACCTCGGCCGGGTCGGGGTCGCGCAGCAGTCCCTCGTCGTGCGCGCCCTTGCGGCAGGGGGAGATGAACGGCCCCTCGAAGTGGATGCCGGCGATGTCCCCCTGCTGGGCCAGCTCGGCGAGCATTCCGGCGTGCCGGGCGAGGAAGTCCAGGTCACCGGTGACGGCGGAGGCGACCACCGTGGTGGTGCCGTGCAGCCGGTGGGTGTGCACGCCCTTCAGGACGTCCTCGGCGGTGCCGCCGGCGAAGGAGGCCCCGCCGCCGCCGTGGTTGTGGAGGTCGACGAAGCCGGGGACCACCCAGTGGCCGCTCAGGTCGACCGTCTCGGCGTTCCCGGGCGCGGCGGCCGCGATCCGCGTGCCCTCGACGTTCACGCGGCCGTCGTCCACGGTCCCGGTGGGCAGTACCACCCGGGCACCGGCGAGAACCTTGGTGGGGGCCATCAGGTGGTTACCTCCGAGGGGTCAGTGGTGTCGATCAGATCCCGGGCGAGGAGTCCCGCGCCCAGGCATCCGGCGGTGTCCCCGAGGGCCGCGGGGACCAGGGGCGGCAGCTTCTGGAAGGTGACCCGCCGCCGGACGGCCTCCCGCAGCGGTGTGAACAAGGTTTCCCCCGCCTCGGCGAGGCCGCCACCGATGATCAGTGTCCGGGGGTCCAGCAGGGTGAGCGCGGTGACCAGCCCGTCGGCGAGCGCGTCCACCGCCTCCTGCCACACCTGGCGGGCCCGTACGTCCCCGGACTCGACGGCCTTCGCGCAGTCCGCGGCGTCCGCGCCGGGATCGCCGCAGGCCGTGGCCCATGCCTCGCTCACCGCGGCGGCGGACGCGAACCGCTCCAGACAGCCGTGCTGCCCGCACGGACAGGGGGCACCCCCGGGGCGTACGACGATGTGGCCGATCTCGCCCGCGAAGCCGTGCGCGCCCGCCTCCACCCGGCCGTCGATGCCGATGGCGCCCGCGATGCCGGTGCCCAGCGCCACGAACAGGAAGCGGTCGGCGCCCCGGCCCGCCCCGATACGGCCCTCGGCGAGACCGCCGGTGCGCACGTCGTGGCCGAGGGCGACGGGGACGCCGCCGAGGCGCTCGGTGAGCAGCGCGCGCAGCGGGACGTCGCGCCAGCCGAGGTTGGCCGCGTAGACGGCGACGCCCTCCGTCTCGTCGACGATCCCGGGGACGGCGACGCCGGCGGCGGACGCGGGTTCGCCGTACCGCCGTACGCCGTGGGCGCGCAGTTCGGCCGCGAGGTCGAGGATGTCCGCGACGACCGCGTCCGGGCCGCGTCCGCGACCGGTGGCCCGGCGGGACCGGTGCAGCAGTTCGCCGTCGGCCCCGACCAGGGCGGCCTTCATCCCGGTGCCGCCCACATCGAGGGCGATGACATGTCTCACGGGGGACAGTGTGGACCGGCTACCCTCAAGAGGTCTAGTCCACTCGCGTGGTGTAGACCTTATTCCGATTATCGAAATGTTTTCGGACGGCGCGGAAGCGCCGGGGCAGGGGTAAGGCACGTGCAGCGGCGGGTCAGGACAAGGACGATCGCGATGGTGTCCGCACTGGGACTGACGGGAGTCCTCGGCGGATGCGGGTTCGGCGGCGGATCCTCCGACGTGACCTTGAAGCTGGTCGCCGCCGACTACGGCGACAGCGCGGCCAACAGCTCCAAGAAGTACTGGGCCGACCTGGTCGAGCGGTACGAGTCCGAACACCCCGATGTGAAGATCGACGTCAGCGTCCACTCCTGGAACGACGTCGACCGCGAGGTCAAGGAGATGGTCGACGCGGGCGACCCGCCGGACATCGCGCAGATCGGCGCGTACGCCGACTACGCGGCCGAGGGCAGGCTCTACAAGGCCGGCGACCTGCTCTCCATCCCCGTCCAGGCGGACTTCCTCTCCCAGCTGGCCACCGCGGGCGAGGTCAACAGCGTGCAGTACGGTCTGCCGTTCGCCTCCTCCACGCGCGTGCTGTTCTACAACAAGAAGCTGTTCACCGAGGCCGGCATCACCCCGCCGCGGACCTGGGACGAGCTCGCCGCGGCCGCCGAGGCGCTCAAGGCGGAGGGCGTGAAGTACCCGTACGCGCTGCCGCTCGGCCCGGAGGAGGCGCAGGCCGAGACCATGCAGTGGCTGCTCAGCGGCGACGGCGGCTACACCGACATCATGGGCACGTACAGCATCGACTCCGCGCAGAACGTCGAGACCTTCGCCTGGCTGAAGGACGAGCTGGTCGGCAAGGGCCTGACCGGTCCCGTCGCGCCCGGCGAACTCGACCGGGCCGACGCGTTCGCGGCGTTCGCCGCCGGGGACGTCGGCATGCTCAACGGACACCCCTCGCTGATGGAGACGGCGAAGGAGAAGGGCGTGGAGTTCGGCATGGTGCCGACGCCGGGCGTCGACGGCGAGAGCCGGGCCACGCTCGGCGTCGCCGACTGGATGATGGCCTTCAAGGAGAACGGCCACCGCGACCAGGTCGGCGAATTCCTCGACTTCGTCTACAGCGAGGAGAACGTGCTCGACTTCTCCCACGAGTACAACCTGCTGCCGGTCACCACCTCCGCGTCCCGGGCGATGGCCGCGTCCGGCCAGGACAAGGACCTCGAGCCCTTCCTCGACCAGCTGGCGACCTCCGAGCTCTACCCGGTCGGCAACACCTCCTGGGCGACGGTCAACGCGGCGGTCAAGAAGCAGATCGGCAAGGCGGTCGCCCCCGACGGCAGCCCCGCCGGCGTCCTCGGCGGACTCCAGGCGACGGCGACGCGCGCGGAGAACGCGGAGTAGTCTGCGGGGCATGAGCACGGGGGACGAGGGGCACGGGGCCGGCCGGCTGGCCCGCCGCGAACAGGACATCCTCGCGCTGGAACGCCGCGGCTTCCCGGGCCCCGGCCTCAAGGAACGCGCGATCCGCGAGGAGCTGGGTCTGGCCCCCGTCCGCTACTACCAACTCCTCAACGCCCTCCTCGACGACCCCCGGGCCCTCGCCCACGACCCGGTCACGGTCAACCGCCTGCGCCGCATCCGGGAGACCCGCCGCACGGAACGCTGAGCGCCCCGCCGCCCTTCACCGCCCCAGGAAGGGAAGGGCGGCGGGGGAGAGAAACCCGTCAGGGCATCCGCCCCGCCAGCGCCCGCAGCAGCCGTACGACCCCCGTCGGCCCGTCGACCACCACGTCCGCGCGCCTCCTCAGCTCGACGACCTCGTCGCTGCCGCTGCACACCAGCAGGCCCGGGGTGCCGGTGGTGCGGAGCTTGTCGACGGCGGTGTAGGCGGGCAGGTCGCCCAGGTCGTCGCCGGCGTAGAGGACGGACTCGGCGCCGATCTCGCGGGCGTACTCCATCAGGGCGACGCCCTTGTCCATGCCGGGCGGACGCAGCTCAAGGACCATGCGGCCGGGCTCGACGACGAGTCCGTGCCGGGCGGCCAGCCCGGCGAGCGGCTCACGCAGGGCCTCGAACGCGGCCTGCGGGTCGGCGGCCCGGCGGGTGTGGACCGCCACCGCACGGCCGCCCTTCTCCTCGATCCAGGTGCCCTGCCACGCGCCGACCCGGTCGAGCAGTCCCGGCAGCTCCGCGCGGGCGGTGGCGACACCGGGGTGCGGGGCCGGCGCGCTGACCGTGCCGGTGACGGCGTCCCAGCGCTCGGCGCCGTAGTGGCCGAGAACGACGAGGTGCTCCAGGCCGGGGACGCCCGCGAAGCCCCCGTGCCGGACCGCGACCCCCGCCGGCCGCCCCGTGACGACCGCGACCGCGGCCACCTTCGGCGCGAGCGCGGCGAGCGCGGCGACCGCGTCCGGGTGCGCGCGGGCCTGCTCGGGGTCGGCCACGATCGGCGCGAGCGTCCCGTCGAAGTCGAGCCCGATCAGTGCCTTCCCCGGCCGGGAGAGAAGCGCGTCCAGCCCCTCCCGTCCGGCCTGCGTGGCGGGCGTCGGCGTGGCGTTCGGGTCCGTGGAATCCGTGTGGCTGGCCATACGCCCAACCTATCCACGGTCACGCCCTCGCACGCCTGCGCGACCGGCCGTACCGGTCAGCGGGACACCGTCCCGTCCCGCAGCGCGTCCAGCTGCTCCAGGAACCACCGCGCCGGGGGCAGCGCGGTCGCCGCCGCCGCCAGGCGCTTGGAGCGCTCGGTGCGTTCGTCCGGGCTCATGGTCAGGGCCTCGTGCAGGGCGCCGGCGGTCTCGACGACGTCGTACGGGTTGACCGTGAGCGCGTCCTCGCCCAGCTCCTCGTGGGCGCCCGCCTCCCGCGACAGCACCAGCGCGCAGCCGGTGTCGGAGACGACCGGGACCTCCTTGGCGACCAGGTTCATGCCGTCACGGATCGGGTTGACCAGCGCCACGTCCGCCAGCCGGTACGCGGCGAGAGAGCGGGCGAAGTCGTCCTTGACGTGCAGGACGACCGGCCGCCAGCCCGGTGTGCCGTACCGCTCGTTGATCTCCTCGGCGACCCGCCGCACCTCGGCGGTGTAGTCGCGGTACACGGCGAGATCCTGCCGGGAGGGGTAGGCGAACGCGACGTGCACGACGCGCTCGCGCCACTCGGGGTGATCGTCCAGGAGCTGCCGGTACGCCAGCAGGCCCCGCACGATGTTCTTCGACAGCTCGGTCCTGTCGACCCGGACGATCGTCCGGCGCCCCGCACCGATCTCCTCCCGGAGCGCGGCGATCCGCTCCTCGACGTCCGCCTCGTGGGCGCGGGCGCGCAGGAAGTCCGCGTCGGCCCCGAGCCCGTGCACCCCCACCGCCGTGTCGCCGAGCCCGTCCGCGAAGCGCTCGCAGCACGCGGTGAACGCGTCCGCCCAGCGGTGGGTGAGGAAACCCAGCCGGTCGGCGCCCAGCATCCCGCGCAGCACCTGCCGCGCGATGTCGTCCGGCAGCATCGCGAAGTACTCGGGGGGTGCCCACGGCGTGTGCGAGAAGTGCGCGATGCGCAGGTCGGGGCGGAGCTCGCGGAGCATCCCGGGGACCAGCGTGAGGTGGTAGTCCTGCACCAGTACCGCCGCGCCCCGCGCCGCCTCCTCGGCCAGCGCCTCGGCGAACGCCCGGTTGTAGGCCTCGTACGACGCCCACTGACGGCGGAACTCCGCGTCGAAGACCGGCTCCAGCGGCGTCTGGTACAGCATGTGGTGCACGAACCACAGCACCGAGTTGGCGATCCCGTTGTACGCGTCCGCGTGCACGTCCGCCGGGACGTCCAGCATGCGCACGCCGTCCTCGCCGACCCCGCGCCGCACGGCCTCCCGGTCACCGTCGGACAGCGCCGAGCACACCCACAGCGCCCCCGCTTCCGGCCCGATCGCCGACAACCCGGACACCAGCCCGCCACCACCCCGCTTGTCCCGCAGCGAACCGTCGTCCTCCACCGTGTACGAGACGGGCCCGCGATTCGACGCGACCAGCACCTGAGCACCCTGCGTGACAGCCATACGCGTCAACCTAGCCCGGTCCCAGGGGCCTCAAACGCACGGATCGGCCGTATACGGGTCAGGCCACCCGTCGTGCCCGGTACTCCGCGATCTCCGCCATCGGCGGCCGTTCCTCCGTGTCGACGGAGTACGTGCGGGGTTCGAAGCTGTCACCGGTGCGCTCGAACTGGGTCAGGGACGGGCGGACCAGATGGCCGCGGGCCAGGCGGAGCTGGGCGGTGCGGTAGATGGCGGCGGCCATCCGGCCGAGGGCCTGACCGTCCTGGTGGCGGTGGACGCGGACGCCGACGTCGACCTGGGCGAGCGCGTCCAGGCCCACCAGGTGCAGGGCGTCGACCAGCATGCCGAGCTCGACGCCGTACCCGACCGGGAACGGGAGCTGTTCGAGGAGGCCGCGGCGGGCCGCGTACTCACCGCCGAGCGGCTGGACGAAGCCGGCCAGCTGGGGCCAGTGCATGTTCAGCAGCGGGCGGGCCATCAGCTCCGTCACCCGGCCGCCCTGACCGGCCGCAGAGCCGAGCGGGCGGTCGTACATGGCCTTGACCAGCTGTACGTCCGGTTCGGTGAGCAGCGGGCCGACGATGCCGGAGACGAAGTCGGAGGAGAACTCCCGCAGATCCGCGTCGACGAAGCACACGACGTCCCCGGACGTGACCAGCAGCGAACGCCACAGCACCTCGCCCTTGCCGGGCACCGCCGGTATCCGGGGCAGGATCGCGTCCCGGTGCACCACCGTCGCGCCCGCCGCCGCCGCCACCTCGGCCGTGCGGTCGGTCGAACCCGAGTCGACCACCACCACCTCGTCGACCAGCGGCACCCGGAGCATCAGGTCGTGCCGGACGGCGGACACGATGTCGCCGACCGTCGCCTCCTCGTTGAGCGCGGGCAGTACCACGCTCACCGTCTGTCCCGTGGCACGCTTGGCCGCCAGGATCCGGTGGAGCGGGCGGTCGGCCACGGACCAGGCGCGGTCGGTCAGCCAGCGCTCGACTTCTTCCAGCACGGTCCCGGGCTCCTCACTGGCCTGTGATCCATCTCGCGGTTCGGACGACTGTCTCCACCCTGCAGGCCTTCGGTTACAGTCTTGAACAACGCCGATGACCACCGCATGCCGGGGTCACCGCGCGGACGACAACTGAACACCGCTCATCCAGAGGGGCAGAGGGATACGGCCCGATGAAGCCCCGGCAACCCTCCAGTCGGTTCTTGTCACACGGACGTGGCGAGGCTCCCGGCTAGGGAAGGTGCCAAATCCGTCTCACGGCGAGATGCGTCGTGAGGAAGATGAGGAGAAAGGGCCTCGCCTCCATGGCTGTGCAGACCGTTGCAAGCACCACCGATTCCTCCGCCGCCACCTCCGTAGACCTGGGCCCCGCCGCAGCGCTGTCCTGTCGCGAATGCGGTCACCGCGTCCCCCTCGGCCCGGTCTTCGCCTGCGAGGAGTGTTTCGGCCCGCTGGAGATCGCGTACGACTTCTCGGCCCACGACACCGAGGAGCTCCGCAAGCGGATCGAAGCGGGACCCGCGAACATCTGGCGCTACGCGCCGCTGCTGCCCGTCCCGGCGGACGTGGCGACCAAGCCGAACATCAACCCCGGCTGGACCAAGCTCGTCCAGGCCGACAACCTCGCGCGTGAGCTGGGCGTCGACGCCGGCAAGCTGTTCGTCAAGGACGACTCGGGCAACCCGACGCACTCCTTCAAGGACCGCGTCGTCGCCCAGGCCATCGAGGCCGCCCGCGCCTTCGGCTTCACCACCCTCTCCTGCTCCTCCACCGGCAACCTCGCCGGCGCGGTGGGCGCCGCCGCGGCCCGCGCCGGATTCCGGTCCTGCGTGTTCATCCCGCACGACCTGGAGCAGGGCAAGGTCGTCATGGCCGCCGTCTACGGCGGCGAGCTCGTCGGCATCGAGGGCAACTACGACGACGTGAACCGCTTCTGCTCCGAGCTGATCGGCGACCCGGCCGGCGAGGGCTGGGGCTTCGTCAACGTCAACCTGCGGCCGTACTACGCCGAGGGGTCGAAGACCCTCGCGTACGAGATCTGCGAGCAGCTGGGGTGGCGGCTGCCGGACCAGCTCGTGATCCCGATCGCCTCCGGCTCGCAGCTCACGAAGATCGACAAGGGGCTGCGGGAGCTGATCGAGCTCGGGCTGGTCGAGGACAGGCCGTACAAGATCTTCGGCGCGCAGGCCGAGGGCTGTTCGCCGGTGTCCACCGCGTACAAGGCGGGCCACGACGTCGTACGTCCGCAGAAGCCGGACACGATCGCCAAGTCGCTGGCGATCGGGAACCCGGCGGACGGACCGTACGTGCTGGACATCGCCCGTCGGACGGGCGGGGCCGTGGAGGACGTGAACGACGAGCAGATCGTCGACGCGATCAAGCTGCTCGCGCGCACGGAGGGGATCTTCGCGGAGACCGCCGGCGGGGTGACCGTGGGGGTCGCCAAGAAGCTTCTCGGGAGCGGGGCGCTCGACCCGTCCCTGACCACCGTCGTGCTCAACACCGGGGACGGTCTGAAGACGCTGGACGCGGTGGCCGGTACGGGGCTCACGGCGACGATCCGTCCCAGCCTGGAGTCGTTCCGTGAGGCCGGGCTCGTCTAGGGGCTGCTCCACCGTTTTCGTCCGCGGGCCGGTGGGGGCTGATCGCACGGCTCCCCGCGTCCCCGGTAAGTCACCCGACCGGAGGTTTGTTGTGAGCGTTACTGTTCGGATCCCTACCATCCTGCGTACCTACACCGGCGGGCAGGCCGAGGTGAGTGCCGAGGGTGCGACTCTCGGCCAGGTCATCGAGGACCTGGAGAAGAACCACACGGGCATCGCCGCCCGGGTGCTGGACGACCAGGGCAAGCTGCGGCGGTTCGTGAATGTCTACGTCAATGACGACGACGTGCGGTTCGAGCAGGGGCTCGGGACGGCCACCCCGGACGGGGCCGGCGTGTCGATCATTCCGGCGGTGGCCGGCGGCTGATCATTACCTTCGGTAATGACGGTTACCGAGTGTTGAGGACATTGCCCCCTCCGTGAGAGAAGCGGAGGGGGCAATTCCATGGGATTGAGCGCGATAGAGTTGGGGAACGCGCTCCCGATCCGCTGATCGGAAACACTGAATTCCTGCCGCGGGCCCGACTGGATGTAGCCAAAGTGTGGGCACCCTTCGCGGCATTTGTGACCTTTGCGTGGCCCGACTTGCCCCGGATTCAGGCGAATTCTCGCCACATTCCGGACCGGCGTCGTCCAGATTTCTCGTCCGATTGACCTGTTGCAGACGGCAGTTGGACAGATACATTCAGCCGCGGTCGACGCGTTCCGGCGCACGCCCCCAACCGTTGGGGGGTGAGGTCTGACCCGGATCCGCGAAGTGCGGATCTGTGCAAGGGCCAGTAATAGGGGAGTTAGGCATGGCTCAGGGCACCGTCAAGTGGTTCAACGCGGAGAAGGGGTACGGCTTCATCGCGGTCGACGGTGGTGCGGATGTTTTCGTCCACTACAGCGCGATCCAGATGGACGGCTACCGCACCCTCGAAGAAGGCCAGCGAGTCGAGTTCGAGATCTCGCAGGGTCAGAAGGGCCCGCAGGCCGACATGGTTCGTCTCAGCGCCTGAACGCGCTGCCAGCCGCAAGCATCTTCTGCTGACGAAGGGCCCGTACCTCCTGGGGTGCGGGCCCTTCGCCGTGTTCGCGTGCGGCTGAGCGCACCCGTGTACTCCCCATGGGCGCTTGCACTCGCATGGGTCGAGTGCTAATCATTGGCGTTAGCACTCTGAAGGTGAGAGTGACAACGAAGGACCGGGTCGGTGAGGCCCGCGGGCCGTGTGGGGCAAGGAACCACAGGGCTGGCGAGCCGTCCGTCGCGGGCGCGGGCGCGGTCCGAAGGAATCACCCCCAGTCCTGGAGGGACCACTTCACATGGCCAAGATCATCGCGTTCGACGAGGAGGCGCGGCGCGGCCTCGAGCGCGGCATGAACCAGCTCGCGGACGCCGTCAAGGTGACGCTCGGCCCCAAGGGCCGCAACGTCGTCCTCGAGAAGAAGTGGGGCGCCCCCACGATCACCAACGATGGTGTGTCCATCGCCAAGGAGATCGAGCTCGAGGACCCGTACGAGAAGATCGGCGCCGAGCTGGTCAAGGAAGTCGCCAAGAAGACGGACGACGTCGCCGGTGACGGTACGACCACCGCGACCGTTCTCGCCCAGGCCCTGGTCAAGGAGGGCCTGCGCAACGTAGCCGCCGGCGCCAACCCGATGGCCCTCAAGCGCGGCATCGAGAAGGCCGTCGAGGCCGTCTCCGGCGCCCTGCTGGAGCAGGCGAAGGACGTCGAGACCAAGGAGCAGATCGCCTCCACGGCCTCCATCTCCGCCGCCGACACCCAGATCGGCGAGCTCATCGCCGAGGCCATGGACAAGGTCGGCAAGGAAGGCGTCATCACCGTCGAGGAGTCCCAGACCTTCGGTCTGGAGCTGGAGCTCACCGAGGGTATGCGCTTCGACAAGGGCTACATCTCGGCGTACTTCGCCACCGACATGGAGCGTATGGAGGCCGTCCTCGACGACCCGTACATCCTGATCGCGAACTCCAAGGTCTCCAACGTCAAGGACCTGCTCCCGCTCCTGGAGAAGGTCATGCAGGGCGGCAAGCCGCTGCTGATCATCGCCGAGGACGTCGAGGGCGAGGCCCTGTCGACCCTGGTCGTCAACAAGATCCGCGGCACCTTCAAGTCCGTCGCGGTCAAGGCCCCGGGCTTCGGCGACCGCCGCAAGGCCATGCTCGGCGACATCGCCATCCTCACGGGCGGCGAGGTCATCTCCGAGGAGGTCGGCCTCAAGCTGGAGAACGCCTCGCTCGACCTGCTGGGCAAGGCCCGCAAGGTCGTCATCACCAAGGACGAGACCACCATCGTCGACGGTGCCGGCTCGGCCGACCAGGTCCAGGGCCGCGTGAACCAGATCCGCGCCGAGATCGAGAACAGCGACTCGGACTACGACCGCGAGAAGCTGCAGGAGCGCCTGGCGAAGCTCGCCGGCGGTGTCGCGGTCATCAAGGCCGGTGCCGCCACCGAGGTGGAGCTCAAGGAGCGCAAGCACCGCATCGAGGACGCCGTGCGCAACGCCAAGGCGGCCGTCGAGGAGGGCATCGTCGCCGGTGGTGGCGTGGCCCTGCTGCAGGCCTCCCAGGTCTTCGAGAAGCTGGAGCTCGAGGGTGACGAGGCGACCGGCGCCAACGCCGTGAAGCTCGCCCTGGAGGCCCCGCTCAAGCAGATCGCCGTCAACGGTGGTCTCGAGGGCGGCGTCGTCGTGGAGAAGGTCCGCAACCTTCAGGTCGGCCACGGCCTGAACGCCGCGACCGGCGAGTACGTCGACATGATCGCCGAGGGCATCATCGACCCGGCGAAGGTGACGCGCTCCGCGCTGCAGAACGCCGCGTCGATCGCCGCGCTGTTCCTCACCACCGAGGCCGTCATCGCCGACAAGCCGGAGAAGAACGCGGCCCCGGCCGGCGGCGGCATGCCGGGCGGTGACATGGACTTCTGATCCCTTCGGGGATCGGATCCGTCCGTCGCGTGACCGAGGGCGGCACACCCTGTTCCGGCAGGGGGTGCCGCCCTCGGGCGTGTGCGGGGTCGGTCCGCGCGGTTCTCGAGTTCCTCCGTGCCGAGGGTGATGTCCACGGGGGAGGGGAGCACGATGGCGGTTCCCCACGAGTGGACGGAGACCGCCGGCAGCGGCCGTCCTCGGGCTCGCCGGGGCTCGGAGCCCGGGCTCCGGGCGGGCGGGATCGGGCGGCGCGCCGGGGGACGCGGCAGGTGTGCGGTGCCGCGCCCTGCGGGCACAGGCCCCGCAGCACCGCCTTGCGGATCGCCCGCCAGGACCGCAGGGAACACACCGGGCGGACGCGCGGCTCGACCGGTTCCCGTGCGCCGCTGCTCCGGCCCGGATGCTCCCGGGCCCACTGTTCCGCCAGGAGGCCGTAGGGGTCGGCGGTCGTCATCCCGCTCCCCGGCAGGGTGCGCAGGACGGTCCGTCCGACGAGCCGGGCGCCGCCGCGGCCCCGTCGACGAGCGCGCCGACCCGCGCCGGCCCTTCCCCGTCCGCGTACAGGCCGAAGCGCAGGAGGCGTGTCCTCGTCGGGTGACCGTGCCCCGATGGCGTTTCGTGACCGGAGTCACACCTGGGCCCGAGAGGGAATGCCTCCCCCTGCTTCCCGGTTGGTGCTGAACGTGCATTTAATGCATGCGCACATACCAACTGGTATTCGAAGCAGAGGAGCCCCACGTGACCGTCACCTCCCCGGACGCCGCCGCCCGAGCCGCCGGGATCCTCTCCCGGCCCGTCACGATCAACGGCCTGACCGTCCCCAACCGCATCGCCATGGCGCCGATGACCCGGATGTTCTCGCCGGGCGGCGTTCCCGGCGAGGACGTGGTGTCGTACTACTCCCGTCGTGCCGCCGCCGGGGTCGGGCTGATCGTCACCGAGGGGACGTACGTGGGGCACGAGTCGGCCGGGCTGAGCGACCGGGTGCCGCGGTTCCACGGGGAGGAGCAGCTCGCGGGCTGGGCGGAGGTCGCCGAGGCGGTGCATGCGGCGGGCGGCACGATCGTGCCGCAGCTCTGGCACATCGGCATGGTCCGCGAGCAGGGCCAGGCGCCGTACCCGGAGGCTCCGGCGGTCGGTCCGTCCGGGGTGCGCACGGACGGCACCGAGGGCAAGGGCAAGGCGATGACGCAGGGCGACATCGACGCCGTCGTCGCCGCGTTCGCCCGGGCGGCCGCCGACGCCGAGCGGATCGGCTTCGACGGCGTGGAGCTGCACGGCGCCCACGGTTACCTCATCGACCAGTTCCTGTGGTCCGGCACCAACCGCCGCACCGACGCCTACGGCGGTGACCCGGTGGCCCGTGCGACGTTCGCGGCGGAGATCGTGGCGGCGGTGCGGGCGGCCGTGTCGCCCGAGTTCCCGGTGATCTTCCGCTACTCGCAGTGGAAGCAGGACGCCTACGACGCCCGGCTCGCCGAGACGCCCCAGGAGCTGGAGGCGATCCTCGCCCCGCTCGCCGCGGCCGGTGTCGACGCCTTCCACGCGTCCACGCGCCGCTACTGGCTCCCGGAGTTCGAGGACTCCGACCTCAACCTGGCCGGCTGGACGAAGAAGCTGACCGGCAGGCCCGCCATCACCGTCGGCTCCGTCGGTCTGAACGGCGAGTTCCTCAAGGCCTTCCAGGGGGAGGGTGCCGAGCTCGGCAGCATCGACGACCTGCTCGACCGGATGGAGCGGGACGAGTTCGACCTCGTCGCCGTGGGCCGAGCGCTGCTCCAGGACCCGAACTGGGCGGCCAAGGTGCTGGCCGGCCGTTTCGACGAGCTGGCGCCGTACGAGCCGACGTCCATACAGACGCTGAGCTGAGCCGGCGGGCCCTCGCGGTGCGGCGCCCCCTGTGCGAGGGGGCGCCGCACCGCTCCGTGCGTCATCACCGCGGGACCCCGGTGTTTAGTGGGTAAGTTGAAAATCCCCGGTAATGTGGGACTTGGTGAGTAGACCGGGGGGC